>NZ_JBEZXE010000120.1:0-1168 GCF_040637885.1 Kitasatospora sp. NPDC028055 | reverse complement strand
GCGACTCTGCTGGCGAAGTCGGTTGGGGTGGTTGTGGGACAGTAAGTGCCTGTTGATTTGGGTGGGTTGGCTGACTGTGGGGGTGGGTCGTGCTGCGTCCTGGTGGTGTGTCTGGGATTCCGGCGGAGACCGTGGCGTTGGCTCGCAGGGTTCATCCCCGTGGGACCGATGAGATGCGGGTGCGGGAGGCGCTGGGTGCGTTGTTCAGCGACGAGGACTTTGCCGTGGGTGAGTTCGAGGAGATGTACGCGGATCTGGGGCGGCCCGGCCTCTCGCCGGCCCTGCTGGTGATGGTCACGGTCCTGCAGTTCCTGCACAACCTCTCCGACCGGGACGCCGCGGTGGCGGTCGCGGACCGGATCTCCTGGAAGTACGCGCTGGGACTGGAGCTCGAATACACCGGTTTCGATGCCAGCGTGCTGTGCGAGTTCCGCGCCCGCCTGGTCGAGGGTGACCGGGCGGATGCCCTGCTGTCGCTGATGCTGGAACGTCTGAAGGCCGCCGGGCTGGTGCGCGCCGGCGGCCGTCAGCGCACCGACTCCACTCACGTGCTGGCGTGTGTGCGCAGGCTGAACCGCATCGAGTGCCTGGGCGAGGCTCTGCGCGCGGCCCTGGAGGAGATCGCCCGCACCAGCCCCGGCCTGGTCGTGCCGCTGCTCGGGCCCGGCTGGGACGAACGTTATGGCCGCAAGGTCGAGACCAGCAGGCTCCTGCGCCGCAAGAACGCCTCCGCGACCAGGCTCGCCGAGCAGATCGGCGCCGACGGGCAGAGCCTGATCGCCGCCATCGACGCGGATGCCACCGCCGCGTGGATGAACGGCCTCCCACAGGTCAGGATCGTGCGCGAGCTGTGGGACCAGCACTTCGAGCGCACCGCCACCGGCACGCCGCGCTACCGGGACACCAAGGAACTGCCGCCTTCGGCCGAGCGCGTCCGTTCGCCCCACGACCCCGACGCCCGCTACAGCACCAAGGGCACGCCCGGCGCGGACGCCGTGGAGTGGACCGGCTCCAAGGCCCACCTGACCGAGTCCTGCGACGAGGACTTACCCAACCTGGTCACCGACGTCCACACCACCTGCGCCACCGAACCCGACGTCGCCGCCACTACCCCCGTCCAGGACAAACTCATCGACCGGGACCTGAAACCCGGCGAGCACCTGCTCGA
>NZ_JBEZXE010000119.1:0-1175 GCF_040637885.1 Kitasatospora sp. NPDC028055 | reverse complement strand
TTTGGGGTACGGGCCGCCATGAAACTCGCTAGAGGCTTTTCTCGACAGCATAGGATCATCCACTTCACCACAATCGGCTCGGCATCAGGTCTCAGACTATATGTGAGGCGGATTTGCCTACCCCACGTCCTACACCCTTACCCCGGGACAACCACCGCCCGGGCTGGACTACCTTCCTGCGTCACCCCATCGCTCACCTACTACAGACTTGGACCGGCGGCTCCACCACTTCCCTTTGCCCGAAGGCTCCGGGACGGCTTCACGGCCTTAGCATCATCTGGTTCAGCGTTGGCGCTTCAAAGCGGGTACGGGAATATCAACCCGTTGTCCATCGACTACGCCTGTCGGCCTCGCCTTAGGTCCCGACTTACCCTGGGCAGATCAGCTTGACCCAGGAACCCTTGGTCAATCGGCGCAAGAGTTTCCCACTCTTGTATCGCTACTCATGCCTGCATTCTCACTCGTATACCGTCCACGACTGGTTTCCACCGCCGCTTCACCCGGCACACGACGCTCCCCTACCCATCACAGCAGGCGTTGGCCCTATTGCTGCAATGACACGACTTCGGTGGTGTGCTTGAGCCCCGCTACATTGTCGGCGCGGAATCACTTGACCAGTGAGCTATTACGCACTCTTTCAAGGGTGGCTGCTTCTAAGCCAACCTCCTGGTTGTCTCTGCGACTCCACATCCTTTCCCACTTAGCACACGCTTAGGGACCTTAGTCGGTGTTCTGGGCTGTTTCCCTCTCGACCATGGAGCTTATCCCCCACAGTCTCACTGCCACGCTCTCACTTACCGGCATTCGGAGTTTGGCTAAGGTCAGTAACCCGGTAAGGCCCATCGCCTATCCAGTGCTCTACCTCCGGCAAGAAACACGTGACGCTGCACCTAAATGCATTTCGGGGAGAACCAGCTATCACGGAGTTTGATTGGCCTTTCACCCCTAACCACAGGTCATCCCCCAGGTTTTCAACCCTGGTGGGTTCGGTCCTCCACACGGTCTTACCCGCGCTTCAACCTGCCCATGGCTAGATCACTCCGCTTCGGGTCTTGGGCATGCAACTGTACCGCCCTATTCGGACTCGCTTTCGCTACGGCTACCCCACACGGGTTAACCTCGCTACACACCGCAAACTCGCAGGCTCATTCTTCAAAAGGCACGCAGTCACGGCC
>NZ_JBEZXE010000118.1:0-1302 GCF_040637885.1 Kitasatospora sp. NPDC028055 | reverse complement strand
GGCGGTTTCTAGGGGTCGTTGCAACACGTGGTCGGTTTGCTCAGGCCGCGATGAGTTTATGCAGGCGCTCGGCTGGGGTCTCCCAGCCGAGCGTTTTGCGTGGGCGGCCGTTGAGTTCGGCCGCGACGTGGACCAGGTCCTCCGGGCCGTGGACGGAGAGGTCCGTGCCCTTCGGGAAGTACTGCCGCAGCAGGCCGTTCGTGTTCTCGTTGCTGCCGCGCTGCCAAGGGCTGGCCGGGTCGCAGAAGTAGACCGGGACGCCGGTGGCGACGGTGAACGAGCCGTGGGCAGCCATCTCGGAGCCCTGGTCCCAGGTCAGCGAGCGGACCAGGTGGGCGGGCAAGGTCTTGACGGTCTCGACCAGGGCGTCGCGCACGTGCTCGGCGGTGCGGCCGTTCGGCAGGTGCAGGAGCATGACGTAGCGGGTGGCGCGTTCGACCAGGGTGCCGATGGCAGAGGCGTTGTCCTTGCCGAGGATCAGGTCGCCCTCCCAGTGGCCGGGAACCGCCCGGTCCTCGGCCTCCGCCGGGCGCTCGCTGATCATGACCATCGGGGTGGCGAACCTGGGCTGGCGGCAGTTGGCCTGGCGGTGCGGTTTTCGGCGTGTCCGTCCCGAGCGCAGGGCGCCGGCCAGCTCGCGGCGCAGTTCGCCCCGTCCTTGGACGTAGAGGGCCTGGTAGACCGTCTCGTGGACCACGTGCATCTCCGGCCGCTCGGGAAAGGTGTCCCGTAGAGCCTGGCAGATCTGCTCCGGACTCCACTTCCGGTCCAGGCGGTCCTGGATGAAGTCCCGCAACTCCAGGTTCTCGGCGATCTTCCCTGTCTTGGGCCGGGGCCGGCGGGCATCGGCCCGGGCCTGTGCGGCATGGGGCCGGTAACGGCCGTTCTCCGGATGGCGGTTGCGCCGGATCTCCCGACTGACCGTGGACGGGCTGCGGCCCAGCTCGGCCGCGATCGCGCGCACGGTTGCCTTCTCCCGCAACCGGTCGGCGATGTGGATCCGCTCGTCCTCGCTCAGGTACCGGGAGGGGCCGGACACAGTGGCGGGCGCCCGCTCGGGTCGAGCGGGCGCCCGGAACCTCTTCGGGTCCGTCCGGCCGTTGCGCCACTCACGTCCCGTACGCGGGTGAACGCCCACCAGCCGGGACGCCTCTTTGCTGCTGTAGCCCTGTTGCACGAGCCGGAAGTATTCCTCCCGCTCGGCACGGAGCTTCCTGGGCCCCTGCGGCTGCCGGTCCTCGCGGATCTCGAAGGTCATTGCACTCCCCAGCTGGGGCGTTGCAACGATCCCTAGAACTCAAG
>NZ_JBEZXE010000117.1:0-1340 GCF_040637885.1 Kitasatospora sp. NPDC028055 | reverse complement strand
GGCCCCGGCCTCGATCGGAACCGTCTTCGTGCTGGCGACGGAGAGAGCAGCCGTGGGGTGGGGGGAGGCCGACGCGGGGGAGGCGTCCGTGGTGACCGCTCCCTGTTGTGGTTCCGCTGAGTGCGGCGCGGACGGGAGAGCCAGGCACAGGGCGGCCGTGGTGCAGGCCACGGCCGCGCCCAGGGCGTGCCGGCGGTGGCGGCGCCGGTCGGCGCGTCGGCGGATCTCCGCGGCGGGCAGGGCCGGTGCGGGCAGCTGGGTGCCGAGCAGCCGCAGCCGGTCGCCGACGGTGTCGTGGATGGGGTCGTGGGTGGGGTCAGACACTGAGCTTTCCTTCCGCGCTGGTCGGGATCCGGTCGGCGAGTCTGGCCGCGAGCGCGGTCCGGCCGCGGGCGAGGCGGCTCTTGACGGCGCTGACGCTGGCGCCCGTCTCGGCCGCGACCTGCTCGACGGAGAGGTCGCACATGTGGTGCAGGACCAAGGCGCTCCGCTGTGCCTCGGGGAGGTCGCGGAGCGCGGTGACCAGCATCAGGTGCTCCTCGGTGGGCGGCTCGACGGTGGGTGGTTCCCGGTGCTGGTGGCGTCCGGCCAAGTGCAGGCCCCGGGCCAGACGCCGCCAGCGGGAGACGGCCAGCCGCCGGGCCGTGGTCCGGATCCACGCCTCCGGGGCGTGGTCCGGGTCGAAGGTGCGCCTTCGGTCCCACGCGCGGATGAAGGCCTCCTGCACCACGTCCTGCGCTTCGGACCAGTTGCCGGTCAGCGCGTAGAGCTGCCCGGTCAGGCGGGAGAAGGACGCCGCGTAGAACGCGTCGAACTCCTGTGGCGTCATCAAGGGCCTCTCCTCCGGGGCTGTCCGTCGGTCACTTCGCGGCACTGGCGGCTCGCGGGGAAGCACTCCTCGGCGATGGTGGAGCCGTGCGGCGTGGGCGGAGCTTCCCGCTCTGTACGCACCAGCGCCGGCCCCGGGTTGCACCCACGGCCTGTGGCATGGATCACGTGTGCGGGGTGCGACCCGCCGGGCGTCGGCAGGCGTACCGGGGCGCGGGCATCAACCGGACGCCCGCAGGAAAGGACACGGATTCATGCGTATCCGCCCGATCACGCTCATCGCCGCCACCGCCGCGGTCATCGCGACTGCGGGGGGAGCGGCCACCGCCGCGACCAGTAGCTCCACCCCCACTCCCACTCCCACGGCCGTCCCCACGGCCCAGGGCCAGCCCTCCGCTGCGCCCGCCGCCCCGACGGCCGCCGGCGGTGGCTCGTCCGTCACCCGCGCGCCGGCCACCCCGGCTGCTTTCTCCGTCGCCGGCACGAAGACGGTTCCGATCGAGGCCGGGGCG
>NZ_JBEZXE010000116.1:0-1394 GCF_040637885.1 Kitasatospora sp. NPDC028055 | reverse complement strand
CTGAGGACAAGCCCTCGGCCTATTAGTACCGGTCAACTCCACCCCTCACAGGGCTTCCATATCCGGCCTATCAACCCAGTCGTCTACTGGGAGCCTTACCCTCTCAAGGAGGTGGGAGTGCTCATCTCGAAGCAGGCTTCCCGCTTAGATGCTTTCAGCGGTTATCCCTCCCGAACGTAGCCAACCAGCCATGCCCTTGGCAGGACAACTGGCACACCAGAGGTTCGTCCGTCCCGGTCCTCTCGTACTAGGGACAGCCCTTCTCAACACTCCTACGCGCACAGCGGATAGGGACCGAACTGTCTCACGACGTTCTAAACCCAGCTCGCGTACCGCTTTAATGGGCGAACAGCCCAACCCTTGGGACCTACTCCAGCCCCAGGATGCGACGAGCCGACATCGAGGTGCCAAACCATCCCGTCGATATGGACTCTTGGGGAAGATCAGCCTGTTATCCCCGGGGTACCTTTTATCCGTTGAGCGACGGCGCTTCCACAAGCCACCGCCGGATCACTAGTCCCTACTTTCGTACCTGCTCGACCCGTCAGTCTCACAGTCAAGCTCCCTTGTGCACTTACACTCAACACCTGATTGCCAACCAGGCTGAGGGAACCTTTGGGCGCCTCCGTTACCCTTTAGGAGGCAACCGCCCCAGTTAAACTACCCACCAGACACTGTCCCTGATCCGGATCACGGACCCAGGTTAGACATCCAGCACGACCAGAGTGGTATTTCAACGGCGACTCCACAACAACTGGCGTTGCTGCTTCACAGTCTCCCACCTATCCTACACAAGCCGAACCGAACACCAATATCAAGCTATAGTAAAGGTCCCGGGGTCTTTCCGTCCTGCTGCGCGAAACGAGCATCTTTACTCGTAATGCAATTTCACCGGGCCTATGGTTGAGACAGTCGAGAAGTCGTTACGCCATTCGTGCAGGTCGGAACTTACCCGACAAGGAATTTCGCTACCTTAGGATGGTTATAGTTACCACCGCCGTTTACTGGCGCTTAAGTTCTCAGCTTCGCCCCACCGAAATGGAGCTAACCGGTCCCCTTAACGTTCCAGCACCGGGCAGGCGTCAGTCCGTATACATCGCCTTACGGCTTCGCACGGACCTGTGTTTTTAGTAAACAGTCGCTTCTCGCTGGTCTCTGCGGCCACCCCCAGCTCGGAGTGCAAGACTCGTCACCAGGAATGGCCCCCCTTCTCCCGAAGTTACGGGGGCATTTTGCCGAGTTCCTTAACCATAGTTCACCCGAACGCCTCGGTATTCTCTACCTGACCACCTGAGTCGGTTTGGGGTACGGGCCGCCATGAAACTCGCTAGAGGCTTTTCTCGACAGCATAGGATCATCCACTTCACCACAATCGGCTCGGCATCAGGTCTCAG
>NZ_JBEZXE010000115.1:0-1500 GCF_040637885.1 Kitasatospora sp. NPDC028055 | reverse complement strand
GCTTCCTGGGCCCCTGCGGCTGCCGGTCCTCGCGGATCTCGAAGGTCATTGCACTCCCCAGCTGGGGCGTTGCAACGATCCCTAGAACTCAAGGGGATCTGCTGGGGGTTTCGGGAGCAAGGTTTGCCCCCTGAGGGCGGGGCGGGGCTGGGGTCAGAGCAGCGGGGTCAGCCAGCGGCGGAGGAGCTCGGTGTAGTGGTCCGGCGCCGAGTTCCAGAGGGCCGCGTGCTCGGCGCCCGGGAAGCGCTGGAGGTTGACCACGTCGTGGCGGGCCGCGGCCAGGCGCTCCACCGTGCCGATCGGTGCGATCGTGTCGTCCGGGCTGTGCAGCACCAGGGTCGGGACCCGGAGGTCCGCGCCCTCCGCCAAGCGGGAGAAGTCCGCCAGGTCGACGCCCGTACGGGCCTGCGCGGCCAGCGCGCCGAGCTCGGCGGAGACCCCGGTGAAACCCGCCCGGGCGGCGTCCCGACGGGCGGCCGCGGGCAGGTCCAGGACCGGCGAGTCCAGCACGATCCCACTGATCGCGTGCGCCCAGGCCGACCGCGCCGCCGTCTGCAGCACCGTCGTCGCGCCCACCGACCAGCCGTACAGGATCACCCGGCCCGCGCCGTGGTCCAGGGCCAGCCGCATCGCCGACTCGACGTCCCGCCACTCCGTCTCGCCGAAGTGGCTGTAGCCGTCCGGGGAGGCCGGGGCGCCCTCGTCGCCGCGGTAGGTGACCACCAGCGCCGGCAGCCCCAGACGGTGCAGGGCCGGCAGCACCGGGAGGGTCTGCCCGCGGTCCGCCTCCGGGCCGTGGACCAGGATCACCCAGGTGCCGCGCTTGCCGCCGAGCAGCCAGACCGGCAGCGGGCCCAGCTCGCCCTCGGCCACGGTGTCGGTGAAGGCCAGGCCGAGCGCCGAGGTCGGATCGCCCAGGTACACGCGCGGAGTGAAACGGACCTCCGTACCGGGCGTCAGCGTGCCCCGGTCCGCCCGGACCAGGCGCCGGGTGACGCCCTGCGCGTCACTGTGCAGGACCTCCTCCACCACCGCGTGGCCGCCGTCCGCCCACTCCACCGCCCAGCGGCCGGGCCGCAGGCTCTCCGGGCGCCGGCTGAACGTCACCCGCCCCGCCGCCAGGCTCTGCACCAGCACCGGCCCCGAACCCTGGCCGCCGGCGGCTGGGCCCGCACCCGGACGGACCATCCGCTCGGAAGCCCGACGGCCGACGACCAGGACGGCGGCCCCCGCGGCGGCTCCGGTGGCGGCCGCCACGACGGCTGCGGTTCTCCAACGCATATCGATCCCCGCTCTGTTCACGGACCTGGACGGTGTTCGAGGACCAGTCCACAAGGGGCCTGGCGGGGCGGCCACTGGGCTGGGCCGTCTGGGGGCCGGGGGCCGCTGCGCGGGGCTTTGGTTGGGGGGTGGGCTCTCGGGAGGGTGGGTTGGTCCGGGGGCGGTTCCGGGGGTGGGCGCTCCGGGGGCTGGATGATTTTCAGACCGCCGACCCTCATG
>NZ_JBEZXE010000114.1:0-1535 GCF_040637885.1 Kitasatospora sp. NPDC028055 | reverse complement strand
TCACCTATGCCATCTGCCATACTTTAGGGGTTAGGCCTTAATCCCTCATTGTCGTGATGCGTTTTTGATAATACATCACGGCATTGCTTGCTTTATGAAAGCGTTCTAATTCCACTTAGTTATACTCATTAAACATGATGAGCGGAGCTCAATCACTCAGCGAGTATTTATCCTTAAAAAGTACCGTACCTTACTACGATATGCCACCTTGGAAAGAGGGCGTTGCTGAAGGCATAATCAAGCACGCAAAAAAATACGGTACTGAAGATGCCATGACGTCTAAAATCAGTGGTTACACACTTGATGGCGATATTAGGGCTTCCTATTTAAATGCGGCCCAGTATATTCCACCAACCCTAAACCAATTAAATTAGCTAAAGAAGAAGCAACTAATAAGGAGATTGCTAGTTTAAAATCCGACGATGAAATCCGTGAATTCATTACACCAAAAAATGAATGGGAAAAATGGGATCAATGGAAAGCAAATCAATAAAAAAATCATAACCACCCGCATAGCGGGTGGTTTGCTCTAGCCCTATAAGGGCTTATTACCGACTGCGCCTAAATGACGCTGCTTTCTCTTCGTTCAAGCTAAGTGTCTTTGCTACTTTGTCTTACCCCTTGAAGGGGTCTATATGCTCTTTCGTACTCAGTTTATCTGACATTAAATCTGACTTTTCTTGCTCTCTGATATACTTCTGAATTGTTGCTTCATTTAACCCTACCGTACTTACATAGTAGCCTTCTGACCAAAACTTTCTATTGCCAAATTTATATTTTAAATTCGCATGTCTATCAAAGATCATCAACGAACTTTTACCCTTCAAATACCCCATAAAGCTTGAAACACTTAACTTTGGGGGAATACTGACTAGCATATGAACATGATCTGGCATCAGATGCCCTTCGATTATTTCAACACCTTTATACTTACAAAGGTCTCGTAATATCTCACCCACACTTGAACGAATATTATTAAAAATCACTTTCCGTCTGAATTTCGGCGAAAAGACGATATGGTATTTACACAGCCACTTTGTATGCGCTGAGCTTTGTGCTTTAATGCCCATAAACACCTTTCCTTATTTAAGTTACGAATATTAGCTTGAACATCTATATCGTAACGGAAAGGTGTTTTTCTTGGTATAACCCTTTGACTCCACCCGCAAAGCAGGTGGTTTTATGTTTAAGACGCTAACGCGACTTAAACTGGCTAAAGCCATAAGTAAAAAGGTTACCTTAATAGGTAACCTTTCAATTCTCAGCTAAATCGGTAACTCGCTACTAACCTGTATTACGCATTCCTGCCGCAACACCAGCAATAGTCACCATCAGTGCTTGTTCAACACGTGGATCTGGGTGTTCTTGTTGGCGAGAACGGTGCAGCAATTCTGCCTGCAACACGTTAAGTGGATCGGTATATACGTTACGCAGGGCGATAGACTCGGCAATCCACGGTAAATCCGCCATAAGTGCTTCGTCTTTCGATACCGCCAGCACACTCTTAATATCATCCGATAACAGGTCACGCACTT
>NZ_JBEZXE010000112.1:0-1590 GCF_040637885.1 Kitasatospora sp. NPDC028055 | reverse complement strand
ACCCTCCGCCGCAACACCCCCGAAACCACCCAACTCACCCACGCCCTCGCCCACACCTGGACCCACAACACCCCCACCACCCCACCCACACCCACACCACCCCCCACCCACCACACCCCCCTCCCCACCTACCCCTTCCAACACCACACCTACTGGCTGGAAGCGGCGGCCGGAGCGGGCCTCGACGACGCCGCGTCAGCCGGGCTGGACGACGCCGCGCACCCGTTGCTCGCCGCCGTGGTGGAACTGCCCGAGGGCCAGGGCGTGGTGGCGACCGGCCGGATCGGTGTGGAGAGCCACCCTTGGCTGGCGGAGTACACGCTCCAGGACACGACGGTCCTGCCGGCGGTGGCCGTACTCGACCTCGTCCTGTCCACCGGTGACCGGCTGGGCCTGCACCACCTCGACGAACTCTCCCTGGAGCGGCCGCTCGTCCTGCCGGAGGACGGCGGGGTCGATCTGCGCGTCCGCGTGTCCGGCGCGGACGAGGACGGGAAGCACACCGTCCAGGTGCACACCCGGCAGGCCGACGGCTGGACGCGCCGCGCCGCCGGTGTGCTGAGCGCCTCGGGCAAGGCGGGCGGGACCGGCCCCGGCCGGGCGGCCTGGGTCGAGCCCGAGCAGTCGGCCGAACGGCTCACCGCGGCCGGGTACGACCACGGCGGGGTCTTCCGAAGCATCCGCGGGTTCTCCGACGGGCACGTCGAGACGGCCCTCCCGGAGGACACCACCGCGGACGGATTCGGGCTCCACCCGGCGCTGTTGGCTGCCGCGCTGGACGGTGTCCTGGCCGGTCAGTCAGGAGAGACGGCGTTCCCGAACCGCTTCACGGACGTGACACTGCACGCGACCGGCGCCGCCGCGGCCAGGATCCGGCTGGCCGCCCACCCCGACGGCACCCTGTCCGCCGGGGTGGCGGACAGGGACGGAGCGCCCCTGCTCAGCATCGGCTCGGTCACCAGCCGCGCACTCACCGCGCCGGACCTCGCCGCCGCCCCGGGCGGTCCGCTCGACTCACCCTTGGCGTTGGAGTGGGTCCCCGCCACCACCGACACCACCGCCACCACCACACCCCCCACCCCCGACATCCTCATCGTCCGCCCCCACGACGACACCACCACACCCCACGACCCCATCGCCGCCGCCCACCACCTCGCCGAACAAACCCTCACCCGCGTACAGGAATGGCTCGCCCAGGACCACCCCGACAACGCCCACCTCGTCATCCTCACCCGCGGCGCCATAGCCACCCACCCCGACGACCCCATCACCGACCTCCCCGCCGCCACCACCTGGGGACTCATCCGCACCGCACAAAACGAACACCCCCACACCCTCACCCTCCTCGACCACCACGGCGACACCCCCAGCCCCCACACCATCACCACCGCCCTCACCACCGGCCAACCCCAACTCGCCCTCCGCAACGGCGACTTCCTCACCCCCCGACTCACCCCCACCACCCCACCCACCACACCCACCACCACCCCCACCATCGACCCCAACGGCACCATCCTCATCACCGGCGGCACCGGCACCCTCGCCGCACACCTCGCCCGCCACCTCGTCACCACCCACGGCGCCCGCCAC
>NZ_JBEZXE010000111.1:0-1837 GCF_040637885.1 Kitasatospora sp. NPDC028055 | reverse complement strand
AGGGCGGGGTGGATGGCGTACGTATCGGGGTCGGTGGGGAGGGTGATCTCGGCGTAGATGTGGTCGTTGTGGCGCCACATCTTGTGCAGGCCTTGGAAGGTTGGGCCGTAGTGGTATCCGTGTGTGGTGAGGGTGTCGTAGGAGATGTCGAGGGGTTGTGCGCCGGTGGGGGGCCAGGTGGTGAGGTCCCAGTCCGGGGTGGGTGTGTCGGTGTCGAGGATGCCGGTGGCGTGGCAGGTCCATGACGTGCCGGCGTTGGTGTCGGGTCGTGCGTCGATCCGGATCGGGCGTGCGCCGTCGTCGGTGTGCGGTTCGCCTACTTCGACTCGGAGTCGTATCGCGCCGTGTTCGGGGAGTATGAGGGGTGTTTGTACGGTGAGTTCGCGGATGGTGCCGTAGCCGACCTGGTCGGTGGCGTGGATGGCGAGTTCGACGAATGCGGCGCCGGGGAGGACGATGGTGTCGGCGACTTGGTGGTCGGCGAGCCAGGGGTGGGTGGTGAGGGAGATCCGGCCGCTGAGGACCGTGCTGGTTGCGCCTTCGGTGACGGCGCCGAGCAGCGGGTGGCCTGCTGGGGTGAGTCCGATGGCACCGATGTCGCGTCGGCCGGTGTCCGGGGTGAGCCAGTAGTGCGCTCGCTGGAAGGGGTAGGTGGGCAGGGTGACCTGGCCGCCGCCGTCGGGCTGATGCGCAGGGCTCCAGTGGGTGGTCGCGCCGGTGGTGAAGGCTTCGCCGGCGGAGCGCAGGAAGCTGCTCAGGTCGCCGTGGTGGCGGCGTAGGGTTCCGATGCTGCGGGCGGTGCTGTCGGTGCTGTCGATGGTCTCCTGCACGCCGGGGGCGAGGACGGGGTGGGGGCTGGATTCGATGAAGGTGTGGTAGCCGTCGGTGAGTAGTTGTCGGGTGGTGGCTTCGAATTCGACGGTGTTGCGGAGGTTGCGGAACCAGTACTCCGCGTTGAGTTCGGTGGTGTCGATTTGTTGTGCGGTGACGGTGGAGTAGAAGCGGATGTTGCTGGTTCGGGGGCGGATGGGTGCGAGGAGGTCGAGTACTCGGTCGCGGATCCGGTCGACGTGCTGGGAGTGTGAGGCGTAATCGACCGGGATGCGCCAGGTGCGTATGCCGTCGGTCTCGAACACGGCTTGCAACTGGTCGAGGGCCTGCGCACTGCCGGAAACAACGGTGGAGCTGGGGCCGTTGATCGCGGCGATCCCGATGTCACCGTTCCACTGCTCCAGACGGGGTCGCACCAGATCGACCGACAGCGCGATGGAGACCATGCCGCCCTGCCCAGCCAGCGCACGAATGGCCTGACTGCGCAGTGCCACAACACGGGCCGCGTCCTCCAGCGACAACGCACCGGCGACACACGCCGCGGCGATCTCGCCCTGCGAATGCCCCAGCACCGCGTCCGGCCGCAGCCCGTGGGACTGCCACAGAGCGGCCAGTGAGACCATCACCGCGAACAACGCCGGCTGCACCACGTCCACCCGCGCCAGCAGGGACGCGCCGTCATCGGTCAGCAGGACCTCCAGCAAGTCCCAATCGATATAGGCGGAGAGGGCGCGTGCGCATTCGTCGAGACGGGCCCGGAACACCGGAGCGGACGCATACAGACCACGGGCCATCGCATTCCACTGCGAGCCCTGCCCCGGAAACACCAGCACCGTCGTGCCGGTTCCGGCGGTTCCCGTCACCACGTCGTCGGAGAGGGCACCGTCCGCGAGGCATTTCAGTCCGGCCAGCAGTTGTTCTCGGGTGGTGCCGACCACGACGGCACGGTGTTCGAAGGCGGTGCGTGCGGCCAGTGTGGTGGCGATGCCCGTGACTGACAGCCCGG
>NZ_JBEZXE010000110.1:0-2067 GCF_040637885.1 Kitasatospora sp. NPDC028055 | reverse complement strand
GGTCGACTCGGTGGCGGCGCGTCCGGCGCGGACCGCGGGCACGGTCGTCAAGGACGAGGGCGAGGGCGGCAAGCAGCTCGCCGCGTTCCTGGCCGACCAGAAGTTCATCTAGTCCGCCCCGCCCCGACCCCGATCCGGCTGATCCAGCCGATCCCGCTGAACACGGAGACATAGAGCAATGGCTGAGATTCTCGTCCTGGTGGACCACGCCGACGGTGCGGTCCGCAAGCCCGCCCTGGAGCTGCTGACCCTGGCCCGCCGCATCGGTGAGCCGTCCGCCGTCGTGCTGGGCGCGGGTGCCGCGGCCGCCGACATCGCCGCCAAGGTCGCCGAGTTCGGTGCCGCCAAGGTGTACGTCGCCGACGGCGCCGAGTTCGCCGACCAGCTGGTCGTTCCGAAGGTGGACGCCCTGGCCCAGATCGCCAAGGCCAACGACGTGGCCGCCGTGCTGGTCACCTCCTCCGGCGAGGGCAAGGAGGTCGCCGCCCGCGTGGCGCTGCGCCTCGGCTCCGGCATCATCACCGACGCGGTGGACGTCCGCGCCGGCGAGCAGGGCCCGGTCGCCACCCAGTCGGTGTTCGCCGCCTCGTACACCGTCGACTCCCGCGTGAGCAACGGCGTGCCGGTCATCACCGTCAAGCCGAACGCCGTCGCCCCGGAGGCCGCCCCGGCCGCCGGTGCGGTGGAGAACGTGTCGGTGGAGTTCACCGGCAACGCGGCCAAGGTCACCTCGCGCACCCCGCGCGTCTCCACCGGCCGTCCCGAGCTGACCGAGGCCGCCATCGTGGTCTCCGGCGGCCGTGGCGTCGGTGCCGCCGAGGGCTTCGGCGTGGTCGAGGAGCTCGCGGACGCGCTGGACGCGGCCGTCGGTGCCTCGCGCGCCGCCGTGGACGCCGGCTGGTACCCGCACAGCTCCCAGGTTGGCCAGACCGGCAAGCAGGTCTCGCCCCAGCTGTACGTGGCCAACGGCATCTCGGGCGCCATCCAGCACCGGGCCGGCATGCAGACCTCGAAGACCATCGTGGCCGTCAACAAGGACCCCGAGGCCCCGATCTTCGAGCTCGCCGACTACGGCGTGGTCGGCGACCTCTTCGAGGTGCTGCCGCAGCTCACCGCCGAGGTGAAGTCCCGCAAGGGCTGATCCCCCGCGAGGACCCCGCAACGATCGGAGGGCGTGGCACTCGGTACCCCGGTACCGAGTGCCACGCCCTCCGTCGTTCTCCGTTCCCACCGCCCGCGCCCCGGTCCGGTCCGAGGCCCGAGATCGGAGGCCCCAGATCCGGGAACCGAGATCCGGGAACCGACTCCGCCGGCTATTCGGCGAAGGCCGCGAGGTGCTGGGTGAAACCGCCCTTGGTGGGCGGCAGCGGCCGCGGTTCGAGGTCCTGCACCGGCGGCGGCTCCTCCACCGGCAGCAGCCGCAGCTCGGGCTGCTCGGAGTCGGGGGAGGAGTACAGCCGCACCCGGGTGCCGACCGGGACGGTGCTGCGCATCCCGTCCACGATGCACCAGACGTCGAACCCCTCCTCCATCCGGATCAGCGACTTCTGCCGGACCAAGGGCGTCCGGGCCTGTTCGACCGCGCAGCGCCGGACCACGCCGGTGCCCTCGCTGGGCTCCAGTCGCAGCTCGGTGGAGCCGCAGGTGGGGCAGAGCAGCCGTTGGAAGGTCGGGTTGTTGCACCAGGTACAGCGCTGGAAGTACAGCGTCGTGCTCCGGGTGTCGGCATCGATGGCTGAGTGGACCACGCTGTCATCTCCCTGCGCTCGGACCGGCTCTGTCGGCAGAAGTACGCCAGTGGTACGCCAGTGGTACGTCACTGGTACGTCAGCAGTTCGGCGTAGTTCGGCAGGAAAAGGATAGGGAACTCAGTGCCGCCCTGTGAAGGCACTGAGTTCCCTTTTTGCCACGCACGTGCATAATGAAGGGTACTGAGTACCGTCGTGAAACAGGAGTGGCGATCATGAGCCAGGACTTCGATCTCTTCCGTATCTCCGAGGAGCACGAGATGCTCCGTGAGGCGGTGCGTTCGCTGGCCGAGGCGAAGATCGCTCCGTTCGCGGCGGA
>NZ_JBEZXE010000109.1:0-2462 GCF_040637885.1 Kitasatospora sp. NPDC028055 | reverse complement strand
CCCGCGCCCGCCCCCCGCCCCCCGGCGGCCCCCGGGCCATGGGCTCACCTGGCCATGGGCTCACCTGGCCATGGGCTCACCTGGCCATGGGCTCACCTGGCCGGGCGCCTTTGCCCGTGTCGGCCACGGGTCGGGTCGGGTGGCTGCTGAGCCCCGCAGCCGCCCGGGCCCGCGCCCGGTGCGTTCCTCGTGCCTCTTGTCCTCCTCGCGTCTCAGCTCGGCGGCAGCGGTTGCCACAGGCAGCCGCAGTCCGGGTGTCCTCGGAGCCGCAGGCGGCGGGGCATGCCGTCGCCCGCGGAGATCTCGCACCAGCCGTCGACGCTCGGCGGTCGGCCGCCGTCCAGGTACACCTGGACGTGCAGCGCCGCCAAACCGGCGACGGCCGTGGCCAGGGCCGTGTCGCAGGCCGGGGTGCGGGCCCGGCCCGGGCCGTCGTCCGCCAGCTGGGCGAGGACCCGCGGCCAGGCGGCGTCCTCGTCCTCCCGGCGCAGCACCAGGCAGTGCCCGCAGGCCGACCGCCCCGGGATCACCAGCGGTCCGACGATGCCGAACTCCTCGACCACGCCCACGTACAGGTGCGGCACCCCGGCCCGGAGCAGCAGCCGGGCCTCGTACGTTCCGCCCGCGAAGGCGGCGCTGCCGTCCCGGGGTGCGAGGACCACGAAGTCGGGCGGCGGGTCGTCGCTCTTGCGCCGGGGCACCGGGGCCAGTGGGCGACCGGTGGCGCGTTGCACCGCCTCCCGGGCGACCGTCGAGCGCAGCCGCCCGATGTCCGAGGGCGGCAGCCCGGCGGGGGAGCAGTCGTCGGGCCGGACCCGGCCGGTGTCGGCCACCGTGACGGTGCCGGCGCCGCCGGCGGCGAGCACGGCCGCCACGGCCGCGCCGACCCGGCCCGCGCCGCGTACCTCGATCCTGGCCCTGGCGCGCCGGACCAGGACGGCCGGTGCGGCGCCCGGTCCGGAGTGGACCAGGGAGAGCGAGGCGAGATCGGGCGCGAGGACGTCCTGGTGGGGCCGGGGGAAGTGCGACAGTGCCCGGCCGGTCGCCTCCGCGTCGTCCAGCAGCCCCGTCTCCTCCAGTTCGCTCAGCAGGGTGTCGGTGGGCTCGCGGCCGAGCCCGATCCGTTCGCCGGCGGAGAGGAGCTCGGGTCGTTCGCGCGTCCCGTCGAGCAGGTCGAGGAACTCGCACAGCGTCTTGTCGGCGTTGCCGAGCACCCCGGCGAACCGGGTGACGGTGCCGAACTGCAGGGTCTCGGAGTCCCGCCAGCTGCGGGACAGCGCGGGCTTGAGCATGAGGCGCACGGTGGTCTCCCTTCCGATCGTTTCCGGACGGCTGACCGCAGCATGCCCCATGGCGGCGGGGGCGTGCGGAAAGTTATCCACAGGTCCGGGCGCATGATCACACCATCTGTTCGGGAGCCCTGTGGATAACTGCCCATCCTTCCGGGCGTCGGTTTCCGGACACCCTCCGGCAGCCTTTCGTTCCCGATCGCTCCATGAAAGATTTCGGCCACGGCACCGGACTTCTGTCAGTGGTACCGGGTAACGTCGTGTGCCATGGCAGCCGAGCGGGACTCCCATCCACCGGCGTCGCGTCGGCGTGCCCGTGCAGCGTCCGGGTCCCAGATGGCGGCGCCGAGTACGCGCGGGCGCCCGGACGAGAAGCAGCGCGAGAAGTCGCACGACAAGCAGCAGGCGAGGCCGCAGTACCCGCCCGCCGGGGCGGTGCCCCCGGAGGCGCACGACCGCAGCCGGGTCGAGGTGCGGCGCAGCGCCCGGCGCAGCCGTACGGTCTCCGCCTACCGCGAGGGTGACCGCACCGTCGTGCTGATCCCGGCCCGGATGTCGCACGCCGAGGAGCAGCGCTGGGTCGCGCAGATGCTGGAGAAGCTCGCGGCCCAGGAGCGTCGGCGGATCCTCGGGGACGACGCCCTGATGTCACGGGCCCGGGAGCTGTCGGCGGCCTACCTGGCCGGCCGGGCCGAGCCGGTGCAGGTCCGCTGGGTGACCAACCAGAATTCGCGCTGGGGCTCCTGCACTCCCAGCGAGGGGACGATCCGGTTGTCGCACCGGCTGCAGGGCATGCCGGAGTACGTGCTGGACTACGTGTTGCTGCACGAGTTGGCGCACCTGCTGGTGCCGGACCACGGCCCGGCGTTCTGGGCGCTGCTGGAGGCCTATCCGCGGACGGAGCGGGCCCGCGGCTACCTGGAGGGTGTGGTGTCGGCGGCCCGGCTGCCGCACATCCCGGGGGCCCGGCACGGTGCGCCGGGGTCGGGGTCGGGGCCGGGAGCGGAGCCGGATCCGGGAGCTTCCTGCGGGTGAGGGTGGACATGAAGAGGGGGCGGGGGGCGGGGGGGGGGCCCCCCCCCCCCCCACTCACAACATCGGGGGGGGGGGGTGGCGGGTGGGGTGCGGGCCCCCGCGACCCGGGGGCGCCCCCCGGGGTGGGGGGGCGACGGC
>NZ_JBEZXE010000108.1:0-3265 GCF_040637885.1 Kitasatospora sp. NPDC028055 | reverse complement strand
ACTCGCGCGGTTCGGTGAGCAGCCGGACCGCCCCCGCGTTCCAGTCGACGTGGGGGGTCGGCTCGTCGACGTGCAGCGTAGGGGGCAGCACGCCGTGGCGCAGCGCCTCCACCATTTTGATCACGCCGCCGATCCCGGCCGCTGCCATGGTGTGACCGATGTTCGATTTCAGCGAGCCCAGCCACAGCGGCTGGTCCTGGGAGTGTTCCTGTCCGTAGGTGGCCAGCAGTGCCTGTGCTTCGATCGGGTCGCCGAGTTCGGTGCCGGTGCCGTGTGCTTCGACCGCGTCGATGTCTGCTGCGGTGAGTCCGGCGTTGGACAGTGCCGTGCGGATCACCCGCTGCTGCGACGGGCCGTTCGGTGCGGTGAGCCCGTTGGAGGCGCCGTCCTGGTTCACGGCCGATCCCCGTAGCAGCGCGAGTACGCGGTGGCCGTTGGCGTGGGCGTCGGAGAGGCGTTCGAGTACTACCAGTCCTGCGCCCTCGCCCCAGCCGGTGCCGTCGGCCGCTGCCGCGAACGCTTTGCAGCGTCCGTCGACGGAGAGGCCTCGCTGTCGGGAGAACTCCACCAATATCCCTGGTGAGGACATCACGCTCACGCCACCGGCCACGGCCAGCCCGCATTCACCGTTCCGTACGGCCTGGGCTGCCTGGTGCAGGGCGACCAGCGAGGACGAGCACGCGGTGTCGACCGTCACCGCAGGGCCCTCCAGGCCGAGGAAGTACGCCAACCGGCCGGAGGTGACACTCCCACTGACACCAGTGAGCAGCAGCCCGTCAGTCTCCGCCGAACCCTCGTGCATCGGTGGCCCGTACTCCTGGGACATCGCGCCGATGAACACGCCCGTGTTGCTGCCGCGCAGCGAACCGGGCTCGATTCCGGCGTCCTCCAAGGTCTGCCACATCGTCTCCAGCAGCAGCCGCTGCTGCGGATGCATAGCCAGCGCCTCGCGCGGAGAAATTCCGAAGAACCCGGCGTCGAACTCGCCCGCGTCGTCGAGGAAGTAGCCCTTGTCGACGTAGCTCTTGCCTGTCCGTCCTGGGTCCGCATCGAAGAGGTCGTCCAGGTCCCAGCCGCGATTGCGCGGCAGCCCGCCGACAGCGTCCCGCCCCGACTGCACGAGGTCCCACAACCGCTCCGGCGATGAGGCGCCACCGGGGAACCGGCACCCCATCCCGACAATGGCGATTGGATCGTCGTTCCCCGCCGAAGCGGGCGCCGCAGCCACCGAGGTGACGACCTGGGCGCTCCCACCCAGCAGCTCCTCGCGTAGGAGCGCAGCCAGTGCGGACGGGGTCGGATGGTCGAACACCACGGTGGCCGACAGCCGCAGTCCGGTGACTTCGTTGAGCCGCTTACGGAGCTCCACTGCGGACAGCGAGTCGAGGCCGAGTGCCCTGAATGCGACATCCGGCTGTACGGAGCTGGTGCTGGCATGGCCGAGCACGGTGGCAGCGTGGGAGCGCACCAGGTCGAGCAGCTCGCGGTTGACGTCCTCGACCGGGCGGCCGGCCAGTCGGTCGGCGAACGTCGAGCTGGTCGCTGCAACCGCGGTCGCCGCGCGCCGCGCCCGGACCAGCCCACGCAGCACCTCCGGCAGGCTCGCCTGCGTGGACCGCGCGCGCAGCCGGTCCAGGTCGAGTACGGCCAGGGTCGCGGTGGCCTCACCGCTGGCGAGCGCCGCGTCGAAGAGTGCGACGCCTTCGTCCGATGGCAGCGGTTTCAGCCCGGTGCGTGCCATGCGAGCGAGGTCCGCGTCGTCCAGGTCGCCGGTCAATTCGCTGCGCTCGCTCCAGAAGCCCCACGCGAGCGAGGTCGCCGGCAGCCCGGTGGCGCGGCGGTGCTGGGCGAGCGCGTCGAGGAACACGTTCGCTGCGGCGTAGTTTCCCTGGCCCGCGTTGCCGATCGTGCCCATGATCGAGGAGAACAGCACGAACGCGGACAGCCCCAAGTCCCGGGTCAGGTCGTGCAGGTTCCACGCTGCGTCCAGCTTCGGCGTCAGCACGGCGTCGAGGCTCTCCGGCGTCATCCCGGAGATCACCCCGTCAGCCAGGGCCCCTGCGGCGTGAACCACGCCGGTGAGCGGCCGGTCTGCCGGGATTCCCGCGAGCAGTGCGGAGAGCGCGGCCCGGTCAGCCACGTCGCACGCAGCAACCGTCACCTGAGCGCCCAGCCCGGACAGCTCGGCGACCAGATCCGTGGCGCCAGGAGTGTCCGGCCCACGCCGAGAGACCAGCAGCAGGTTCCGCACCCCGTGCTTCGTGACCAGGTGTTGGGCGAACAGCCTGCCGAGTGTTCCAGTACCACCGGTGATCAACACGGTGCCGTCGGTGCCCCACTGTGACAGGGACTCCGGCAGTCGGTCCTTGGCATTCATCCTGGTCAGTCTCGGCACCACGACCTGTCCGTGACGCAACGCGAACTGGGTGGCGTCACCGGCCAGCGCGGACGGCAGCGCGGCAAGCGAGCGATCGTCGTCGTCCACATCGACTAGGACCAGCTGGCCGGAATTCTCGTTCTGCGCGGAGCGGAGCAGCCCCCAGAGAGGCGCGAGGGAAAGGTTCGGTACGGGCTCGCTGTATCCGGTCATCACCGCACGCCGGGTCACCACAACCAGCCGTGCCTTGGCGAACCGGTCGTCGGACACCCATGCCTGGACCAGATCGAGCGCGCCGTACAGCGCCGTGCGGGCGGCGCCCGGAACATCAGACGTGGCGTCACCTTCGACGCACAGGATCACGTCTGACGAGTCGCCGGGGACTGCGGACAGCTCGGTGAACTCCTGCCAGTCAACGCCGGCTCCCGTCGCCGAGCGCAGGCCGAACGGGTCGCGGCCGAGCTGCGTGAGCTCGGTGGGCGGTACTGCGTCTGCCGACGGCGCGGGTATCCATTCCAGGCGCAGCAGGGAGTCTCGGTTCACGGCCGGAGAGCCGAGCTCGGCAAGGTCGGCCGGAAGCATGGCCAACGACGCCACCTCGGCCACCGGCATGCCGGCACCGTCCGCCGCACGCAGCCGCAGCGCGTTGTCCCCCGCAGTCGTCACCGATACCCGGAGCACGGGGGCGCCGGAAGCGTGCAGCGTTACGCCTTCCCAGGCGTACGGCAGTCGTATCCGGCCGTCGTTCGGCAGGACCTGACTCATCAGTGCGGCGTGGAGTGTGGCGTCGAGCAGGGCGGGGTGGATGGCGTACGTATCGGGGTCGGTGGGGAGGGTGATCTCGGCGTAGATGTGGTCGTTGTGGCGCCACATCTTGTGCAGGCCTTG
>NZ_JBEZXE010000107.1:0-3359 GCF_040637885.1 Kitasatospora sp. NPDC028055 | reverse complement strand
GTCCCACCCGCATCCACGCACTCTGCACCCAACACGGCATCGCAACGGCAGCCTGAGCCTGACCTAGATCAAATACTTCGCCAGCAGAGTCGCCATGCCGACTTCCTGCGCGCACCCAGCCGCCCTCCCCCGTGGGGGAGACAGTCGGACACCGCTCCTACGATGCTGGCCATGGCACGCTTCGAAGATCTCCAGCGCTCCCTGTGGGACACCGGTAGCGAGTACACGGTGCAGCCGGCGCTGACCGGCCGGGCGATCGTGGAGGCCCAGCAACTGCTCGGCGTCACGCTTCCCGGCTCCCTGCTCGCCCTCCTGCGCCATCGGAACGGCGGCGAGATCGCCGACGACTGGAACGCCTTCCCCACCAGCCGGCCGACGTCTTGGAGCACCGACCACGTCCCCTTCGACAGCATGCTGGGCATCGGCCGTCGCGAGGGAACGATCTCCCTGCTCGACAGTCCGTACCTCGTCAAGGAATGGGGCCTTCCAACCGGGTCGGTGCTGTTCTCGGGAGACGGGCACTGTTGGATCGGGCTCGACTACCGGGCGTGCGGCCGGCACCACGAACCCTCCGTTACCTGGTTCGATGCGGACTTCGACACCGAACTCGCCCTCGCCCCGGACTTCCGCTCCTTCATCGAAGGCCTCACCTCTGCCCGAAACTTCGAGTGAGAGCCCCAGGGCCGCTGCCGGCGCGCTGCTCCGGGGCGTCACCTCCCGCAGCCGGGGCGGGGTCCCTTTCCTCGCCATGAGGGGTGACACCGAGGCCGAGGAGGCGTTCATCGACGCCATCGGGCCCGAGTACCTGATGGACATCCGCACGGAAGGCCCGTCCGAGCGCTACCGCGCCTGGGCGGACGAGGTCCGCTCGGCCGCCGAGCGCCTGTGCCGCACCGAGGCGCCGATCCGGTAGCCCACGGGTGTCGGCCACCCAAGTCCCTTGCGCTGGAACAAACTTGAAGACCAGGCGCCGCAGTGCGTGCGCCCGCGCCGGATACGGCACAGCGGGGTTCAGTAGATCAGGTAGCCCGGACGGTGCCCCTCGTCGTCGATCTCCCCGTTGGCCTGGGCCCGCAGCTTGCGGGACAGTTCCTCCAGGGCCCGGGAGGCCGCGACCTCCTCGCCGATCCTGGCGAGCGGACGGTCCTCCGCACTCTTCTCGGCCTCACCGTGCGCGCTCAGGCCCGGCGCCCGCGCGCCCGTCAACCTGGCGTCGCACACCGTGTGCACGCCGTCTTCGTCGAAGCTGAGCTCCACGTCCCACTGGTTGTGCATGCCACACCTCCTGGCGCAGGCCCCCGTCGCGCCGGTCCCGGCCGACCCGGGCGGTGGGCCCGTGGCGGCCGCTCACACCAGCGTGCGCCCGCCCCGCCCGTGGCGGCAAGCGCGGGGCCCGTACGGTCAGCGCGGGGCCCGGGCCTGCCCCGATCCGGCCGCACGGCGTCCGCTCGGCCCGGCCGCCGCCCCGGCGGTACGCTGGCGGAAGCGCGCCGCGATCGCCGTCCCTCCCCGGAGCCGCCGGCGCGGCGCGGGGCAGCGACAACCTGGTGGTCCCTCCGTGGCGGTCTTCCTCCTCGCTCTGAGCGCGGCCTGCTGTCTGGGACTCGGCTTCGTCCTCCAGCAGCACGCGGCGCAACGGGCCCCCCGTGCCGACATGCTGCACTGGCGCCTGCTGCTGGACCTGATGCGGATGCCGGAGTGGCTGCTCGGCACCGGTTTCATGGTCAGCGGCCTGCTGCTGTCCGCGCTCGCGCTCAACCAGGGCGAGGTGTCCCTGGTCGAGCCGCTGCTGGCGACCAACCTGATCTTCGCGATGGCGCTCTCCCGGGTGCTGACCCGTCAGACCCTCGGCCGCTCCGGCTGGGTCGGGGTGCTGCTGCTCGGCCTGGGGGTGACGGCGTTCATCGTGGCCGGGCGGCCGACCGGCGGCGGCCCGGCCGCCGGGGAGCTGCGCCACTGGCTGGTGGTCGGCACGGTGGCCGGGCTGACCCTCCTGCTGGTCGCGCTCGCCCGACGGCTGCCGCTGTTCGAGGAGGCCACCCTGCTGGCCCTCGCCGCCGGACTGCTCTATGGCCTCCAGGACGCGCTCACCCGCACCACCACCCAGCGCCTCGACCACGACGGGCTGGCGGTGGTGCTGCGCACCTGGCAGCCGTACGCGGTGGTGGCGGCGGGCGTGATCGGGCTGCTGCTGGTACAGAGCGCCTTCGAGGCCGCCCCGCTGCGGATGTCCCTCCCTGCCCTGACCGCCGCCCAGCCGCTGTCCGGGATCGCCTGTGCGGTCGGCTTCCTCGGCGACCGGCTGCGGGTCACCCCGGGTGCACTGGCCTGGCAGGCGGCCGGCCTGGTGGCGATCGTGATCGGGGTGATCGTGATCGGGCGGCACCCCGCGATGCCCGGCAGCGTCCGCGAAACCCTGGAGTCCATCGGCGCACCACCGGAGGACCGGTCCGGCAGCACCGACAGCGGCGACGGCCCCGACCGTGACACCGACCGTGACACCGACCCGGACCGCAGAACCGAGTAGGCCCACCGATGTGCTGGAGCGCCCAGGCGGACGCCGCGGCCGGCACGGTGGTCGCGGGCGTCGGCGTGGCCTGCCTCGTACGCGCCCGACGGTCCGGCCGACCGCAACGCCTACCGCTCGCCGCACTCCCGCTGGTCCTCGGCGTGCACCAACTCGTCGAATCCCTGGTCTGGCTCGGCACGGACGGTGAGCTACCCGCCGGCCCCGCCGGGGCAGCCCGCACCGCCTGGGCGGTGATCGCCCTGCCGCTGCTGCCCGTCCTGGTACCGGCCGGGGTGTGGTGCGCGGCCCACGAACCCGGCCACCCGGCCGGCCCCTCCCGTCGCCGACTGCTCGCCCTCCTCACCCTGCTCGGCACAGCAGTGGCGGTGCCCCTCGCAGCCACCGTCGCCACCCACCCGGTAACGGCCACCCGCCACGGCCACACCCTCGACTACGGAACCGCCGTCCCCCACCCCGCCCTGCTACTCACCGGCTACCTCCTCACCACCGTCGGCTCCCTCCTCCTCAGCGCCGACCACCTACTCCGCCGCCTCGGCCTCCTCACCGCAACAGGCGCCCTCGCCTGCGCCCTGCTCTGGCACCTCGCCTTCATCTCCACCTGGTGCGCCCTCGCCGCCCTCGCCAGCCTGCTACTCCTCCACTGGTCAGCACACCCACCCGCACCCCGCACCAACCCACCCACCCCAACCCCCACCCCCGACCCGCACCAACCCACCCACCCCCACCACCCCCCTCCCCTCACCCACCCCAGGCGAGAGGGACGCGCTGCGGGAGGGGGCGGTGGAGGGGGTGGGTGCGGAGAGGGGCGTGACGGGTGATTTTCAGACCG
>NZ_JBEZXE010000106.1:0-3611 GCF_040637885.1 Kitasatospora sp. NPDC028055 | reverse complement strand
ACCTCCTCCACACCGGCCACACCCACTTCATCGAAACCAGCCCCCACCCCGTCCTCACCACCCCCATCCAACAAACCGCCGACACCACCGACACCACGGTGGCCACGATCGCCACGCTCCGGCGCAACCACGGCGGTCCTTCGCAGCTGGCGACCGCCCTGGCCCAGGGCAGGATCGCGGGCCTGCCCGTCGCCGGCACCCCGTACACCGGCCCGCGCCCGCCCCTGCCCGCGTACCCGTTCCAGCACGCGCCGTACTGGCTGCACCCCGCGGCCACGGGCACCGGTGCCCTCGGGCAGACCGGCACGGACCACCCGCTGGTCGTCTCCGCCGTGGAACTCGCCGACGGCCAGGGGCACATCCTCACCGGCCAGGTGTCCACCACCGGCCTCCCGTGGCTCGCCGACCACGCCGTGCACGGGACCGTACTGCTGTCGAGCACCACCTACCTGGAGACGGCCCTCCGCTCCGGGCTGGAGGTCGGCTGCGGGCACGTCGAGGACCTCACGCTGGAGGTCCCGCTCGTCCTCTCCGCCGGCGAGGCCGTCCAACTCCAAGCCGTGGTGGGCGAACCCGACGCCGAAGGCCGCCGAACCTTCGCGGTCTACTCCCGTCCGACCGACGCCTCGGGCGACACACCGTGGACCCGCCGGGCCGGCGGGTCGCTCACCGCCGAAGCGCCCACCACCGCGCCCACGGCCGCGCCCCCGCAGTCCGCCGCCTGGCCGCCCGCCGGAGCCGTCGCGATCGACCTCACGGACGCCTACGAGCGCCTGAGCGCCAGGGGCTACGACTACGGACCGGCCTTCCAGGGCCTGCGCGCGGCCTGGCGGCTCGGCGACGACGTCTACGCGACCGTCGCCCTCCCCGACTCCGAGCAGCCCGCGGCCCAGCGCTTCTGCCTGCATCCGGCCCTACTGGACGCCGCACTGCACCCCATCGCCCTCGGTCTGCTCGGCGACCACCCCGAGAGTGTCCTGCCGTTCAGCTGGAGCGGCGTGTCCCTGCACGCCGTCGGCGCGGACGGTGTCCGGGTGCGGCTCTCGCCCGCCGGGACGGGCAGCGTGGCCATCACCGTCACCGACACGACGGGCGCGCCCGTCGCGGACATCGCCTCGCTCGCCCTGCGCCCGGTCGACCCCGCGCGCCTACGCACCGGCGCGGACCCGGGCCTGCCGTTCCTGGTGGAGTGGTCGCCGGTCGACGTGCCCGGTGCGACGGAGCCGGCGACCGGCACGGCCGATGTGCTGGTCGTGCGACCCGAGGGCGACACCGCCCCGCCCGGCGACCCGGTCGCCGCCGCCCACCTCATCGCCGAGCAGACGCTCGCCCGCGTGCAGGAATGGCTCGCCCAGGACCGCGCCGACGACGCCCACCTCGTGGTCGTCACCCGCGGCGCCGTCTCCACCGGACAGACCGACCCCATCACCGACCTCCCCGCCGCCACCACCTGGGGACTCATCCGCACCGCACAGAACGAACACCCCCACACCTTCACCCTCCTCGACCACCACGGCGACGCCCCCAGCCCCGACACCATCACCGCCGCCCTCACCACCGGCCAACCCCAACTCGCCCTCCGCAACGGCGACTTCCTCGCCCCCCGGCTCACCCCCACCACCCCGCCACACACCACCGCACCCACCCTCGACCCCAACGGCACCATCC
This sequence comes from Kitasatospora sp. NPDC028055, assembly GCF_040637885.1. Lineage (NCBI taxonomy): Bacteria > Bacillati > Actinomycetota > Actinomycetes > Kitasatosporales > Streptomycetaceae > Kitasatospora > Kitasatospora sp. NPDC028055. Next base: position 1,943 of record NZ_JBEZXE010000106.1, on the reverse strand, counting down.
TCATCACCGGCGGCACCGGCACCCTCGCCGCACACCTCGCCCGCCACCTCGTCACCACCCACGGCGCCCGCCACCTCCTCCTCACCAGCCGCCGCGGACCCACCGCACCCGGCGCACCAGAGCTCACCGAAGAACTCACCACCCTCGGCGCCACCACCGTCACCATCACCGCCTGCGACACCTCCAACCTCACCGCACTCGCGGAGCTGCTCGCCGACATCCCCGAAGAGCGTCCGCTCACCGCCGTCATCCACACCGCCGGCGTCCTGGACGACGCCACCCTCACCACCCTCACCCCCCAGCAACTCCACACCGTCCTCCAACCCAAAATCGACACCGCCTGGCACCTCCACCAGCTCACCGAAGGCCTGGACCTCACCGCCTTCGTCCTCTTCTCCTCCGCCGCCGGCACCCTCGGCACCCCCGGCCAAGCCAACTACGCCGCCGCCAACACCTACCTCGACACCCTCGCCCACCACCGCCACACCCAAGGACTCCCCGCCACCAGCCTCGCCTGGGGACTCTGGACCGACACCAGCACCATGACCAACACCCTCACCGAGGCGGACCGGGACCGGCTGGCCCGCCAGGGCTTCCGCGGCATGTCCGCCGAGCGGGCCCTCGCCCAGTTCGACACCGCGCTCGCCTCGGCCGAACCGGTGCTGGTGACCGCCGAGTTGGATACATCGGCACTCCAGCGACAGTCCACCGAGGGCACCCTGCCGCCCCTGCTCGACAAACTCGTCCGGGCCAGGCCCCGCCGGGTGGCCGCAGCCACGGAACCGGGTGGCACCGCCCTGGACCAGCGGCTCACCGGCCTCACGGCACCGCAACAGGCCGAACTGTTGGGCGAGTTGGTGACCCGGCACGTCGCCGCCGTCCTGGGGCACACCGGTGCCGCCGAGCTGGACCCCGAACGCCCGTTCAGCGAGCTGGGCTTCGACTCGCTGACCGCCGTCGAGCTGCGCAACCGGCTGAGCACCGCCGTCGGCCGACGCCTGCCCTCGACCCTCGTCTTCGACCACCCGACCACCTCGGCGATCGTCCGACACCTCGCGGACCTCCTGCTCGCCGCTCCCGCCGGGACCGAGCACCCCACCGCTCCGACGGCCCCAACCACCGCTGTGGCGGCCGACGAGCCGATCGCGATCGTCGGGATGGCCTGCCGCTACCCCGGCGAGGTCCGCTCCCCCGAGGACCTGTGGCGACTGGTAACCGACGGCGTCGACGCCGTCGCCGGGTTCCCCACCGACCGCGGCTGGGACGTCGACGGCCTGTACGACCCGGACCCCGACGCACCCGGCAAGTCGTACGTGCGGGAGGGCGGATTCCTGGACGCCGCCGCCGACTTCGACCCCGCGTTCTTCGGCATCAGCCCGCGCGAGGCAATGGCGATGGACCCGCAGCAGCGGCTGCTGTTGGAGACCGGCTGGGAGGCCTTCGAGCACGGCGGCCTCGACCCCGAAACCCTGCGCGGCAGCCGCACCGGCGTCTTCACCGGCGTCATGTACGACGACTACGGCTCACGGCTGATGCGACAGCAGCCGCAGGGCTTCGAGGGTCAGCTCGTCACGGGCAGCGCGGGCAGCGTCGCCTCCGGGCGGCTGTCCTACACCTTCGGCCTGGAGGGCCCGGCCATCACCGTCGACACGGCGTGCTCCTCCTCGCTGGTCGCCCTGCACCTGGCCGCACAGTCGCTGCGCAACGGCGAGTGCGACCTCGCCCTCGCCGGCGGCGTGACCGTCATGGCCACCCCCGCCACGTTCATCGAGTTCAGTCGGCAGCGCGGCCTGGCCGCCGACGCGCGCTGCAAGTCCTTCGCCGCGTCGGCGGACGGCACCTCCTGGGGCGAGGGCGTCGGCCTGCTGCTGGTCGAACGGCTCTCCGACGCCCGCCGCAACGGCCACCAGATCCTCGCGGTCGTCCGGGGTTCCGCCGTCAAC
>NZ_JBEZXE010000105.1:0-3717 GCF_040637885.1 Kitasatospora sp. NPDC028055 | reverse complement strand
GACCGCCAACGGCGAGCACCCCCCACCATGAGGGTCGGCGGTCCGAAAATCATCCAGCCCCCGGAGCGCCCACCCCCGGAACCGCCCCCGGACCAACCCACCCTCCCGAAAGCCCACCCCCACACCCCAGCCCCGCGCAGCGGCCTTCACCGAGCCCCCCGCCGCCCCTCCCGCACCCGCCGCAACCGATTCACCAACACCGGCGCGAACGCCAACGCCTCCTCCCGGTCCAACAACCCGTTCAGCACCTGGTAGTACCGCGTAGAGGAGAGCCCCAACTCCTCCCGGATCGCCCGCTCCTTGGCCCCCGCCGTCCGCCACTGCCGCCCCTCCAGCGCCAGCACCGCCCGATCCCGCTCACTCAGCTCACCCACCACGCACCACCTCCGCACATCCCCCCAACGGAAACCCACGGACCCCCACGGACTCCACGGACCTACGAAGTGTCATTCTCGGACGCACCCCCGACACACTCTGCCCCCCCACCCCGGCACCCCCGCCCGACTAGCGTCACCCCCATGACCAGCTTCGCCGTCCACATCCCCACCGCCGACCTCGTCCCCGAGCCCCTCGACCCGTCCCAGATCGTCTCCGGCACCCCCGAGGTCACCGGAAAGGTCCTCGCCGAGTCCCCCGACGGCCGCCAGCTGCGCGGCATCTGGCAGATCACCCCGGGCGTGGTCACCGACGTCGAGGCCGACGAGATGTTCGTGGTGCTGAGCGGCCGGGCCACCATCGAGATCGAGGGCGGCCCGACCCTGTCCGTCGGCCCCGGCGACTGCGCCGTCCTACGCGAGGGCGACCGCACCACCTGGACGGTCCACGAAACCCTCCGCAAGGCCTACGCGATCACCCTCCCCTGAACCCAGCCCCGCCCCGAACCCAGCCCCCATCCCGCCTGAAAACCGGCCCCGCCCCGACAAGCACCCCCGCCCCCGAAGAAGGCCCCCGCCCCCCGGGGGGCCTCACTGCTTCCGGACCCGCCCCGCTTCCTTCATCGCCGCGTCCTGCAGCCCCTGCAACACCTGCTTCGGCTCCCCGGTCACCGCCTGCCCGATCCCCGTCTTGATCCGGTTGCTGACCTCACCCCAGGCCGGGTCCCCGAACGGGTAGAAGCTGGCATTGGTCAGCCCCACCGCGAACTGCTTGAGGTCCTCGTGCTTGGGGTCCGAGGACATCTGGCCGAAGGCGTCCTGGGTCACCGGCAGCAGGTTGTACTGCTCGTCGAACTTGAGCTGGTAGTCCTTGGCGTACACGAAGGACAGGAACTTCTTGATCTCGTTCTTGTGCCCGTTGGCCTTGAACGCCATCATCCAGTCCGCGACGCCGAGGCTCCCCGTCCGCCCCACGCCGTCCTTCTTCGGGATGGCCGCCGTCCCGAAGTCGATCTTCCCGGCGGACGCCATCCGCAGCAGGGTCGGGTGCCCGTTGAGCATCGCGACCTTCCCGGAGGCGAAGTCCTGGAACACCGGCGTGCGGTTCATCTTGCCCGGGTCCGGATACGTCAGCCCGGTGCCGACCAGGTTGTTCTTGAGCCAGTTGAAGGTCGCCTGGTTCTGGTCGCTGTCGATGGTGTAGTTGCCGACGTCGTCCGAGAGCGAGCCGCCCCCGCTCAGCGTCCACAGCATCGACTCGGCCGGCGCCTCCTCGGGCCCCAGCGGCAGCCCGTACGGGGTCACCCCGGGCACCTTCGCCTTGATCTTCTCGGCCGCGGCCCGCAGCTCGTTCCAGGTGGTCGGCGGCTGGGTGATCCCGGCCTGCTTGAAGATCGCCTTGTTGTAGAAGAGCACCCGCGAGGAGGAGACGAAGGGGATCCCGTACTGGGTCCCCAGCACCTGCCCGGCGTGCGAGAAGTTGTCCATGAACTTGGCCTGGGTGTCCATCGAGAGGACGTCCGCGGCCGCGTACAGCCGGTCCGCCGCGACCTGCTCGGCGAAGCCGCCGGTCTGCAGCAGGTCGGGCGACTTCCCGGCCGCGATCATGTCGTCGACCTTCTTGCCGATGTCGGTCCAGCTGTCCACCTCGACCTGGACCTTGATGCCGGGGTTGGCCGCCTCGAAGGCCTTGGAGACCTCGTCCCAGTAGTGCTTGGAGCTGGTCTCGGCGTTCTCCCCGTAGTCCGCGGCGACCAGTTTGAGCGTGACCGACCCGTCGCCCTGCCCGCTGCACGCGCTGACCGTGGTGAGCACCAGTGCTCCGGCCAACGCCGTACCGAGCACACGGAGGGAAACGTGGGCGCGCCTGTCCAACGCGGGTACCGCCTTCAAAAAGAACTGCAGCCGGACGAGGGAATCCGGCAGGGGGAGCGCCACATTCCCAAACCGCTCGCACACTGGTCCACACCACTCGCCCTCACCCGTCGAGTAGTTACCGAAGTGCCCTGGTTCATTGCACGATGCGCAACAACAGGCGAACGGAGGCCCTCAGCCGGACTCCGGGACACAAAGCCCCGCACACCCCCGCAGCCGAGACAAAGCTCACCCAGTATGGACCAGACCAATCCGACAACTGGACTAGACCTCTTCGACCCGACCAAGGGAAACTGTCCTCCGTGAAGCACGTCATCGCACTCGATGTAGGCGGCACCGGCATGAAGGCCGCGCTGCTCGCCCAGGACGGCTCCGTGCTGTTCGAAGCACGCCGACCGACCGGGCGGGAACACGGCACCGACGCCGTGGTCGCCGCCATCCTCGGCTTCGCCGCCGACCTCGCCGACGAGGGCCGTGCCCGCTTCGGGCACGCCCCGCTGGCGGCCGGCGTGGCCGTGCCCGGCACGATCGACGAGAAGAACGGGATCGCGGTCTTCTCCGCCAACCTCGGCTGGCGCGACCTCCCGCTGCGCAAGCTGCTCGGCGAGCGCCTCGGGGGCCTGCCGGTCGCCCTCGGCCACGACGTGCGCTCCGGCGGCCTCGCCGAAGGGCGGATCGGCGCGGGTCAGGGCGTCGACCGCTTCCTGTTCATCGCGCTGGGCACCGGCATCGCCGGCGCCATCGGCATCGACGGCCGGATCGAGGCCGGCGCGCACGGCTACGGCGGCGAGATCGGCCACGTCGTGGTCCGCCCCGGCGGCCCGCAGTGCGGCTGCGGCGCCCGCGGCTGCCTGGAGACGCTGGCCTCCGCCTCGGCCGTCTCCCGCGCCTGGGCCGAGGCCAGCGGCGACCCCGACGCCGACGCGGCATCCTGCGCCGCCGCGGTGGACGCCGGGAACGACCGCGCCCGCGCCGTCTGGCAGACCGCGGTCGACGCGCTGGCCGACGGCATCGTGCTGGCCCAGAGCCTGCTCGACCCCTCCACGGTCATCGTCGGCGGCGGGCTGGCCGAGGCCGGCGACACGCTCTTCACCCCGCTGCGCGCGGCGGTCACCGAGCGCCTGACCTTCCAGATGCCCCCGAAGGTCGTACCCGCCATGCTCAAAGACACCGCCGCGTCCCTGGGCGCCGGCCTGCTCGCCTGGGACCTGCTCTCGATGGAGGTGACCGCGTGACCACCGCGGACCGTGACCGTACTGCCCTGTCCGGCGCCCGGCTGGTGCTGCCCGGCGGTGTCGTCGAGGGCGGCCGGCTGGCCGTCGAGGGCGACCGGATCGCCGCCCTCACCGACGGCGCGAGCGGTGGGAAGGCCCAGCCCGGCGACCTCGACCTGACCGGCCACACCGTCGTCCCCGGCTTCGTGGACCTCCACGTCCACGGCGGCGGCGGCGCCTCCTACGCCTCCGGC
>NZ_JBEZXE010000104.1:0-4183 GCF_040637885.1 Kitasatospora sp. NPDC028055 | reverse complement strand
TGCTCCACGCCGTACTCGTCCAGCTCCGACAGGAGGCCGTCCACACCCTCCCGGTCCGTGGTGTGGTCGTCCGCGAAACGACGGTCACCCGTCGCATCCGGCACGTACTTCACACAGACAACGATCCTCAAGCTCACGGCCTTGTCTCCTGTACTGGTCTCGTCCGACGGCTGCGACGTGCAAGCGGGTGCGAACACGGCACACACCCGCTCCGGGCAGCGAGTTTCCCGTGCCGGTCCGGAACTTCCTGGCAGCATACTCGGCGGTAGCGCAGTGGTCACTACTGGCCAGTAGCTTAGGCCTGACGGCCGGCACCGCCGCTTGCGCCCATCCTGCCCCAGCCGGGGGCCGACCCCACCTCACGGGGGGTACCAACCGCCGACGAATCCGTGCGCCGGCGCCCGCGGTCACCGCTTCGCCGCCGGTCGCCCTGCCCGTCACGCGCCGCCCGGCACCCCGCCCGTCACGCGCCGCCCGTCACACCGCCTGGCCGAGCGCCGCGATCACGTCCGCCTTGCGCGGCAGCCCCGCCGCCCGGCGCACCACCTGCCCGGCCGCGTCCAGCACCAGGACGGTCGGCGTCCGCAGCACCTCCAGCCGACGCACCAGCTCCAGCTGCGCCTCGGCGTCCAGCTCCACGTGCGCGACCCCGTCGACCATCCCGGCCACCTCGGCGAGCACCCGCCGGGTCGCCCGGCACGGCTGGCAGAAGGCGGTGGAGAACTGCACCAGGGTCGCCCGCTCACCGAGCGGCCCGCCCAGGTCCTCCTCCGACAGCCGTACCGTCCCGTCCTTGGTGCGCACCCGCAGCCTCCCGTCGCGCCCTGCCCTCACCAGCCCGAACCCGCTCGCCACCGCCAGTACGACGAGGCACACCACCAGTCCGGTCATCCCCCCAGTCTGCGCCAGCGCGTACGGGCTCCGAAAGGGAGGTCGACCTGCCGACACCGGGCCCGTACGATCGGCGGGTGGACCCTGACCGCCCCTCCCCGCTGCTGACCGTCCGTCGTGTCGTCGGCCCAAGGCCCGTCACCACCGTCCGCTGTCGCTGACGCGCCCCGCCGCAGCCGCCCGCCGCAGCCGCCCGTCGCGACCACTCCGGAGACCCCTTGCAGACCGACCCCCGAGGTCACCGCTTCGCCGCCGCGCTCACCAGCGCGGTGCTGGCCGCCGTCCTGATCACCGGCAGCGGCCTGCTGCTCTCCCTCCAGGCCCTGGTCTTCCTGGTCGGCGCGGTCGGCGGCCCCCGCCGCTCCCCGTACGTCGGCCTGTTCCACCTTCTGATCGCCCCCCGCCTGGCGCCGCCCACCACGACCGAGGACGAACGCCCGCTGCGCTTCGCCCAGGGCGGCGGGGCCGTCTTCGCCGTCATCGGCACCCTGGGCTTCCTCACCGGCGTCAGCTGGCTCGGCCTGCTGACCGCCGGTTTCGCCCTCGCCGCGGCCTTCCTGAACGCCGCCTTCGGCTACTGCCCGGGCTGCGAGATCTACCCGATCGTCCGCCGCGCCCAGGGCCGCCTGGGCGCCGGGGCCTGACCGGGACCGGGCCGGGGTGGCGGGCCGGGTGGCGGGCCGGAAAGGTTCCCGGTCGGATTCATCACGGAGATCACACCGCGAATATTCGCTTGACCGTACGCCTCAGGTGACAGCAGGCACTCGTTCGGGGGATCATCTCCGTGTATCACCCGTGACCGCCGCGGCGTGCCGTGCTCCGGTCGGCTCCCACGCACGGCGCGGGTACCCGCCGTACCGGGCCCCGGCCCGTGGAAGTCAGGACTGACCGTGGCAGAGTTCGTCTACCCGCCGGTGATCGGCGCCGCACTCACCGCCTTCCGTGCGCTCGACGTGCGGATCAAGATCATCGGTGCCGAGCACATCCCCGCCAGGGGCGGAGCGGTACTGGTCAGCAACCACATCAGCTACCTGGACTTCCTCTTCGCCGGCCTCGGCGCCTACCGCGGCGGCAAGCGCAAGACCCGCTTCATGGCCAAGGACGACGTCTTCCGGCACCGCATCTCCGGCCCGCTGATGCGCGGCATGAAGCACATCCCGGTCGACCGCGCCGACGGCCAGCCCGCCTACGACGCCGCCGTCCGCGCCCTCAAGGCCGGCGAGGTGGTCGGGGTCTTCCCCGAGGCGACCATCAGCCGCTCGTTCATGTTGAAGAAGTTCAAGACCGGCGCCGCGCGGATGGCCGCCGACTCCGGCGCCCCGCTGCTGCCGGTCATCCTGTGGGGCACGCAGCAGCTCTGGACCAAGGGCCGCCCGAAGACCCTCACCAAGCGCCACGTCCCGGTGACGATCATGATCGGCGAACCGATTCACCTCGGCCCGAACGACAAGCCCGTCATGGTCACCAGAAAGCTGCGCGCCGCCATGAGCGAGATGCTCGACCGGGCCCAGCGCGAGTACCCCGGCAAGCCCTCCGGCCCCGACGACACCTGGTGGCTGCCCGCCCAGCTCGGCGGCACCGCGCCGACCCTGGAGGTCGCCGAGGCCGAGGACGAGGCGGAAGCCCTCGCCAAGGCCGAGCGCCGCGCCGCCCGGGGCTGACCCAACTCCCGAGCCCGTCTACTCCGTGTGACCGAGCCGATGCGATCCGTCGCGTGTCGCCCGGCCGCCGACACGCCCCGTCTGACACAGTGACAGCTCTTCCAGGGACCTTCCTCCTGGATGCGTCCTGCGTCCCGCCCACCGCGGACCGGGGCACACGTCGAAGCGGTCGGAAAGGTCGGAGACGGAGATGACACGGATCACCGGCACACGGCAGTCCCCCAGCAGCAAGGCCCGCACCCGCGCAACCGCCGGTGCGGGCCTCCTGCTTCTGGGCACCCTGCTCACCGGGTGCGGGGCGGAGCCCGGCGACATCCCGCTCTCCGAGATCCGCCCGGAGTCCCCCACCGCCACCCCCGACCCGACCCCGTCCGCGACCCCCGGAGTCGTCGACGCCGCGCACACCGAGGCCCGCAACGGACTGATCGTCAGCCGGGCCTACACCGACGCCTCCCGCACCACCAGCGCCATCGTCACCCTCGGACCGGACGGCGCCGGCCAGCACCAGATCACCCAGCCGCCCGCGCGGGCCCGCGACGACCACCCCGACTGGAACCCCGACGGCAGCGCCGTCGCCTTCGACCGCACCGACCCGCAGTCCGGCACCGCCCGGCTCTGGACCGTCACCACCGGCGGCGACGACGCGCACCAGATCAGCCAGCTCTGCGACGCCGGCAGCGCCACCGCCGACTGCGCAAACGAGGACGAACGCGCCCCCGCCTTCTCCCCCGACGGCAAGCAGCTCGCGTTCAGCCGCTCCTGGGGCGCCCTCGACCAGGCCCACAACAACCAGGTGCAGTACTCGGACCTCTACCTGATGAGCCCCGACGGCACCAACGTCCAGCGGCTCACCTTCCTGACCAACGACAAGCCCTACTCCGGCTCCGTCAGCAACCCGAGCTGGTCCCCCGACGGCAAGCAGCTCACCTTCGAGTACCGCACCAGCGCCACCGGGCAACCCGCCAACAGCCGCGCCGTCTACGTCGTCGGCGCGGACGGCACTGGGCTGCGCCAGCTGACCCCCTGGGAATTGCGGGCCGGCGACCGCGCGACCTGGTCCCCCGACGGCACCCAGATCCTCTTCACCACCTACCCGGCCGGCCCCGACAACGCCCCCGGCGGCGGCATCTACACCGTCCACCCCGACGGCACCGGCATCGGCGCCCTCACCCCGGCCCCGTCCACCGCCTTCTACGGCGCCGCGGCCTACGCACCCGACGGCAAGTCCATCGTCTTCGCCCAGGCCCCCTCGGGAGGCGGCGGCGCCGATCTCTACAGCATGCGCTCCGACGGCACGGGCGTCGCCCGCCTCACCAACACCGCCGACAAGTGGCTGGACCGGCCGTCCTGGGGCACCGCGGCCGTACCCGCAGCAACGGCAGCGCCGACTGACCCGTCGGCACCCGCTTCGGCCGCGGCGTCGGCGGCACCTTCGGACGCTCCGACCGCTGACCCCAAGCCGGCCCAGGCCCAGGGGCAGCCGAAGACCGACGACACCCAGCTACCGAACGAGGAAGACGACAACTGAGCGGAAAAGCGAAAAGCCCCTGATCCGAAGGGATCAGGGGCTTTTCTGAATGATTGTTCGGCGGCGTCCTACTCTCCCACAGGGTCCCCCCTGCAGTACCATC
>NZ_JBEZXE010000103.1:0-4549 GCF_040637885.1 Kitasatospora sp. NPDC028055 | reverse complement strand
CAGCACGACCCACCCCCACAGTCAGCCAACCCACCCAAATCAACAGGCACTTACTGTCCCACAACCACCCCAACCGACTTCGCCAGCAGAGTCGCTGGACCGACTTCCTGTGCGCCCGCGTCGTGGAGTGGGGGCGGCTCAGCTCTCGACGGCCGAGACGTGCACCCCGTACGAGGTGGCGGCGGTGTGCTCGGCGAAACGTTCCTCCTGCATGGCCGTCACCTTGCTGACCACCAGGACGGCGAGGACGGCGGCGACCAGTTCGAGCACGTCGGAGGCGATCAGCCAGGCCGCACCCTGCTGGTAGGCGTCCGGGTAGCGCGCCGCGTCGATGTCCTGGTTGCCCAGCGCGTCCACCATGTTGGCCAGGCAGAAACTGACCCACCAGAGGTTGATCAGCGTCGTCGGGAGCGGCGTCCGCACCCCGGAGGCATCCGGCCGGACGCCGGCCTGCCAGATGTCGCAGGCGATCCGCCAGGGGAACCAGAGGAAGATCACGGGCGTGAACCAGCCACCGATCGCCCAGCCCCGGCTGTGCCGGTGCCCGCGCGGGCTCAGCCACTCGGCGTTCACCCGCACCCGGTGGAACCAGCTGAGGAAGGTGACCATCGCACCCACCAGGGTCAGGCTGTACAGCAGGTACGCGATCAGGTCGAGCCAGTGCGAGAGGCCGAACGCGCTGTCGTCGCCGAACTCGACGGCGCCCGGCAGGTCACCCGCCGCCCGGTACCGGAGGACGTCGACGACGAGTTGGAGCAGCGTGACCGCACCGCAGACGACGAGCAGGACGATGGCGGCGGTGGCGAGCGATCTCGGCGACCGGTACGCGGCGGGCGAGGACATGGGTGAACGACTCCTGGAGTGGACCGGGGTGACGGGGCGCCGCCTCGGCGGCCCCGGCCGCCACGTGCACGAGTACGTGCACGAGCTGCGTGCGCGGCCAGTATGGCGGCAGGCTCGGACAGCGGGGCGGATACACAGGAAGTCGGCCGGGCCGACTTCCTGTGCAGGCGAACTCGGCGGGTGGACAGACCGGGACAGGCCCTTCCGGACCGTCCCGTTCCGCCCCTGACCGTTCCGATCGGCTCAGCCCGACAGGTGGGCGATCGCGGCGAACATCGTCACGGAGAAGTGGAAGGCGCCCCGCTCGGCCGCCGCCGTGAGTTCGGCGTACAGGTCGTCGCGCTGCGCCTCGGTGAGCAGCCCCCGGGCGACGGCCGCCGTGGCGAGGCCGCGCAGCAGCGGCCAGGGAACGGTGTCAGGGTCGTGCAGCAGGACGTCGGCGCCGACGTGGTCGACGGTCAGGCCCGCCGCGGCCAGCCAGCCCGTCAGGTGGCGTCCGGCGTCCGGGGTACTGGCGGCGGCCCGGGCGACGGCGGCCAGCCCGGGGTGGGCCTCCGGGCCGGCCGGGTGGAGGAGGAGCGTGGCCCAGTCGGTGTCCAGCAGGGCGACCCGTCCGCCCGGCCGCAGCACTCTGGCCATCTCCGCCACGGCCTGCGCCGGATCGTCCAGGTGCTGGAGGACGCGCTCGCACCGGACCGCGTCCAACTCGCCGTCGGGCAGCGGCAGGGCGAGCGCGTCGCCGTCGAGGAAACGGGCGGCGCTGCCCGCCTCGGCGGCGCGGCGCTCGGCGACGGCGCGCAGGCCCGGGTTGGGTTCGAGCCCGGTCGCGGTGCCGTCCGGGCCGACCGCCGCCGCGAGGACGAGGGTCTCCGAACCGGTGCCGGAGCCGATGTCCAGCACCCGCTCGCCGGGGCGCACCGCCAGGCGCGCGTGCGCCCACTCGCGCAGCCGCCGCACCCCGGGGTTGGCGGCCTGGACGTCCAGCGCGGTGACCAGCCGGTCGGTGGTCGCCGGGTCGGCATTGGGGATGTGGAAGGCCGAGAAGGGCTGCGGGTCCGCCATGGCTGCCAGTGTAGGAGCGCAGGCCGGTCGCTAGGGTGACCGACCGTGCTGAACACGGACTGGGACCAGGTGGGAAAGCGGCTGCGCGCGCTGTACGAGAAGCGGGCCGGGTACCGCGGCGGGGCGGCTGGTGAAGCTCCGGCGCCACCGCTCACCGAGGCCCAGGTCGGCGGGGCGGAGCGCCAGTTCGGCATCACCTTCCCGACCGACTACCGCGACTTCCTGCTCCGGGTCAGCGCGGGCGGCTGCTTCCCCAGGGAACTGCGGCACGGCCCGGACGGCTGGCACTGGGCGGGTGACGAGCACACCGACCGCTCCCGGCTGGGCACGCCGTTCCCCGATCACGACCGCGCACTGGCGACGGCCGACGCGGTATGGGACAACCCCCCGCGCGAGGAGGACCACCGGCGCCCGGAGGAGTGGCTCGCCGCCCGCACCGCCTGGGAGGAGGCCGCCGAGGCGGCGGAGGCGGACCGGGTCACCGGCGCCGTGTTCCTCAAGGGCCACGGCCACGGCTTCTCCGCCCTGCTCGTCGTCACCGGCCCGCACCGCGGCACCATGTGGTTCGACGGCCGCCCGACCTGCGACCGCCTCAACCCGCTCCTGACCGACGACGGCCGCCCGGCCACCTTCGCCGAGTGGTACCTCGACTGGCTGGCCCGCTCGGAACCCCTGATCACCCCGGAACAGCGAGAGGCCGACAGGAGGCACCACCACCACGGCAAGGACACGCCCATCTGGCTGCGCTGGTTCGACACCTGGGGCGAGGAGAACTGCGGTTACTGAGGATTCACGACGGGCCAACCCCTGGCGTGTGTAAGCTGGTTGCGTTGATGTGGCAACAGGTCCACACACTCGGTCACCGGCGGCCGGGGTGGGCGAAGGGCTCCGGAGAGTCACCCGCAGGCGTCACCCCTCTTCATCCGTACGCACAGACAGACGCACCTGTCTCTCCAGCCGCCGCCGGACGGCTCCGTGGGGGGATTGGAGTCGCATGTCCGCGTCGGACAATGTCACCCGTCTGGCCAGGCGCATCCAGCGGCTGAGCGGTCTGCCACTCTGGCGGTCTCGTGAACTCGCTGGGCAGGTCAGGGTCTTCATCAAACACTCGGTATCCGACACCACCGATCCTGGCCAACTGCGCTTCGAGGCCATGGTGGTGAGCGCTCTCGCCAACGTGTTCCGCGATCGTCAGCGCGACGGTGCCGTGCTGGGGGTCCTCTTCACGACGCACGACGGAGACGGGCTCACGCTGCACCTCCACCCGGCGATGGCCGACGAGGCGGTGGGCCAACTGCTGGTCGGCCCGATGGCAACGCACCGCATGGTCGGGGGAGTCGCCGGCGTGCGATGGTCCGTCCGAAGCGGGCGGCTCGTGATCGAGAGCGCGATCCTCCCTGCCCGCATCACTCTGCTGCGAGCCGACGGCGCGCCGCTCGGGGCGCCCCGCGAGCTCCCGGGCGAGTTCGTGATACCGGTCCACCAGGCCGAAGTCACCCGCGCCGACAAATGGGACCAGGCCGACGCCCCGGACGTCCGCGATCTGCTGTGGAGCAGGCTCCTGCGGCGTCCGGCCCTGCTGAACCGGGCCGCCGCCGCTCACGGAGTGGCCAACTGTCACACCCACGGCAGGTCCGACCTGGTGATCGAATGGTGCTGCGGCGACAGCGTGGAGGCGGTCTTCGCCGCCATGCTGGCCCACGGCCTGGCCGACGGGCTCGATCCGGTGGACGCCGCCGAGCTCCACAGCGCCTCGGCGACCGCAATGATCGGCGGTCGAACGGTCGTCCTGAGGCGACATGGCCTCTGCGATCACGGGGGCCCTCCCGACGCCCCCGCCTCGGACTGGGCGGAGGCCGTCCGATGACCCCCACCGTTGCCCTGGCCGGCGCGCTGCTGTGCGGTGTGGTGAGCGGAGCGATCCGGGCGTGGCGTGACGTCCTCGTGCTCCGTCGCCTGGAACGCCTGATGACCGGCTGCACCGCCCGCCAGCGTGCCGAGGTGGCTCAGACCGTCGCCGCGTCCTTCCGCCGCCGCGGCGGATCCCAACTGCCCACCGCTGTAAGGGATGTCAACGAGTCCGACCAGTAGCCGCCCGGCGGGTCCGACCGGGCGGCGCGGGGTTCAGCGAGTCAGGCCACCGGTTGGCGGTCGCGGGTGGGAGGCGCGGCGGGAGGCGCGGCGGGAGTGACTTCGTCCGGGCGGTGGGGCATCCGCAGGACAGCGACCGCACCGAGGCCGACGACGGCGATGGCGAGGATCAGGAGGGTGAGGAGGGCGAGGCCGATCAGGAGTCGCACGGGGTGTCGTCCTCGGTGGTGTCGTGGGAGCGGAGGAGGGCGAGGAGGTTGAGCACCGTGCTGGTCGGCGCGTTGCCGAAGCGGACGAGGACTCGGCCGTCCACGACGCTGTCAGTGGTGGCGGAGGGCCAGAGGAGGCCGAACTTCCGCCCGCTCTCGGCGAGTTCGGCGAGCAGACGGGTGATGTCGGGCTCGGTGTAGGTACGGATGCACGGATCGGCCGGCTCGATCGGGGCGCTCACGCGGCGGCGTCCAGCGTGAGGTGGGCCGCCGGGCGAGGTGCCAGCCCGTGGGCTGGCCCTTTTCCCAGCGGCCTCCTCCCGAACCCGTCGTGCGACGTTAAC
>NZ_JBEZXE010000102.1:0-4706 GCF_040637885.1 Kitasatospora sp. NPDC028055 | reverse complement strand
GCCGGCCCCCGCCGCCCCCGCGCCCCCCCCCCCCCCCCCGCCCCCCCCCCCCCCCGCCCGGTTCCCGTGCCCGGCCCGCCCGAACCGCCCAGGCTCAGCCGGACCGCCTGGCCCGCCTGGCCCACCGGCCCACCCGCCTGACCGCTTGACCGCCTGACCGTAACGACCGATCGGAGAAGACCCCCGCATGGCCCGGAAGACGAAGGCCGCCCCCGCCGCCGAACCGCCCCGGCGCCGCCGCCCCCGCTGGTTGACGGCGCTGGTCGCGTTCGCGGTGTGCGCCGCCGTCGCGGGCGGCGTCGCCGCGTACGAGACGGTCTCCGACCAGGCCGCGGAGCGGCCGGTCAGCAGCGACGAGGCCGCCCGGCTGGCGCTGTCCCGGCTGAACCTCTACCAGGCCAGCCCCGTGAACGTGGTGCTCACCGCGGACGAGGGTGGGGGAGTGCGGATCCAGGTCGAGGGGGTCGTCGACTACCGCACCCACCGGGGCGCCGGCCGCTACCGGTCCACCGGAGCGAGCGGTCCGCTCGACCACGGGCTGGTGGTCTGGGACACCGGCGGCCTCGGCCTCGCCCCCGAACCCGAGGGCGACCAGAGCCCGCCGTGGCAGCAGGCCGAACACGTCCCCCGGTCCGGCTGGTCGCCGCGTTCGTACACCGCCGACCCGCTGGACGCCGGCCTCCAACTGCTCACCCAGCTCGGCGCCGACCGCCCCGACAACCCGGTGCTGCTCGCCCAGTCCGGCGCCCGCTGGCTCGGCCAGGACCGGATCGACGGCCGCAGCTACGACCGCTTCTCCGGCCCGCGTGCCCAGGGCGCCGCGCCGGACGGCAACCGCTCGCCGCTCACCTACTGGGTGGACGGCGACGGCTCGCTGCGCCGGGTCACCATGCGGATGGCGGGCCTGGGCACACCGGCCACCGTGGAGTTCTCCGGCCGCAACGCCGACGCCAAGCTCCCTGAGGCGCCCTGGCTGACCGGCTGACGATGCGTCAATCAACTCACAGCGTACGAGAGATGGCGAGTCCGGCTGCTCGCCCCGAGAAGATGCACCCGCCGAGGAAGGTGCCCTCCAGGGCGTTGTACCCGTGCACGCCCCCGCCGCCGAACCCGGCCACCTCCCCGGCGGCGTACAGGCCGGGGACGGGCGCCCCGTCGGCTCCGATCACCCGGGAGTCCAGGTCGGTCTGCAGGCCGCCGAGGGTCTTGCGGGACAGGATGTTGAGCCGTACGCCGATCAGCGGGCCGTGCGCCGGGTCGAGGATCCGGTGCGGCCGGGCGACCCGGGCGATCCGGTCGGTCAGTGACCGGCGGGCGTTGTGGATCGCCATCACCTGCACGTCCTTGCTGAACTCGTTGCCCAACTCCCGGTCCCTGGCGACGATCTGACGTTCGATCATGGCCGCGTCGAGCTTCGGGCCGCGGGCGATCCCGTTCATGGCCGCGACCAGCTCGGGCAGGGTCCGGGCGACCACGAAGTCCTCGCCGTGCCGCTTGAACCGCTCCACCGGGCCGGGGGCGCCCTTCGCCAGCCGGCTGCGCAGCGCGAACTTGAGGTCGCGGCCGGTCAGATCGGGGTTCTGCTCCGAGCCGGAGAGCGCGAACTCCTTCTCGATGATCGACTGGGTCAGGACGAACCAGGAGTAGTCGTGGCCGGTGGCCAGGATCTGCTTCATCGCGCCGATCGAGTCGGCCCCCGGCACGCCGGACATCCCGGTCAGTCGGCGCCCCTCGGCGTCGAACCACATCGAGGACGGGCCGGGCAGGATCCGGATGGCGTGGTCCGGCCAGACCGGGTCCCAGTTGTGCACGCCCTCGGTGTAGGCCCACATCCGGTCCCGGTTGACCACCCGGCCGCCCGCCCGCTCGGTGATGGCCAGCATCCGGCCGTCGACGTGGGCGGGCACACCGGAGATCAGGTGCTCGGGCGCCGGACCGACCCGCTCGGTCGGCCAGTTGGCGCGCATCAGCGCGTGGTTGTGCCCGATGCCGCCGGAGGTCACCACGACCGCCGCGGCTCGCTCCTCGAACGGGCCGGTCACCTCGCGCGAGGACTTGACCCCGCGCGCCGAGTCGTCCGGCGCCAGCACCGAGCCCCGGACGCCGACCACCGCGCCGCCCGCGCCGTCCTCCGTCAGCAGCTCGTCCACCTGGTGCCGGAAGGCGAACCGCACCAGCCCGGCGCGCTCCGCCCGCAGCACCGGGCGCAGGAAGGCCTCCACCACGCCGGGCCCGGTGCCCCAGGTGATGTGGAAGCGCGGCACCGAGTTGCCGTGGCCGGTGGCCGAACCGGCGCCCCGTTCCGCCCACCCCACCAGCGGCACCACCCGGTGGCCCAGCTCGCGCAGGTAGCCGCGCTTGCCGCCCGCCGCCCACGCCAGGTACGCCTCGGCCCAGCGCCGGCCCCAGAGGTCCTCGTCGTCCGGGCGGTCGAAGCCGGCCGAACCGAGCCAGTCCTGTCGGGCCAATTCCAGCGAGTCCTTGATCCCGGCCCGCCGCTGCTCCGGACTGTCGACGAAGAAGAGGCCGCCGAGCGACCAGAACGCCTGGCCGCCGAGGTTCCGCCGGTTCTCCTGCTCGACGACCAGCACCCGCCGGCCGGCCTTGGCCAGCTCGTGCGTCGCCACCAGACCGGCCAGTCCGGCCCCGACCACGATCACCTCAGGCTGGAACGGCATTCAGCTCTCCCTCGGGGGAATCCGCCGTCGCCCGGGCGCGACGGCCGTACCGTCCCCATGGTCACGGGCGGGCCGCGGGGGCGGGCACTAGGCTTGTCAGGTGGTGATGAAGAAGACTGTGCCATCGGAGCACGGCACACCGGTAGGGGGCGCGTCGGCGGGCGGCGGGGCCGCCGACCGCGCTGCCGCTGACCGCTCCACCGCCGTGGCGCGGATCCTGGCGGACGAGCCCGGCATGGTCGAGGCCGCCATGGCCGCCGTCACCCGGGAGATCCCCGCCTATGCGAACCTCGACGTCCGTCAGCTCGAGGAGGTCCGCTCCCTGATCGTCTGGACCCTCCGCCGGGTGCTCGAACTGTGGTCCGTGGACGGCGCCCTGGACGCCGATGACCTCCGGATGTTCCGCGGCGTCGGCGCCGTCCGGGCCCGAGACGCCCGCCCGCTGGCGGCCGTGCTGCGCGCCTACCGGGTGGCCGCGCTGGCCTTCTTCGACCGGATCGGCGAACGCTTCCCCGACGCCGTCCCGTCGCGCGACCTCAGCGCACTGGCCCGGGTCTGGCTGACGGTGCTCGACCAGTCCTCGGAGGCGGTCTTCGACGGCTACGAGTCCGCCGGCCGCGTCCTCGGCGAGGACCGCGAACGCGCGCTGCGCGGCCTCCTCGCGGACCTGCTGCTCGGCCGGCAGAGCCACGCCGGCACCCTGCGCGCGCGGCTGCGCGAACTCGACGCCGAACTGCCCGCCACCTTCGACCTGTTGGTGGTCTCCCCGGCCACGGGAGCCGGCGGAGCCGCCGGAGCCGCCGACGCCGCGCGGGCGGCCGAGCTGGTGGCCACGGCCCTCGACGCCCGGGCCGCGGGCCGGTCCGGCGAGCTCGAACTCACCTCGCTGCACACCGTCATGGACGGCGTCGGGGTCGCCCTGCTCAAGGCGGCCGACCCGGCGGCGCTGGACCGCCTGACCGCCGCGCACGCCCTCACCGGCGCCCGGCTCACCGGCGTCACCGCCGCCACCGCCCCGCGCGACTACCGCCTGGCCCTCCACGGCCTCCGGCACGCCCCACCCCTGGTACGGACCGAGCGCCGGGTGCTCGACCGCGGCGACCTGGAGGTGGTGGCCCTGGTGACCGGACACCCGGACGCCGCCCCCGCCCGGGTCACCGAGGCCGTGCTCGGCCACCTCGCCCAGGACGACGACACCCGGCGGACCCTCGACGCGGTGATCTACGCCGACGGCGCCGCGGGCGCGGCCGCCCGCCTCCACCTCCACCCGCAAACCGTCCGCTACCGCCTCCGCCGCCTCGCCACCACCACCGGCCGCGACCCACGCACCCCGTGGAACCGCTTCGTCTTCCAGACCGCCCTCCTCGCGGCCACCCCCTGACACCCCCCGCGCGCAGGGCCGCCACCACGACCACCGGGAACCCAGCCACGAACCTCGGTGTCAGTGACGGTTCGTAGGTTGCCCGCGTGAACATCGATGATCTTCTCTGGTAAGCGCGAACCCACGGTGGTGTCCACCCGTGGAGGGGCTCACCGGTGCGTACGCCGAGGGGCATCCGGAGAGCATCCTCCGGCTGCGGTTCTGGCTCCTGGGCGAGGCGGGCCGCTGTGCGGAGGGTCTCGCGGAGGCCGCCGCGCTCAACGAGCAGGAGCCCGGGGAGTGGGACACCGTGGTGGCGCGGCTGCTGGAGCGGGACGGCCGCCCGGAGGAGGCCCTCGCGCTGCTCCGGGCGTCCACCCACCATCGGGTCGACTTCGACCTGACCGAGATGCTGATCAGACTGGGCCGCCCGGAGGAGGCCCTCGGCGCCGTCCCCACGATCACGGAGGCGCGCGCGGCCGCCGAGCGGCGGGAGCGTGAACTGGCCGAGCAGGGGGAGCAGGGGGAGCAGGACGACCCGTAGGGCCCGTCTTCAAACCCCCGCCTGCGGGCCCTTGAGTTCTAGGGATCGTTGCAACGCCCCAGCTGGGGAGTGCAATGACCTTCGAGATCCGCGAGGACCGGCAGCCGCAGGGGCCCAGGAAGCT
>NZ_JBEZXE010000101.1:0-4981 GCF_040637885.1 Kitasatospora sp. NPDC028055 | reverse complement strand
GCGGCGCCGCCCCGCGGCCCCCCGCGGGCCCCCGCCCGCGCCCCCGCGGGGGGGGGGGGCGCCCCCCCCCCCCCGACCGACGAACGTGCGAGGGGCGGGTCCGGAGTTCCGGGCCCGCCCCTCGCGCGTTCGTCCGATGTCAGTCGTCGGGGTCCTCGTCGTCGTAGACCTCGCTCACGTCGAACCGGCAGATCAGCAACTGCGGGTCGGCGTGCTCGAAGGGCTCCGGCAGCCACTCCCCCGGCTCGGTCGGCTCGGCCGCCGCGACCCAGAGCGTCGAGTCCGCCTCCTCCAGGCCGAACTCCTCGCTGCGGGCGGCGATCTCGTCCGGCTCGTACTCGCCGAACAGCACGCCGATCGCGGAGTTCACGCCGCCGGCACCACCCGGGGTCAGCGACTCGTCGAGCCGCTCGGCCTGCGCGCGCAGCCGCTTGGGGTCGACCACGTGGTAGTCGCGGCGGATCAGCACGCTGATCGCCTCGGGCTGTTCCGGGCCGTGGTAGCCGCCCGGCCCCTCGTCGCCGGGGATCTCGAACGGGGTGACCTCGTCGTAGACCTCGTACAGGAGTTGGTCGTAGGCGATGGCCGCCGTCGCGAGCTGCTCGTAGGCAGCGGAGACGGCGGGATCATCAGCTGCGTTGGGGCTTGACACCGCTTCCAGATGACGGTCGATGGCGGCCTTGACCGCCTCAGCGGCGGCGCGTACCTCGGCAATGGTGGGCTGCGCGGCATCAGACATGGTGCAGACGCTATCTCCCCGCAGCGCAGGTACGCACAGCGGTTGTCACCTACACCCGCGATTTCACCGCAACTTCCCCCCTGATGTCCGATTCAGGGCGTTCTGTCCCCCGTCGGGACCGGCGCGGGGCGGGCGCAGAGGGCGTGCACGCGGCCAGGCGGGGCCGTCCGGGTACCGCTTCGCGCGCCGGTATCGGGGTATCCCCTCCACAGCAGCAACAGAACTGATGCACTGTCAGACGAGCCTCCGGGCCGGGAGCCGTCGAACCGCCGCACCGGGACGGGAGGACGGCCGGAAATACCCGGGCCGACTGTCCGGGGCAGGCCGTAGGCTTGCGTGCAGGTGATCCTCAGGAGGAGCGTTTTGACCCCACCGAAGCCGGTCCGGCAGCCGGAGTACGAGTACCAGTCGCTGCGCATGCCGCGCGGCACCACCCGCAACGCGGCGCGCCAACTGCTCACCGAGCATGCCGAGTACGGGCACTGGGAGCTCGACCGACTGCGACTGTTCCCCGACGGCAGCCGGACGGTCCGACTCAAGCGACGGATCATCCGGCAGATCCGGAGCTGGTGACGGGCGGCACACGCCGAACCTTAACGCACCTGCGGCCGCCCGTTCACCGGGCGGCCGCAGGTGCGTTCGTTCATCTGTTCAGGCGTTCAGCTGTTCGACTCTGTCCGTCGACGGGCTCCACGAGCGGGCTCAGCGGGCGCCGGCGCGGGCCCGGCGGTAGAGCACGCCGCCACCGATCAGCAGCGCGAGCCCGGCGGCGCCGAGCATCTCGACGCCACCGGCGCCGGTGTGGGCGAGCTCACCGTTCGCGGCGACGCTCTGGGCGGCCGGGGCGGCCGGGGCGCTGGTGTGGGCGGCGGCCGGGACGACCTGGGTGCCGCCGTTGCTCGACGGCTGGGCGACCGGGGTGCTCGGGGTGGCGCCGGTCGACGGGCCGCCGGTGCGCGGGCCGCCCGTACCGGTGTCGCCACCGGTCGACGGCGGCGGGGTGTGGTCCTCGGGGCAGTCGTCGCTCGGCTTCGGGGCGGGGTGGGCCACGTTGCCGCACTCGTTGCCGAAGGCCGGGTTGCCGGCGCCCACCACGTTCACGGAGTTGCCGCAGGCGTTGACCGGGACGTGCACCGGGGCCTGGACGCTGTTGCCGGAGATCACCCCGGGCGAGTTCGCCGCGGTGCCGCTCGCCGAGGCACCCGAGGCGGAGGAGCCCCGGGTGGCGCCCGCGCCGGAACCGGCACTGCCCCCGGAGTGGCTGCCCTGGCCGGGCTGCGGGGCGGCGTGGCGGCCGCTGCCGGAGGCGTTGGCGCAGTGGTTTCCGTACGCCGGGTTCAGCACGCCGATCACGTCGACCGTGTTGCCGCAGGCGTTGATCGGCACCTCGACCGGCACCTGCACCGAGTTCCCCGAGGCGACACCCGGTGATCCCGCGGCACCTCCCTGCGCCTCGGCGCCCGCGTAGGCGTAGCCGGCGGTCGAGGCCAGCACGCTGCCGGTGGCCACGGCAGTGAGGATCCCCTTCTTGGCTACATTCCTCATGATTTCCCCTGACGTTTCGAGACGGCGTGGCGACCTTGGCATGAACTCGTATGAAAGTCGGAATTTCCGAATATCCGGAAATCGCGCAAGGCCTTTGACTGCACAGGAGTTAACGAGAGGCCAACGGGGAGGTTGAGCCGAACGAAGCAGCTTCACCCGATCGAGTGATCGGGGCGTTCGATCTTGTCGAACCCGACACGCAAAGGCCCCCGGCGCGGCGCGTCCGCCGCCCGGGGGCCGTACCGAGCCCGGCTCAACGGGCCTCAGCGGCCCGGAGATCGGCTCAGAAGTTGGCGCAGTGGTTGCCGAACGCCGGGTTCAGCACGCCGATCACGCTGACGGTGTTGCCGCACAGGTTCACCGGCACGTGGACCGGGACCTGGACCTGGTTGCCCGCGACGACACCCGGGGAGCCCGCGGCCACACCATCGGCAGCGGCACCGCCGTGAGCGGACGCCACACCGGCGGCGGCGAGCACCAGGCCACCGGTGGCGGCGGCGACAGCGGCGATCTTCTTGACCTTCATCATTCCTCCTGTATGGACAACGCAACCCGTTCGGCGGGCTGCAAAGGAATGAACGACGCTGCGGCAAACGGGGTACGGAACAGATTTCCCATTCACCCGCAACGGTGATCCTTCGCACAGATGCTCGGCGCGGAATTACAAGCAGAATCGTTTCTGTTGACCGCTTTCCACCCGTCCCACAATCATGCGCTCCGACAATGCGGTCGGCCCGCCCCCGGCAGTCCGGGAGCGGGCCGACCCAGTCGCCTGATCAGTCTGATCGGCAGGCCTCGCTCGATCAGCAGGCGTCGATGAAGCGGTCCAGCACCCGGACGCCGAACTTCAACCCGTCCACCGGCACCCGCTCGTCCACGCCGTGGAACATCCCGGCGAAGTCCAGCTCCGGCGGCAGCTGCAACGGCGCGAAGCCGAAGCAGCGGATGCCGAGGTCCTGGAAGGACTTGGCGTCCGTCCCGCCCGACAGGCAGTACGGCACCGCCCGGGCGATCGGGTCCTCCGCACGCAGCGCGGTCTGCATCGCCTCGACCAGCGCGCCGTCGAAGTCGGTCTCGATCGCCCGGTCCGAGTGCAGGCTCTCCCGCTTCACGCGCGGGCCCAGCACGCTGTCCAGCTCGGCGAGGAACTCCTCCTCGTAGCCGGGCAGGAAGCGCCCGTCCACGTGGGCGGTGGCCTGACCGGGGATCACGTTCACCTTGTAGCCGGCGCCGAGCATGGTCGGCTGGGCGGTGTTGCGGAACGTGGTGCCGATCATCTTGGCGATGCCGCCGAGCACGCGGACCACCTCGTCCATGTCCTCCGGGTCCAGCCGGTACCCGAGGACGTCCGACAGCTCGTCCAGGAAGGCCCGCACGCTCGGGGTGATCCGCAGCGGGAACTTGTGGCGGCCGAGCCGGGCGACGGCCTCGCACAGCTCGGTGATCGCGTTGTCGTCGTTCGACATCGAGCCGTGCCCGGCCCGGCCCTCGACCGTCAGGCGCATCCAGTGCATGCCCTTCTCGGCCGTCTCCACCAGGTAGAACCGGGCCTGGTCGTTGACGGTGAAGGAGAAGCCGCCGACCTCGCCGATGCCCTCGGTCACGCCCTCGAACAGCTCCGGGTGCTTGTCCACCAGGAAGCGGGCGCCGTAGGTGCCGCCGGCCTCCTCGTCCGCGAGGAAGGCGAGCACCAGGTCGCGCGGGGGCTTGCGGCCGGTGCGCAGCCGGTCACGGACGACGGCGAGGGTCATCGCGTCCATGTCCTTCATGTCGACCGCGCCGCGCCCCCAGACGCAGCCGTCGGCGATCTCGCCGCCGAAGGGGTCGTACGTCCAGTCCGCGGCGTTGGCCGGCACCACGTCGGTGTGGCCGTGGATCAGCAGGCCTGGGCGGGACCGGTCCTCGCCCTCGATCCGGACCACCGTCGAGGCCCGCCCCTTGGCCGACTCGAAGATCTGCGGCTCGATCCCGAACTCCGCGAGCTGCTCGGCCACGTACTCGGCTGCCTTGCGCTCGCCCGGACCGGAGCCGTCCCCGTAGTTGCTGGTGTCGATCCGGATCAGATCGCGACAGATCTCGGCGACCTCCGACTCAGCCGTCACCTTCGGCGCCGCCGACTCGCTCCGCTCGCTCACGGTCACTCCTCGTCTTGGGCCCGCACCGACGCGCCAGCGCGCCACCCCCAGGACCTGCACCCGGGCCGTACGAGCACGTCCGCCCATCCTCCCCCAGCCCTCGATCACGATCCACCCCCCGCACGCCCCCGAAACCCGCTGGTCACACCCCCGCCACAGACCGCCCCCTGCCCCGGCCACCGGCCCCGCCACCAGCACGTCCGCCCGTTCCGGAGCCGTTTTGGGAGCTCAAGCCGATCTTTGCTACAGTTACATCTGTCAGCGCGACGGACGAGAGATCGGAAGCCGCGAGGACGACACCCGGTCCGGGTGGCGGAATGGCAGACGCGCTAGCTTGAGGTGCTAGTGCCCTTTATCGGGCGTGGGGGTTCAAGTCCCCCCTCGGACACCAGCTGTGAGCCTGTGGGCTCAGGGAAAGTGCCGGTCGAGATCCTTATCGACCGGCACTTTTCCGTTTTCCGGGGCCACCGGTGGGCCGGTCGGGCCGGGGACGGGACCGCGTCCCGGGGGGGCGGCGAGGTACGGGGCCCCCCCCTCGGAAAGTGGGGGGGGGGGGGGAGAG
>NZ_JBEZXE010000100.1:0-5258 GCF_040637885.1 Kitasatospora sp. NPDC028055 | reverse complement strand
CGAACCCGGAAGCTAAGCCTCACAGCGCCGATGGTACTGCAGGGGGGACCCTGTGGGAGAGTAGGACGCCGCCGAACAATCATTCAGAAAAGCCCTCGCCGGGTTCACCGGCGGGGGCTTTTCGCATTTCCGGCGGAGAGCGCAGTAGGCGTATCACCAGGTAGTCCCCTCAATGCGGCGTCCGGGCGTACCTGCCCGGATCGGCCGCTGATGGTCGGGTTTGTGCCAGGGGCCGGGGCTAGCCTGGCCGCCATGTACAACGACGGTCTGGTGACGTGCACCGCGAGTGAGCTCGTGATTCGCCGGTACTACTTCCCGCTGGGGATTGCCAAACGCATCCCGTACGGGCGGATCCGCGGGCTGCGGCAGGTGCCGCTGACCCGGGTCGGCGGGCGGTGGCGGATCTGGGGTTCCGGGGACCTCGTCCACTACTTCAACCTGGACCTGGGGCGGGTGGACAAGAGCGTGGCCTTCGTCGTCGACCTCGGGGCCAAGGTCAAGCCGGTGATCACCCCGGACGAGCCGGACCGACTGGTGGAGGCGATGGCCGCGCACAGCATCCCGGTGACCCGGGGGTAGTTCCGGCGACCTCGAAACGCCGTGCCGGGGCTCTCAGTTCAGGGCGGCGCGGGGTGGGCGGGGCCAGCTGGGGTGGTGCTGGTCGATGACGTAGTGGTGGCCGTGCTGCCAGCCGCTGCCGTCGGGGGCGGGGCGGGCGTCCGTGAGGTGGGGGTGGCCGAGCGGCAGGTCGGTGTGGCGGTGGCTGAGGGCGTCCGGGTCCCGGGCGGGCCACAGGGCGGTGGCGGTGACGGCGGCGGCGAGGGCGACCGCGCCCAGGACGACGGCGGTTGCGGGGAGTCCGGCCCCGGCGGCGAGCCAGCCGGCCAGCGGGTAGGTGAGCAGCCAGCAGCCGTGCGACAGCGAGAACTGGGCGGCGAAGGCGGCCGGCAGGTCCGGGTCGGCGGCGGAGCGGCGTATCACCCGGCCGCCGGGCGTCAGGACGGCGGAGCCGGCGGCGCCGACCAGGGCCCAGGCGGCGAGCAGGGCGAGCCAGCTCCCGGTGCCGGCGGGGACGGCGGTGATCACGGTGACGGCGGCGAGGACGCCGGGCAGTGCGAAGGCGGCGGGCAGCATGACGGACCGGTCGCTGACCCGGGCGAGCAGCCGCGGCAGCAGCAGGGCGGCGAGCATCGAGCCGACGCCGTACGCGCCGAGGGCCACCGAGACGGCGCCGACCGGGCGGTGGAAGTGGTCGCGGACCACGTTGACGGTGTCGACGAAGACGATGGCGCCGGCCGCCGCCACCGCGAGGTCCAGGGCGAGCAGCGCCCGCAGCCGTGGGGTGGCCCGGAACAGCCGGGTGCCGAACGCGGCCTTGCGGTAGATCCCCTCGGTCCGTTCGACCGGCCGGGGCCTGGGCAGTACGACGGAGACGACCAGGGCCGCGGAGGCGAGGAAGCCCGCGGTCGTCCCGGCGAACAGCCAGTGGTACGGGACCACGGACAGCAGCAGGGCGGCGAGCGCCGGGCTGAACAGCGACTCGAGGTCGTAGGCGAGCCGGGACATCGACAGCGCCCGGGTGTAGTCGCGTTCGGCCGGCAGCACCTCGGGGATGGTGGCCTGGAAGGTCGGGGTGAAGGCGGCGGAGGCGGCCTGGAGCAGGAAGATCAGGACGTAGACCTGCCACACCCGGTCGACGAACGGCAGAGTGAGGGCGACGGCGGCCCGGGTGAGGTCCATGGCGACCATCAGGGTGCGCCGGGGGACCAGCCCGGCGAGGGCTCCGGCGACCGGGGCGACTGTCACGTACGCGACCATCTTGATCGCCAGTGCGGTGCCGAGGACGGCCGAGGCGTCGCTCCCGGCGATCGAGTACGCCAGCAGCGAGAGCGCCACGGTGGCCAGGCCGGTGCCGACCAGGGCGACGACCTGGGCGGTGAACAGATGGCGGTAGGTGCGGTTGCGCAGCACGGTCAGCATGGGCCCGTCCCGGGGCGGTGGTGGGGGTCGTGGTGCGCCCATCATAGGCAATGCGTGCGTACCTGTGCACCTGTTGGACGGGCGGAACGACCCGCGTGGACGGGCCGGGGCTCAGTCGTGCGGCGGGAGGTGCCCGATCTGGTGGTCGGCGACGTTCAGCGCCTCGTCCACCAGTCGGCGCAGGTGTCCGTGGCGCAGCGAGTAGACCACCCGACGGCCGTCCTTGCGGGTGGCGACCAGCCCGGCCAGCCGCAGTTTGGCCAGGTGCTGGCTGACCGACGGTCGGGCGGCGCCGGTCACTTCGGTCAGGGTGGTCACGTCCGCCTCGCCCCGCCCGAGCCGCTCCAGCAGCGCCAGCCGGGTGCGGTCGGCCAGCAGGGAGAGGACGGAGGCGGCGACGTCCAGCCGCGCCTCGGCCCGCTGCTGCGAACGGTGTGCATCTGCCAGATCGGCGCCGGAGCTCATGCCCGCATCCTAGGGCGTGTCTGACAATTCCCGCCGGGCGCGCGACGCTCCCCCAGCCTTCGGCCGGGAGGTACCCCCAGGGCACAAGCGCACCTCGCCGCGTTGTCGTCAGTCGCCGATGGCCCCCAGCCTTCGGCCGGGAGGTGCCCCCACCGCAGGGACTCCCTCCTCCGCCTTGCGATGCACGCACCCCAACGCCGCGCGCTGATCCGACGCGAATTGTCAGACACGCCCTAGACCGCGTGCGCAGGTGCGCTCATGACGACGGACCGCGGCGGCGGAGGTGGGCCCAGGTGACGGCGGCCGGCAGCGGGCCCCGGAGCAGCAGCGGCCCCGGTCGGGCGGTCAGCCCGCGCGCTGCTCGACCGGCTGGTGCTCGGCGACGGGCGCCGGGGCCGGTTCGAGGTCGCCCATCCGCGGGATCGCGAACAGCGCGGCGAGGATCAGCGCACCGGCGATGACGATCGGGGTGCGGATGCCGACCGTGGAGCCGATCCAGCCGCTGAGGCCGGCGCCGATCAGCATCCCGATCCGGGAGAGCATCAGGTAGCAGCTGTTGACCCGGCCGAGCAGTTCCTTGGGCACGGTCTGCTGCCGCAGCGAGATCGCCTGGACGTTCCAGGTGACCACGCCGAAGTTGCCGAGCGCGAACAGCGGTGCCACCACGAACACCGAGGGGCTCAGGCCCATCAGCAGCAGCGAGGAGCCCATCAGCACGAAGGAGAGGGTGATCCGGGCCCGTCGGCTCAGCCGCTCGCCGATCCGGCCGGCCAGCATGCTCGCGGCCGTGCCGCCGGCCACGCCGGTGGCGAGGACGGCGCCGAAGGCCCAGGTGGGCTCCTGCAGGGTGCGGGTGACCAGCAGGGCCAACATGGTGATGCCGAGTGAGGAGGCGCCCGCGGCCACGGCGGAGAGCGAGGCGACCAGGCGCAGTTGCCGGTGTCCGTACAGCCAGCGGACGCCTTCGCGGACCTCGGCCATGACCCGGCGCTCGGACCGCGCCCGGGGGGCGCCGGAGCGGCCGGTCGCGGCGACCAGGACGGCGGCCAGGGCGAAGGAGACGCCGTCGACGGTGAACGGGTAGCCGGCCGCGATCGCGAACAGGGTGGTGCCGACCAGCGGACCGATCATCCGGCCGACCAGCAGGCCGCCCTGGAGGCGGCCGTTGGCGACGTCCAGCTGCTCGGAGCGGACCACGTCCGGGATGGTCGAGGTGGCGGCGTTGACGAACACCGTCTCGCCGCAGCCGAGGACGAAGGCCAGGGCGGCGAGCAGGGCGAGCGGCGGGGTGGTGGAGAAGACCCAGGCGGCGAAGCCCAGCAGGATGGCGGCCCGGCCGAGGTCGATCGTCCACATCAGCCGGCGGCGGTCGAAGCGGTCGGCGATGACGCCGCCGAACAGGGCCATCAGCAGCCAGGGGAGCGATCCGGCCACCGCGACCACGGACACCGCCGACGGGGAGTCCGAGATGGCCAGGGCGAGCAGCGGAAGCGATGAGTCCCGCATGCCGTCGCCGACCGCCGAGATCGACGACGCCGACCACAGCATGGTGAATTTCCGGCCCAGTTGGGGCCGGGCGCGGGGCGGGGGTGTCGCTGGGCTGGCTGAGGTCACCGACGCAGTATGGCATGACCTCTACACGTTTGGCCGCCCCTTCACGGACCATTTCCAGCTGGGATCCCGGAGTCCGGAAAGCTCCTTGACGAGGGCGGTGAGGCCCCAGCGAGGGCCGGTCCCGGCACCATCGGCCCGAGCGGCGGCCCACCGGCCCGGCCGCTCGTCAGTGCTGGACGCCGGCGGAGAGCGAGAAGCCGGCGAACTGGGCCCGCTGGGTGCTGGCCGGGCCCCAACTGGTGTCGTGGCCGCCGTAGAAGGTCGAGAACAGCACCCCGCCGAAGGGGATCGAGGCGATGCCGGAGGCGACCTTGGCGGAGTACACCTGGCGGCCGTCGTACCAGACGGTGACCTCACCGGTGTTCCGGTTCACCGACTGCTCGACGGTGTGCCAGCGGTCGTCGGCCTGGAAGTGCCAGTCGCCCAGGCCCTCGTCCACACCGTAGCCGGTCGGACCGGAGTTGGTCGGGGTGTAGAGGTAGACCTCGCCGTTGTCGGGGCTGCCGTTGGCGCCCCGCCACATGTAGCGGGTGGACCAGCCCGCGCCGTGGTTGCCGCCGGACTCCTGGCCGATCTTCCCGCCGTACAGGCCCGGCAGTTTGCCGGCCTTGCCCCAGTCGCGGCCGGTGGGGAACCGGAGGGAGTACTTGAGGTCCAGGGTGGGGCCCTGGGCGAGGGCGGACAGGCCGAGGGCGTTCAGGTCGGTGTAGAACTGGCCGCCGCCCGGATTGGGGCAGTCGGTGCAGGAGTTGGCGGAGGAGCCGGCGCCGTACGTCACCTGGAGCGCGGGGCCGCCGTCGGGGGCCGTCCGGTCCTCGACGGCGGTGAAGTCGGCTGCGCCCCAGGCGCCTTGGGCGGCGACGCCCCAGGAGCGCTGCCACTGGGCGGTGCCGTAGCCCCGGAAGCCGCCGGTCCAGGCGGCCGAGCCGCTGGGCGCGGGGGCGGCGGTGGCGGAGTCGGTGGGCGGGTGGGCGCGGGCCCGTGCGGGGGTGGCCGCGCAGCCGGCGGCGGTGAGCAGGGCCAGTGCGGCCAGGGCGGCGGTGCGCGCGGAGCGGTTCATCGGTGGCTCCTCGGTCGGCGGTTGATCCGTACAGATCATGCCGCACGCCCGGGTCGCGCTTGGGCAAAGGGCGGGGAAGGGAAGGGGAAAGGGCCGTGGCCGGGTGGGCGGTTCACGGACTGTGTGAACCGCCCACCCG
>NZ_JBEZXE010000099.1:0-6590 GCF_040637885.1 Kitasatospora sp. NPDC028055 | reverse complement strand
GGGAACAAGACAACGCAAAGCGCGGTGAACACTGAAACGGCAGCGAGAGATTCTGAAAAGAAAAAGCAAAAAATTGCTTGACTCTCACGGAGGAAAACGTAATATACGTCACCTCGCAGCAACGACCCAGAAGGTCAAATTTCAATATGAAATGCTGCAACGCTCTTTAACAATTTATCAGACAATCTGTGTGGGCACTCACAGGACACTATCAAAAAAATATTTGATTTTAAGTCTTGAAGAGTGACTAACACGTTAATTCATATATATGAAATAAGGTAGTAACGCTTATTTTGGAAGGATAACGCGAAGGCAAGCAGAGATAACCCGAGACAGTACTTAGGTACGGCGAGGGTAAGCGATGCGAAGCCGACAAAGTTAGCCGAACAAAAGAACGTTACGGTCAGTAAGACATTCTTTGAGCATCAAGCTATTTTAATTGAAGAGTTTGATCATGGCTCAGATTGAACGCTGGCGGCAGGCCTAACACATGCAAGTCGAGCGGTAACAGGGGAAGCTTGCTTCTCGCTGACGAGCGGCGGACGGGTGAGTAATGTATGGGGATCTGCCCGATAGAGGGGGATAACTACTGGAAACGGTAGCTAATACCGCATAATCTCTAAGGAGCAAAGCAGGGGAACTTCGGTCCTTGCGCTATCGGATGAACCCATATGGGATTAGCTAGTAGGTGAGGTAATGGCTCACCTAGGCGACGATCCCTAGCTGGTCTGAGAGGATGATCAGCCACACTGGGACTGAGACACGGCCCAGACTCCTACGGGAGGCAGCAGTGGGGAATATTGCACAATGGGCGCAAGCCTGATGCAGCCATGCCGCGTGTATGAAGAAGGCCCTAGGGTTGTAAAGTACTTTCAGTCGGGAGGAAGGCGTTGATGCTAATATCATCAACGATTGACGTTACCGACAGAAGAAGCACCGGCTAACTCCGTGCCAGCAGCCGCGGTAATACGGAGGGTGCAAGCGTTAATCGGAATTACTGGGCGTAAAGCGCACGCAGGCGGTTGATTAAGTTAGATGTGAAATCCCCGGGCTTAACCTGGGAATGGCATCTAAGACTGGTCAGCTAGAGTCTTGTAGAGGGGGGTAGAATTCCATGTGTAGCGGTGAAATGCGTAGAGATGTGGAGGAATACCGGTGGCGAAGGCGGCCCCCTGGACAAAGACTGACGCTCAGGTGCGAAAGCGTGGGGAGCAAACAGGATTAGATACCCTGGTAGTCCACGCTGTAAACGATGTCGATTTGAAGGTTGTTCCCTTGAGGAGTGGCTTTCGGAGCTAACGCGTTAAATCGACCGCCTGGGGAGTACGGCCGCAAGGTTAAAACTCAAATGAATTGACGGGGGCCCGCACAAGCGGTGGAGCATGTGGTTTAATTCGATGCAACGCGAAGAACCTTACCTACTCTTGACATCCAGAGAACTTAGCAGAGATGCTTTGGTGCCTTCGGGAACTCTGAGACAGGTGCTGCATGGCTGTCGTCAGCTCGTGTTGTGAAATGTTGGGTTAAGTCCCGCAACGAGCGCAACCCTTATCCTTTGTTGCCAGCGATTCGGTCGGGAACTCAAAGGAGACTGCCGGTGATAAACCGGAGGAAGGTGGGGATGACGTCAAGTCATCATGGCCCTTACGAGTAGGGCTACACACGTGCTACAATGGCGTATACAAAGAGAAGCGACCTCGCGAGAGCAAGCGGAACTCATAAAGTACGTCGTAGTCCGGATTGGAGTCTGCAACTCGACTCCATGAAGTCGGAATCGCTAGTAATCGTAGATCAGAATGCTACGGTGAATACGTTCCCGGGCCTTGTACACACCGCCCGTCACACCATGGGAGTGGGTTGCAAAAGAAGTAGGTAGCTTAACCTTCGGGAGGGCGCTTACCACTTTGTGATTCATGACTGGGGTGAAGTCGTAACAAGGTAACCGTAGGGGAACCTGCGGTTGGATCACCTCCTTACCATTGAAGTGTTTTTGTGAAGTGCTCACACAGATTGTCTGATAGAAAGTAGAGCAATAGGCTATACGTGGGAGACTTATTCGCAAGAATAGGGCTTACATGAAAAGCGCAAAAAGTTTTTGTGATTTTCGTGTCCCCTTCGTCTAGAGGCCTAGGACACCGCCCTTTCACGGCGGTAACAGGGGTTCGAATCCCCTAGGGGACGCCAATTGCGCCGATATCGAGTGAAAGACGATGTCCCCAATAATGATTAAGCCAATTATGTAGATAGTTGGTTTAACAATTATGCTCTTTAACAATCTGGAACAAGCTGAAAATTGAAAACAACGCACATTGTTTATCGCTTAAACAATGTGAGAGTCTCTCAAAATTTCAGACCTGAAATTTTCGGTCACTAACTCGAGCGGCATGCGCGAGCAGTGTGAAATTCAAGGCGGACAGCGCACAGCCAGCGCAGCGTACATAGGTACGTGAGCATGGCGAGCACTGCCCAACGAAGAAGTTCACCACGCACAGCCATGACAGTAAAGTGAACGTTGAAACAATTTCGGGTTGTGAGGTTAAGCGACTAAGCGTACACGGTGGATGCCTAGGCAATCAGAGGCGATGAAGGACGTGCTAATCTGCGAAAAGCGTCGGTAAGGTGATATGAACCGTTATAACCGACGATATCCGAATGGGGAAACCCAGTGCAATTCGTTGCACTATCGTTTGATGAATACATAGTCAAACGAGGCGAACCGAGGGAACTGAAACATCTCAGTACCTCGAGGAAAAGAAATCAACCGAGATTCCCCTAGTAGCGGCGAGCGAACGGGGAGCAGCCCAGAGTCTTAATCAGCATTAGCATCAGGAGAACAGTCTGGAAAGGCTGGCAGTAAAGGGTGATAGCCCCGTATCCGAAGGTGTTAGTGTTGTGAACTCGACGAGTAGGGCGGGACACGTGTTATCCTGTCTGAATATGGGGGGACCATCCTCCAAGGCTAAATACTCCTGATTGACCGATAGTGAACCAGTACCGTGAGGGAAAGGCGAAAAGAACCCCGGCGAGGGGAGTGAAATAGAACCTGAAACCGTGTACGTACAAGCAGTGGGAGCACCCTTTAGGGTGTGACTGCGTACCTTTTGTATAATGGGTCAGCGACTTATATTCTGTAGCAAGGTTAACCGTATAGGGGAGCCGTAGGGAAACCGAGTCTTAACTGGGCGAATGAGTTGCAGGGTATAGACCCGAAACCCGGTGATCTAGCCATGGGCAGGTTGAAGGTTGGGTAACACTAACTGGAGGACCGAACCGACTAATGTTGAAAAATTAGCGGATGACTTGTGGCTGGGGGTGAAAGGCCAATCAAACCGGGAGATAGCTGGTTCTCCCCGAAAGCTATTTAGGTAGCGCCTCGTGAACTCATCTTCGGGGGTAGAGCACTGTTTCGACTAGGGGGTCATCCCGACTTACCAACTCGATGCAAACTACGAATACCGAAGAATGTTATCACGGGAGACACACGGCGGGTGCTAACGTTCGTCGTGAAGAGGGAAACAACCCAGACCGCCAGCTAAGGTCCCAAAGTCATAGTTAAGTGGGAAACGAAGTGGGAAGGCTCAGACAGCCAGGATGTTGGCTTAGAAGCAGCCATCATTTAAAGAAAGCGTAATAGCTCACTGGTCGAGTCGGCCTGCGCGGAAGATGTAACGGGGCTAAACTATGCACCGAAGCTGCGGCAGCGATATGTAAATATTGTTGGGTAGGGGAGCGTTCTGTAAGCCTGTGAAGGTGTACTGTGAGGTATGCTGGAGGTATCAGAAGTGCGAATGCTGACATAAGTAACGATAATGCGGGTGAAAAACCCGCACGCCGGAAGACCAAGGGTTCCTGTCCAACGTTAATCGGGGCAGGGTGAGTCGACCCCTAAGGCGAGGCAGAAATGCGTAGTCGATGGGAAACGGGTTAATATTCCCGTACTGGTGATAATTGCGATGGGGGGACGGAGAAGGTTAGGCTGGCCGGGCGACGGTTGTCCCGGTTTAAGGATGTAGGCAGGTGAATTAGGCAAATCCGGTTCACTATATGCTGAGGTCTGATGACGAGTCACTACGGTGGCGAAGTAGCTCATACCCCGCTTCCAGGAAAAGCCTCTAAGCTCTAGATTATCATTAATCGTACCCCAAACCGACACAGGTGGTCAGGTAGAGAATACTCAGGCGCTTGAGAGAACTCGGGTGAAGGAACTAGGCAAAATGGTGCCGTAACTTCGGGAGAAGGCACGCTGGCATTAGGTGAAGTGGTTTACCCATGGAGCTGAAGCCAGTCGCAGATACCAGCTGGCTGCAACTGTTTATTAAAAACACAGCACTGTGCAAACACGAAAGTGGACGTATACGGTGTGACGCCTGCCCGGTGCTGGAAGGTTAATTGATGGGGTTATCCGTAAGGAGAAGCTCTTGATCGAAGCCCCAGTAAACGGCGGCCGTAACTATAACGGTCCTAAGGTAGCGAAATTCCTTGTCGGGTAAGTTCCGACCTGCACGAATGGCGTAATGATGGCCAGGCTGTCTCCACCCGAGACTCAGTGAAATTGAACTCGCTGTGAAGATGCAGTGTACCCGCGGCAAGACGGAAAGACCCCGTGAACCTTTACTATAGCTTGACACTGAACATTGAGCCTTGATGTGTAGGATAGGTGGGAGGCTTTGAAGCGTGGACGCCAGTCTGCGTGGAGCCAACCTTGAAATACCACCCTTTAATGTTTGATGTTCTAACGTTGCCCCGTTATCCGGGGTGCGGACAGTGTCTGGTGGGTAGTTTGACTGGGGCGGTCTCCTCCCAAAGAGTAACGGAGGAGCACGAAGGTTGGCTAAGCATGGTCGGACATCATGCGGTTAGTGCAAAGGCATAAGCCAGCTTGACTGCGAGAGTGACGGCTCGAGCAGGTACGAAAGTAGGTCTTAGTGATCCGGTGGTTCTGAATGGAAGGGCCATCGCTCAACGGATAAAAGGTACTCCGGGGATAACAGGCTGATACCGCCCAAGAGTTCATATCGACGGCGGTGTTTGGCACCTCGATGTCGGCTCATCACATCCTGGGGCTGAAGTAGGTCCCAAGGGTACGGCTGTTCGCCGTTTAAAGTGGTACGCGAGCTGGGTTTAGAACGTCGTGAGACAGTTCGGTCCCTATCTGCCGTGGGCGTTGGAAGATTGAAAGGGGCTGCTCCTAGTACGAGAGGACCGGAGTGGACGCACCACTGGTGTTCGGGTTGTCATGCCAATGGCATTGCCCGGTAGCTAAGTGCGGAAAAGATAACCGCTGAAAGCATCTAAGCGGGAAACTTGCCTTGAGATGAGTCTTCCCTGACCCTTTAAGGGTCCTAAAGGAACGTTTAAGACTAAGACGTTGATAGGTTGGGTGTGTAAGCGTAGCGATACGTTGAGCTAACCAATACTAATGAACCGTGAGGCTTAACCTGACAACACCGAAGGTGTTTTAGAGAGACGAGATAGTTTTCGAATGTGAGTGAGAAGCCGAAAGGTGACGGACACAGCAGCTTGTTCAAGATTGATGTTCTGGTTTAGCGAAGAAATGCGCTGAACGGGAACGAACCGAATTTGTCTGGCGGCAATAGCGCGGTGGTCCCACCTGACCCCATGCCGAACTCAGCAGTGAAACGCCGTAGCGCCGATGGTAGTGTGGGGTCTCCCCATGTGAGAGTAGGGAACTGCCAGACATTAAATTAGTGAGAAAGCCACCCAATGGGTGGCTTTTTTGCGTTTGGGGAATGGGGCCAAGAAAAGGCCGAGATGACGAGATAAATAACGCAAGCTAAGCGAATCAATAATCCCCTCAGCAACCAATCGTTGTGTTACCCGTGTTCTGTGTTCACGTCGTTATGACTTGTGATTAAAGCGGAGAAATCTTTGCAAGCTTATCAATAATCCTTCTCAGTAACTAACATTACTGTGTTTTTTACTTCTTATTAGATTATGGTGAAGTAGATGACAATATTTTGATTTTTCTAGTTAATGAATTGATTTTATTATTTTTTATTAATTAATTTGAATTGGTAGACCCTTTTGGTTAAGGGAAGAAGAAGATTAGATTAGCTCTAATTAATATCAAAAGTGTATAAGTTAAATCAGTATCTATAAATTATCATGAGTAGATAAAAAATATATAAAATCAGCTAGTTGCGTCTCTGCTATATTTGAAAAGAAATCAAGACAAGTCACTTGGCATGAAATTATTTCAATCACCCTTGAAATACTCGACAAGGTGCTTAACATTGGTTAGATTATTTAGCATTCTAGAAGTCTAAACGTATAAAAGTGTAAAAAGGGGATGAACGATGCCGATTCGTTTACCAGACGAGTTACCTGCTGTGAATTTCTTGCGCGAAGAAAATGTTTTTGTCATGACAACGACAAGGGCTAGCCTTCAGGAGATCCGTCCCTTGAAAGTATTAATATTAAACTTAATGCCCAAAAAAATAGAAACTGAAAACCAGTTCCTAAGGCTATTGTCGAATACACCTTTACAGGTTGATATTCAACTATTGAGAATTGACCAAAGAGAGTCAAAAAATACACCGATAGAGCATTTGAATAATTTTTATTGTGAT
>NZ_JBEZXE010000098.1:0-6758 GCF_040637885.1 Kitasatospora sp. NPDC028055 | reverse complement strand
GTACGACAAGAGCCCGGAAAGCTACACAGCAGGACTGCACCTCCGCGGATCGATCATGTGGCTGAAGTCCCTGACCGCAACCACATGATCCGAACCTTGAACAGCTCCTAGTGCCGCATCAGGCAACGTTCGCCTCGTTGTGTCGGGTCGCCCGGAGCCGCCGTCGCGCACGGTTCCCTGCGGCCGGGGGACCCCCGTAGGGTAAGCGAGTTGACGATGGCCAGTCGGGGGAGTGATGGCAGTGGAGGCAAAGCTGCTCGTCGGACGGTACCGATTAGTGCGTCAGCTCGGACAAGGTGGCATGGGGCAGGTGTGGCAGGCCCAAGATGAGATGTTGGACCGGCCCGTAGCCGTCAAGGTCATCTCCGTGCTCACCGGTGGCGGGAGCCGTGGTGACGAGGCACGGGCCCGGTTCCTGCGCGAAGCCCGGCTCACCGCCCGCCTCCAGCACCCCAACATTGTGACCATCCACGACCTCGGTGACCACGGCGAGGGGGAGGATCGGGTCCCCTTCCTCGTCATGGAACTGGTCAGGGGTGAGGGCCTCGACACGCTGATGCGTCGGGGCGCCGCCACTCTGGCCGATGCGGCTCGCTGGGGCGGACAGATCGCCGATGCGCTGGCCGCCGCGCATGACGCCGGAATCATGCACCGCGACATCAAGCCGTCCAACATCCTGATCACCCCGGCGGGCACCGCCAAAGTCCTCGACTTCGGCATCGCACGCGCCGTCGACTCGACCGATACCCGTCTCACCGAGAGCGGCTTCATCGTCGGCACGCCGCCCTACATGGCCCCAGAGCAGGCACGCGGATTCCCTGTTCCGCGCAGCGACCTCTACGCCCTCGGCTGCCTCCTCTACCAGCTGATCACCCGCCGCCTGCCTTTCCAGGCCCCCGACACCCTCGGCTTCCTCACCGCGCACCTCACAGAAGAGGCGCCCGCGCCCAGCTCGGTCACCCCAGGCATTCCCGAATCCTGGGACCACCTCGTCCTCACCCTGCTCAGGAAAGACCCCGCCGAGCGCTACCCGGACGCCCACGCCCTCGCCCAAGCCCTGCGTCACCTCGTACAGCCGCTCGCGGCCCCACCCGCCGTTCCCAAGGTCTCCCGGCCCTGGCACACGGTCCCTGCCCAGCCGGCAGTGTCCGCCTTCCAGAGCAGCAGCGTTGAGCAGCATGAGAGCGGCTTCCGTGTCCTGATGCTGCTGTTCGGGGCGGCCATTGTTCTCGTCCCGACCTGCCTGTTCATCTCCGGCCACTACATCTCGCCAGGCACGTGGATCGCTGCGCAGTTGCCCATCCTGCTCCTGACGGCGGCACTGACCCCGCGCTCCGGTGCTGTCCTACGAGCGGCCGGATACGTTGTCGCGGCTCTCGATATCGCTTGCTACGTAAGGACTTTCCTGACGGTCTCTTCTTCGGCTGAGGGTTGGGACACGATGACCATATCGTTGATGGTGGTTTACTTGCCCATCGTCATGCTGAAAGTCTTCAGGTATCTCTACCGCGACATCACGACCCGCGCCCTCGGTGTGGAGCAAGGCCGGCGGCGCAGAAGGGCGTCGTAAACTCGCCCAGCCGTCAGGCAACGTTCGCCCTGGTGACGACTTCGCGAAGGCGCTCGTCGGCGGCGTGATTGTTCCGCCAGATGATGTAGCGGCGGATCGTGCTGCCCTGTTCCTTGTGAGTGGCGTGGTCGGTGCCGTCGAGGGCAAAGTAGCGCAGGGCGGTGAACTGGGCTTCGATCCGGTTGAGCCAGGAGCTGTTGGTCCGGGTGTAGGCGATCTCGACGTTGTTCGCCGCGGCCCACGTTCCTACCCGCTGGCACCGCTCGGTGGTCAGGTGCGGCAAGTAGTTGTCGCAGATGATCGCGATGCGCACGTCCGCCAGGTGCAGCGAGCGCAGGTAGCGGCAGAACTCCAGGAACTTGGATCGGTTTTTGGTCCTCTTGATGTGGCCGTAGAGCTGGTCCTTGGCGAGGTCGTAGGCGGCGAACAAGTGCCGGCCGCCGTGCGGTCGGGTGTAGGTGGCCCGTCGCCGGGGTCTGGGTCCGCGGTTGGGGTCTTTGCCCTTGCCACCGCGTTCGGCCCACTGCCGACCGGGGTGCGGCTGGAGGTTGAGCGGGCCGAACTCGTCGAGGCAGAAGACGACTTCAGGCTCGCCCTCCTCGGGTATGACCTCGCCGTCGGCGATGGCGTGAAGGTGCTCGACGCGGGCCTTCTTGGCCGCGTAGTCGAGGTCGCGGGAGGACATCCAGGTCTTCACGCGTTGAAAGGAGACGCCCTCCTCTCGGAGCAGGACCCGAAGGCCCTCGCGGCTGATGCCGTCAACCACCCCCTCGGCGACCAGGAAGTCGGCCAGCTTAGAGCTCGTAACACGATCTCGTGGATACGGGCTGGTGGGCCGTGTCCGGTGTGACGATTCGTCCGTTGGTGGGGCGTGAGTGCTCCCTGGATGGTCGATGACGAGTTGTGGGCGCTGATCGAGCCGGTGCTGCCGCCATGGCCGGAACGCTCGCCGGGGCCCCGGCCGGTGGACGACCGGCTGTGCCTGCAGGGAGTGCTGTTCGTGCTGTTCACCGGCATCACCTGGCAGCAGCTCCCACCGGAGCTGGGCTTCGGCTCCGGGCAGACGTGCTGGCGGCGCCTGTGCCGGTGGACGGAGGCCGGGGTCTTCGACCAGGTCCACCGGATACTGCTCGCCGAACTGAACGCCGCCCGGCGGATCGACTGGACGCGCGCCTGCGTGGACGCCTCCCACGTACGCGCGAAAAGGGGGGCGCCGGGGTTGGCCCGTCGCCGGTCGATCGCGGCAAGTCGGGCAGCAAGCACCACCTGATCTGCGACGGCAGCGGAACGCCACTGAAGGTCATCACGACCGGCGGCAACGTCCCCGACGTCACCCAGACCCTCGCACTGGTCGACGCGGTCCCGCCCGTGGCCGGCCAACCCGGACGCCCGCGAAAGCGGCCCCAGGCCCTGCTCGGAGACAAAGGCTACGACAGCAGGCACGTCAGGCGGGAGCTGGCCAGACGCCGCATCCTGCCCGTCATCTCCCGACGCGGGGAACCGGACATCCAGGGTCTTGGGAAGCTCCGCTACGTGGTGGAGCAGACCTTCGCCCTGCTCCACCAGTTCAAGCGCCTCGCCGTCCGGTGGGAACGCCGCCTCGAACTGCACGACTCACTCGTCTCGCTCGCGTGCGCGCAGATCTGCTGGCGACGGCTCAACAAGCCGACGGCGTAATCGTGTTACGAGCTCTACGGAAGATAACCCAGGCGCGGGCGTACTCGCACCAGTAGGAGGCGAGCGGGGGCTTCCACTGGTCCGGGCCCTGGTCGCCCTTGCTGCGGTTGGAGGCGGCGGAGACGGCTACGAGCTGGCTGTGCGTCAGGTCGTTGGCGGAGCTGGGTCACTGACTCAGCCGCCGTTCGTCCCGCGAAGACTTCTGGCGCCCCCTGGTCAACTGCCGTGTGCCTTTGTTAGGTTGCGCCGGAACCGACATTCGGCCACTTCCCTCTTCGGGCCGTAACGGTCATCTCTATGATCCGCTTACACCGTTTGGGAGAGCCATGCGCAAACTCAGAGTGTGGCACGCCGCGATCACGGGCGTCGTCGCCCTCGCCGTCGCCGCTGTGCCCGCTGTCGCGTCCGGCGTTCAGGAGCAGCCCTCGTCGACCACTGCCGGGAGCGACGCGTTCTACACCTACAACGGCAGCAAGCCGCTGTCCTCGTACAGTCCCGGGGACGTGCTCAAGGTCCGGACGCTGCCGTACCACGTCCTGGGTATCGCGACCCCCCTCCAGGCGACGCAGCTGCTCTACCGCACCACCGACGCGCAGGGCCACCCGTCCGCAGGCGTGACCTCCGTGTTGCGCAGCCCTGGCGGCGACGGCCGCAAGGTCGTGTCGTACCAGTCGTTCTACGACTCGCTCGACCCCGAAGACGGTCCGTCCCGGGCGGTCGCGGGCAACGTCAAGCTGCCCGGCGGCTTGATCGCAAACGGCGAGTCCACGCTCGTGGCGTCGCTCCTGCTGTCCGGCTACGACGTCGTCCTCCCTGACACCGAGGGGCAGGCCGCCCACCTCGCGGCCGCCCGCGAGTACGGGTACAACACGCTGGACTCCCTGCGTGCCGCTTCCAGCGCGGCGTCGAGGACCGGCATCAGCCCCGACGCGCGCGTCGGCCTCATGGGCTACTCGGGCGGCGCCGTCGCGACCAACTGGGCCGCCTCCCTCGCGCCCGAGTACGCCCCTGACGTCAACAAGCGCCTGGTGGGATATGCCGAGGGCGGGGTGCTCGTGAAGCCCTCGCACATCCTCAGGTACATCGAAGGCAGTCAGGTGTGGTCCGGGCTCATCCCGGAGTTGCTCATCGGGCAAGCGCGTTCGTACGACTTCGACCTCAAGAAGTACCTGAACGACTACGGCAAGCAGCTGGTCGACGAGCACCAGCACTCCTCGATCGCCGACGTACTGGGCCACTACCCCGGTCTGACGTGGAAGAAGATGGCGAAGCCGGAGTATGCGAACCCGAACTCCGTGCCCGAGCTCGTCGAGGCGGTCAACAAGGCCAACCTCGGCCTGGCACCGACCCCGACTGTCCCCGGCTACATCGGCCAGGGTAACGCCGGCTTCCTCGAGGGAACCACGAGCAACATCGCGGGCATCGGCTCGGGCGACGGCATCACGGTCGCCGGGGACACACGGGCGCTGGCGCGTAAGTACTGCGCCGAGGGCGCCGCGGTCTGGTACCAGCAGTACGACGCCCTCAGCCACTTGACCGCGCCCATGGCCACGGTGCCCACCGCGCTCGCCTGGCTGCGCGCCCGGTTCGCCGACAAGGAGGCCCCATCCTCCTGCGGCAGCATCGCCGAAGGCAACTCACTTGCGGCTGACGAGACGGTCCCCGCCGGATGAGGACCTGACGGGGGCCGCAGCGAACTTCGCCAAGACTGCTTAGTACTCCAGCCGGACTTCTCCGTTCCCGCTGGTCAACGGCCTGGGAGTGGGGAGTGTAGCGGTCGGACGAGCTGTCAGGGGCGGTCTTCATGAGACCGCCCCTCGATCGTGTGCAGGCGGCGTTGATAGTGGCAACGACGGGCGACTGCCTGGCGCGTCCGGCGCCAGATGGACCGGTTCAAGGCATGAGCGCGAAACGCGTGCTGCGGCGGACGCGGGCCGTGGGGCCGGCCGTTTGCCAGGAGTCGCCGGATCTCCGCCACGGTGAGGTCGACCAGGGTGCGGGAACCGTTTCTGCAGTGGTGGCTGGCCAACAACGGCCAGGTCGGCGGCCGCCGGGTGTCAGAAGAAGTGCGCGGACACCTGGTATGCGTCCGCGACCGCACCCACCGAGGCGTAGGTCGCGAACAACGCCACCGGCCGCCGCCTGCGGGCGGCGTCCGGGAGCCACAGGGCGATCTGCAGCGGGTTCGCTCCCGCGCACCCCGCGCGGCAGCGCGCCAGGGGTGAGGGAGCAGACCGCGTGGATCCGCCCCGACCGGCCCGCCTGCTGCCAGGAAGCGACCATCTGCACCAGCAGATCCAGCGTGGGGACCACCACCAGGACCGTACCGCGCGGCGCCAGCTTCTGCGCGGCCGCAGCGCCGACGTAGCTCTTCCCGGACCCGGTCGCCATTTGCACCGTCACCTGCAGCCCCGCCGGTTGGGCGGGCAGCGGATGGGGCATCAGGCCCCGCACGATGATGGTGACGATCCGGCCCGCATGCGTCCGGCCGACGTGCAGGCGCTGGCGTGCCACCATCACGACGCCGTCGTTAAGGACCTTGCGCTCACCGTGACGGCGGCGGGCCTGCACCGACGAGGAATTCCGCTTCCTGGCTGATCTTGAAGCGTGCGCTAGTGCGTCGGCCATGTCCGCACCGATCACGGCGACCTGCTGGCGACGGCTCAACAAGCTGACGGCGTGATCGTGTTACGAGCTCTTAGCCAGGCTCCAGGTCGAGAAGGGCAGGCCGTGCTCGACCGGCTTGGACTTGGCAATCTTCTTGATCTCCCGGCGCTCGGGCAGCGTGCACGTTCTCGGCCGTCCGCCCTTGTACTTGGGGTAGAGCGAGTCGAAGCCGTCGGCGTTGAAGTTGTGGTCCACGTCGCGGACCCGGTCCGCGCTGGTGAACGCGACCTCGGCGATCTTCGCCACGGACATGCGCTGGGCGGACAGCAGCACCATCTGGGCCCGCCGCCGCCAGGTCACCACCGACCCGGTGCCCCTGCGGACAATCCGCAGCAGTCGCCTGCCCTCGTCGTCATAGATCTCACGGACCTGCACACGTTCAGCCACGTGATCATTTTGACGGTCCGGTGCCGCCCGACCCAGCAACCAGGCGACACCTCACGATGGGGCACACCTTGCCTGATGCGGCACTAGGGCGTGTTTCGAAAGTGCTGGTAACAGCCACTCGTTGATGGCTGCGACCAGCACGGTCGCTTCGTAGCGGACGGCGATTTTGTCGTATCTGGTGGCTACCCTGCGGTGGTATTTGAGGCGGCCGGGGGTGAGCTCCCCCGGGCTACCCGACGGTTCCAAGGGCCGTCCCCAAAAAAGACCATGCCACTACGCCCGTACTCGGCGATCATGGCAGCCATGACCGATGCAACTGGACCGGAGCCGCTGGGCATATGTCTCGTGGCCAATATCGCCCCGGAGAATCTCAATGACCGTGTCAAGCCGTCTGCGTGACCGGCGGAGCGGAGGTGAACAG
Organism: Kitasatospora sp. NPDC028055; assembly: GCF_040637885.1. NCBI lineage: Bacteria > Bacillati > Actinomycetota > Actinomycetes > Kitasatosporales > Streptomycetaceae > Kitasatospora > Kitasatospora sp. NPDC028055. Next base: position 36 of record NZ_JBEZXE010000098.1, on the reverse strand, counting down.
CCTGTTGTCTCGCAGCATCGCCCAAAGCACGTCGAC
>NZ_JBEZXE010000097.1:0-6858 GCF_040637885.1 Kitasatospora sp. NPDC028055 | reverse complement strand
CGGGTGCACTTCCGGGACCCGTCGTTCACCAATCTGCAGACGATGGCGGCGATGTGCGAGGGCGGCCAGGTCGCCGACGTGATCGTCGCGGTGGCGAGCATCGATCCGGTGATGGGCGGCGTGGACCGGTGAGGCTCTGACGACGGGCGCGCCGCACGGCAGGGGAGCCCGGGGAGGCGGAGCTCGTGCACCGACCAGGGCGGGCGGCGGCCGTTTCGGGCGGGTCAGCCGGGCGGGGCGGGCGACGGGTGCTTGCATGACCAGGTCGGTGCGACAGGCTCCCGCCCGAGGAGACAGGGAATGACGGACACCATCAGATCATCGGAAGGAACCGCCACCGCGAGGCGGGTGCGGCGCGGACAGGCGGTGCTGGGGTGGTTGAGCACCACCGATCACAAGGTGATCGGGAACATGTACCTGGTCACGTCGTTCGGGTTCTTCCTGTTCGCCGGACTGCTCGCGCTGCTGATGCGCGCGGAACTGGCGCGGCCGGGGCTGCAGTTGATGAGCAACCAGCAGTACAACGAGCTGTTCACCATCCACGGCACGATCATGATGCTGCTCTTCGCGACGCCGACCTTCGCCGGGTTCGCCAACGCCGTGATGCCCCTGCAGATCGGCTCACCGGACGTCGCCTTCCCCCGACTGAACGCCTTCACCTACTGGGTGTTCCTGCTGGGCGGACTGATGGTCGTCAGCGGCTTCCTGACCAGCAGCGGCGCCGCCTCGTTCGGCTGGTTCGCCTACGCGCCGCTGAACGGCCCCGTCCACAGCCCGGGCACCGGCGCCGACCTGTGGACGATGGGCCTGGCGGTGGCCGGCCTGAGCACGATCCTGGGCGCGGTCAACTTCATCACCACCATCACCTGCCTGCGGGCGCCGGGGATGACGCTGTTCCGGATGCCCGTCTTCACCTGGAACGTGCTGTTCACCTCGATCCTGGCCCTGTTCGCCTTCCCGGTCCTGACCGCCGCGCTGCTCTGCCTGGAGGCGGACCGCAAGTTCGGCGCCCACGTTTTCGACCCGGCCAACGGCGGCGCTCTGCTGTGGCAGCACCTGTTCTGGTTCTTCGGCCACCCCGAGGTCTACATCGTGGCGCTGCCGTTCTTCGGCATCGTCTCGGAGATCCTGCCCGTGTTCAGCCGCAAACCGGTCTTCGGCTACTACGGCCTGATCGGGGCCACCATCGCGATCACCGCGCTGTCCGCGGTGGTGTGGGCGCACCACATGTTCGCCACCGGCCAGGTGCTGCTGCCGTTCTTCTCGCTCGCCTCGCTGCTGATCGCCGTGCCGACCGGGGTGAAGTTCTTCAACTGGGTCGGCACCCTGTGGAACGGCTCACTGTCCTTCGAGGCGCCGATGCTGTTCTCCCTGGGCTTCCTGGTGACCTTCCTGCTCGGCGGTCTGACCGGAGTGCTGCTGGCCGCGCCGCCCATCGACTTCCACGTGACCGACAGCTACTTCGTCGTCGCCCACCTGCACTACGTGCTGTTCGGGACGGTGGTGTTCGCGACCTTCGCCGGCTTCTACTTCTGGTGGCCCAAGATCACCGGCAGGATGCTCGACGAACGCCTGGGGCGGATCCACTTCTGGCTGCTCCTGCCCGCCTTCCAGGCCACCTTCCTGGTCCAGCACTGGCTCGGCGCCCAGGGCATGCCCCGCCGGTACGCCGACTACCTCGCGACGGACGGCTTCACCACCCTCAACACCGTCTCCTCGATCGGCGCCTTCCTGCTCGGCGCCTCCGCCCTGCCGTTCCTCTACAACGTCTGGTACACCGCCCGGCACGCGCCGAAGGTCACCGAGGACGACCCGTGGGGGTACGGCCGCTCCCTGGAGTGGGCGACGTCCTGCCCGCCGCCGCGCCACAACTTCCACACCCTGCCGAGGATCCGGTCCGAGGGGCCGGCCTTCGACCTCCACCATCCGGAGCACTCCCGGCAGGCCGTCGAGGCCGGGGAGGGCGCCCGGTGAAGGCCGAGTCCTACCTGTTCGCCGGGGTCGCCGCGTTCTTCGCCGCGGCCGCCGGGGTGTACGGCTGGTTCGCGCACGAGCCCGCCGGGAAGGCCGCGCTCGTCGTCGCCTGCCTGATGTCGGCCCTGGTCGCGTTCTTCTTCTGGACCCAGCACGTCCGCCGGGGCCGGCGCCCGCAGGACCGTACGGACGCGGAGATCGTCTCCGGCGCGGGACCGCTGGAGTTCTTCGCCCCGCGCAGCTACTACCCCGCGCTCACCGCCGCCGGTCTCGCCCTGTTCGGGACCGGGGTGGTGTACGCGCTGTGGCTCGTGCTGGTGGGCGCCGGGGTGACGGCCGCCGGGGTGGTGGGCGCGATGTTCCAGTACGCCGGCCGGGACGACTGAGCGGGGTCACCCGCCGGGAACGCCGGCCCGGTCGGGCGCCGGGGCCCCTTCCGCCGTCCCCTCCTCGGGCGGCAGCTCGACCCGGTCGCGGTAGAACCAGGCGCTCAACCGACGGCGCAGCCGCTCCCGCCTGGGTGCCCCGCGCCCGGGCGGGGGCAGCGGACGCGGCATGTTGCGCACGGTCAAGGTGTAGCGGCGCCCGCTGGGCAGGGGTTCGCGTCCGGCGTGGAACGCGCCCTCGATCGCCTCGCGCACGTAGCCCGTCTCCCGGCCCCGGGTCAGTTGGTCCCGGTCGCGGGCCTGCAGTGCGAGCGCCAGGCGCTTGGCGAGCCAGAAGGCGGCGACCGGGCCCGCGAACAGCGCCACCCTCAGCACCCAGTTCAGGCCCTCCACCGGCACGTCGAGCGCGCGCGCCACCACGTCCTGACCGCCCGCCACCAGCAGCACCACGTAGAACACGAAGCCCGCGACCCCGAGCCCGGTGCGGGTGGGGCGGTTGCGGGGCCGGTCGCACAGGTGCTGCTCACCCCGCTCGCCCGTCACCCACCGCTCCAGGAAGGGGTACGCGTAGAGGCACGAGAAGAACAGCAACGGGAACAGCACGGCGGGCACCAGCGGGTTCCAGGACACCGTGTGGCCCCACAGGCCGGTCTCCGCACCCGGCATCAGCCGCAGTGCCCCCTCGATGAAGCCCATGTACCAGTCCGGCTGGGCGTCCGTGGACGCCTGGTCCGGACGGTACGGCCCGTACAGCCAGATCGGGTTGATCTGCGCGAGGGCGGCGGAGAGTGCCAGCACGCCGAAGACCATCGCCAGCAGCCCCACCGTCTGGACGGTGAACCCGGGGAACAGCGGCTTGCCGACGACGTTCCGGTTGGTGCGCCCCGGCCCCGCCCACTGGGTGTGGGTCAGGTGGAAGACCAGGATCAGGTGGGCCGTGACCAGGGCGACCAGCAGACCGGGCAGCAGCAGGATGTGCGCGCTGTAGAGCCGCGGCACGATGTCCTGCCCGGGGAGGTCGCCGCCCCACAGGAAGTAGCTCAGGTAGCTGCCGACCAGCGGCACCGAGAGGATGAAGCCCTGCGCGGTGCGCAACCCGGTGCCGGAGAGCAGGTCGTCGGGCAGCGAGTAGCCGGCGAACCCCTCGATCAGTCCCACCTGGAACAGCGTCAGGCCCACCATCCAGTTCAGCTCCCGGGGGCGGCGGAACGCCCCGGTGAAGAACACCCGCAGCAGGTGGGCACCGATGGCGGTGGTGAACAGCAGCGCGCCCCAGTGGTGGATCTGCCGGATCAGCAGTCCGCCGCGGACGTCGAAGCTGATCGCCAGGGTGGAGGAGTAGGCCGCGCTCACCCGCACGCCGTTCAAGGGGGCGTAGGTCCCGTGGTAGACCTCCTCCGCCATCGAGGGCTTGAAGAACAGCGTGAGGTACACCCCGGTGAGCAGCAGCACGACGAAGCTGTAGAGCGCCAGTTCGCCCAGCAGGAAGGACCAGTGGTCGGGGAAGATCTTGCGGACCAGCCCCTTGGCCCCGTCGAACAGCGGCAGGCGCCGGTCGAGTGCCACCGCGGCCGACTCCGCGACCCGCCCCGCCCGCCGCCGCGTCCGGGCCCTGCTCCTCGACCGCGCCATGTGCCCGCCGCCCTCCGACCGTCCCGCTCGTCCGCGTCCGTCCCGCTCGTCCGACAGACATAGCCCGGGCGGATACCGGCGGCCGTACGGCGCGCCCCTGGGCGGCGGCTGTCACCCGGACGCCGGGGCCGAGGTGGTCCAGCAGGTCTTCGTCGGGGTGCGCGGTTCAGCCCTCCAGGGCGTCCGCGATGCGGTGCAGCACACCACCGCCGGTCGGATGGCGCGGCGCGGTCTCGCGTACGGCCTGCATCCGCTCCCCCAGCTCGCTCAGTTCCTTGCGGCCCAGGGTGGCCCGCACCTTCGGGAACCAGTCGGCCTCCTCCTGCGCGATGTGGCGTTCGACGGCGTCGATCAGGACGGCGGTCTTGGCGTCGTAGCCCTCGTCGCCGGGCGACATCCGGCTCAGCTCCTCGCAGAGCAGGTCGGCTACGTGGTGCTCCTCCTTGGCCCGGTCCATCTCCTCGGCGAGGCCGGCCACCTCCTGGCGGATCCTGGGGTAGACCAGTTCGTCCTCCAGGTAGGTGTGGACGGTCAGCGCCTCGATGATCTGCTGGACCGTCCTGGCCCGCGCCGGGCCGTCGCCGTCCTGGGCCAGCCCCCGGTACTCGCGGAACAGACCGCGGACCTCCTTGTGGTCCTCCCGCAGCAGGACGATCGCGTCGTTCGACATCACAGGGCTCCTCGTCATCGGCTCCCCCCGGGAGTCCGGCGTGTCCCCCGGCAGGGCGGAGCCAAACGCGGGCCCGCGGCGGATCCGGGCCGATGGTGGATTCCGCCCGGATCCGCCGCCGGGAGGATTACCGCCCTCGATCCGGGGCAGCCGCACCGTACGTCCCGGCTCCGGAACGACCACCGGGACGGCCAGCGCCACCCACCGTGGCGACCGGTTCCCCGGCCGGCCGCCGCGGTGGGTGGGTGGCTGCGTTTGCGGCTGCGGCCAGGGTGGTCGCCTGCGGAGGTTTCCCGGCGCCACGCCCGGATAGCCGCTCCGCTGAGGACGACCCGAGGAACCCACTGAGGAGCCGAGGCTGTTATGACCGCGTTCGGATACTTCCTGTCCTGCGAGGAGTTCACCCCCGCCCAACTGGTCGACCAGGCCAGACTGGCCGAAGAGGCCGGATTCACCCGCCTCGCCATCTCCGACCACTACCACCCCTGGAACGACGCCCAGGGCAGCAGCCCCTTCGTCTGGGGCGTGATCGGCGCGCTCTCGCAGGTCACCCGGCTCCCCGTGACGACGCTGGTGACCTGCCCGACCGTCCGGATCCACCCCGCGATCGTCGCGCAGGCGGCCGCTACCGCGGACGTGCAACTGGAGGGCGGCCTACGGCTCGGCGTCGGCACCGGCGAGGCGCTCAACGAGCACGTACTGGGCGACCGGTGGCCGCCGTTCGACGTGCGGGCCCAGATGCTGGAGGAGGCCGTCACAGTGATGCGAGAACTGTTCGCCGGAGGGGTCGTCAGCCACCAGGGCACCCACTACACCGTCGAGAACGCCCAGCTCTACACCCCACCCAAGGACGGCCGGCTGCCCGTGTACGCCTCGGCGTTCGGCCCCAAGGCCGCCGAGCGGGCCGCCGGGTTCGCCGACGGACTCGTCACCATGACCCCGGACGAGGAACTGATCGGCCGCTACCGGGCCGCGGGCGGCGGCGGTCCCGTTCTCGGCGGCGTCAAGGTGTGCTGGTCGAGGGAGCGCGAGCAGGCGGTGAAGACCGTCCACCGGCTCTGGCCCAGCGAACTGCTGCCCGGCGAACTGGCCCAGGTCCTGCCCACCCCACGCCACTTCGAGCAGGCCACCGAACTGGTCACCGAGCAGATGGTCGCCTCTGCCGTGACCTGTGGCGACGACCCGCAGGAGCACGCCGACCGGCTGCTCGGCTACCGCGACGCCGGCTGCGATGAGGTGTACGTCGGCCAGATCGGCCAGGAACAGGAAGGATTCTTCGACTTCTACCGCGAGCAGGTACTGCCCCGGCTGAACTGAGCGAGCAGCTGGGCTGAGCGACCGGCTGGGCTGAGCCACCGCCCGCTCCCGGAGACGGCTCCGGGAGCGGGCGGTGGATCGCGAAGCACCGGACGCCTACCGGTCGACCGGGGGTTGCGCAAGCAGGCTCTCGTCGAGGCCGGCCAGCAGTTCGGCGGTGTCCCGGTGGACCTCGGCCGCGCCGGCGCCGAGGAGTTCCAGGGCGGAGAAGCCCCCGCTCTCGACCGCGATGCACGGAACACCGGCCCGGGCGGCGGCGGTGACGTCCCAGACGGTGTCACCGACGAACACGGCGTGCTCGGGCTCCGTCTCCGCGCGGTGCAGAGCGGCCTCGACCAGGTCCGGCGCAGGTTTGGTCGCGTCGACGTCGTCACTGACCGTGGCGGCCGCGATGACGTCGTCGGCGTCGAGCGCACGGCGCAGCACCGTGATCTCCCGTTCGGAGGCGGAGCTGGCGAGCACCACCTTCCAGCCCCGCCCGGCGCAGGCGCGCAGGAGGCGTGCTGCTCCGGGCAGCGGCGTGATCGCCGGCCAGTGGCGGGCGTAGAGGGCGTCGTGGGCCGCCGTGATCGCGTCGTCGTCGCCGTGGTCGCGGTCCTCACCGAGCACGTGGTCGAGCAGCTGGTCGGCGCCCATGCCGACGGCCCGGTGGACCCGGGCGGACGGCACGGTCCGTCCGTACTGCCGCAGCGCCTCCCACCAGGCGAGCGTGTGGAAGTACGTGGTGTCGAGCAGGGTCCCGTCGACGTCGAAGAGCGCTGCCGCAGTCCTCGTCATGGCGTCTCCCTTAAGAATGTTGGTCGGTCCGGGAGGACCGGGTGTGGCTGATGGCGTGGTTGCCCTCGATGGCTCCTGGAGAATGGCCGCCCGGTTCTCCGG
>NZ_JBEZXE010000096.1:0-6938 GCF_040637885.1 Kitasatospora sp. NPDC028055 | reverse complement strand
CGACGTGCTTTGGGCGATGCTGCGAGACAACAGGCTGTTCACCTCCGCTCCGCCGGTCACGCAGACGGCTTGACACGGTCATTGAGATTCTCCGGAGGTCGCGCACGGCGCCGTCACGCACCGTGTCGGGACCGTGTCTACCGGTGCCCGATCCGGAAGGGCAAAATCACCGGCGCGGCCCGCCGGGTGCCGGCGCACGACGGCCGTCCCGCGCCCTCTCGGGGGAGTGCGGGACGGCCGTCGGCGCCGCTCGCCTCAGCGGCCGGGGCGCCAACCGGCTTCGAGCGCCCTGCTCCCGTCCGGGCGGGTGACGGTGTGCCAGTGGGCGTGCAGCCCGCCGGCGGGGCGGTCGGTCGAGCGCGGCGCGCCCATCGCGCCCAGCACGGGGCTGTCCAGGGGGCTGGCGGCCAGCCGCTCCAGCACCTGGGAGAACGCGGCGCGCAGCCCCTGACCCCGGCGGCGGACGTCGGGCACGACGGAATGGAACGCAGCGACCACGGACATGCGACTCACCTCCGGAAGGACCTGCGGAACGTGCAGGTACGTCCCCCAGCTTGCGTTGCTCCGGCCCCGCGCCCGGCCGGATTGACGCACTGCTGACGCGTCGCTGACGGGCCCCTGACGGCCGCGCCGTTCCGGGGTTCGTACCCGATGGGCGGCGGCCTGTCGGGCCGGGGCCGCGCCGGGCCTACGCGCGGGCCCCGGAATTGACCTGACCGGTATTCCGGGGGTGGTGGGGAAAATCCCGGGGGCGCACTCGGAGAGGAAATTGTCAGGCGCCCGCCAGAACCGGTGGATCCGGGCTCGGCCAAGGGCTCCGGGAGGGGGAGTCGCTGGTCACGGCCGTGCGGTCGGAATCGTCAAATTTCGTCCACGTGCCCGGCATTGAGGCGGGGTCGGCGCCGCCGCGGGCTTTCCCAGCAATTCCCCAGCCCTTGGCAAACCTTGTTCCCAGGCTGCTGCGCCGGGCCCTTCCGGACCGGCATGATCGGCTGACATGAGCCGACTCCCCGCAATACCGCAGGGGGCTTTCGCGTGAGAGCCTTCCGCTTCCTCCCCGCCGTCGCACTGGCCGTCGCCACCGCGGTGATCGGGCTGGCCACCGTCGTCCCGGCCGCCGCCACCAGCTCGCGGGTGGACCTGAACGTCCTGGTGGTCACCGACGGCAACCCCTGGGTCGAGGGCATCCGGCAGCAGTTGGCCGCCGAGGGCGTGCCCACCACCGTCATCGACCTGACCAGCGGCAGCCGGGCCACGATCACCGCCGGCTTCCTCGCCGACACCCTCGCCGACGGCACCCCGCACGGCCACTTCGAGGGCGTGGTGCTGCCCAACGACGCGCCGACCCAGCTCTCCGCGGCCGAACTGGGCACGCTGACCGGGTACGAGCGGACCTACCAGGTCCGCCAGGTGGACGCCTACGTCTGGCCCGGCGCCAACACCGGCCTGACCGCGCCGGCCTGGTCCGGCTCGCTGGACGCCACCACCGCCACCGCGACCGCCGCCGCCCGCGGCGACGCCTTCCGCTACCTGAACGGCCCGGTCACCTTCGAGGGCACCGCCGGCGGCAGCGGATCGTACGGCTACCTGCCGACCCCGCTGCCCGACGACCCGGCCACCGGCTCGCACTTCGAGCCGTACCTGACCGAGACCGTCCCCGGCACCGGCACCCAGGGCACCCTCGCCGGGGTCTACACCTCCGGCGGCCGCCAGCAGTTGGTGCTCACCTTCGCCTACAACTACTACCAGCAGCAGTTCCGGCTGCTCGCGCACGGCATCGTGGACTGGGTCACCAAGGGCGTGCACCTCGGCTACTGGCGCAACTACTTCTCCGCCCACATCGACGACCTCTTCAACGCCAACTCCCGGTGGAGCCAGGTCGGCAACTGCACCCCGGGCGAGGGCGACTGCGTCGGCAGCGTCCCGGCGACCGCGCCGATCCGGATGACGCCCGCGGACGTCACCGCCACCGTCGCCTGGGAGCAGCAGAACGGCTACACCCTGGACTTCCTGTTCAACGGCGGCCCCAGCCTGGACTACGCGGACGCCAACGGCGGCACCGACCCGCTGACCACCGCCCTGCTGGCGAACAAGAACAGCTTCATGTGGCTCAACCACACCTACCAGCACCCGTTCCTGGGCTGCGTGCAGAACTTCACCGTGATCCCGTGGAAGTGCCAGACCGACTCGACGGGCGCGGTCCAGTACGTCGACCAGGCGACCGTCGACAGCCAGATCCGGCAGAACATCCAGTTCGGCCAGGCCAACGGGCTGCCGTTCCGGCCGGGCGAGCTGGTCGCCGGTGAGCACTCCGGCACCGTGATGCTGCCGCAGCAGTCCGCCGACAACCCGAACTTCCTCGCCGCGCTCAGCCGGAACAACATCCAGTGGCTCGGCGTGGACGCCTCCCGGGAGACCGGCGAGCGGCAGATCGCCTCGGCGCTCGGCGTGCCCCGGCACCCGGTCAACGTCTTCTACAACGTCTCCACCCAGTCCGACGAGGTGAGCGAGTACAACTGGCTCTACACCTCGAAGGCCAACGGCGGCAGCGGCAACTGCGAGGCCAACCCGACCACCACGACCTGCATCACGCCGCTCGACCTGAACAGCGGCTGGGCGGGCTACGTGCTGCCGCTGCAGGTGAGGATCACCCTCGGGTACGTGCTGAGCAACGACCCGCGGCCGTTCTTCATGCACCAGTCGAACCTGACCGACGACCGGCTCGCCCTGCAGACCCTGACGGCCATCCTGTCCACCTACCGCGGTTGGTACTCGGCCGACACCCCGCTGGTCAACCAGACCCTCACCGACGCCGGCACCACCCTCCAGCAGCAGACCGCCTGGCAGCAGACCCGTACCGCGGGCACCGTCGGGGGCTACGTCCAGGGCGGCGTGGTCACCGTCCAGGGCCCGGCCGGCACCGCCGTCCCGGTCACCGTGCCCACCGGCACCACCGTGAGCGGCGGCGCCGCCTTCGGCAGCGCCTACGCCGGCGAGCAGTCCGGGTACACCACGCTCGGCACCGCGCCGACCACGCTCACCGTGTCCAGCGCCCTCTTCGGGACCGCCACCAGTGGTGCGAGTCCGAGCGCCGGGCTCGCGCTCGCCTCGTACTCGACCGGCTCGCCGCACCAGGTGCGCCGCAACGGCACCGCCGTCACCGTCACCGACCCGTTCGGCACCCACGTGCTGCCCAGGCTCGCCGGCAGGCCCGAGGAGGAGCTGCACGTCGGCGGCACCCACCACCACCCGTACCAGATCTCGGTGGCGCCGCCGAAGAAGTGACGTCCCACCCGGTACCGGCGGCCGGCCGGGGGCAGCCGCCCCTGGTCGGCCGCGCCGCTGCCCGGTGGCGGAGCCGGGGCCTGGCCCGCGGTTTTCTCATCACCGACCGGCACAATGCGATCCGGCCCGACCGGGCCGGGCGACGGACGGACCGGCGGACGGAACGGCGGACGGGACCGACGGACCGACGGACGGGACCGACGGACCGACGGACGGACCGGCGGCTTCGGGCCGTGACCGTACCGACCGGTACGGTCGGTGGGCTACGGCTGAACCCCGACCGGGGCGGGCGCCGTTGAGCGGGACGGAACGGGACGGGGGAGGAACGCCGGATGGAAGCGGACGGGCCGGAGGTGCGGGAGTACATCGCGGCCCTGGTGCAGATGGGCGCACCGGTGCTGCCGGGGCCGTCCGGCCTGGCGGTGCCGGCCTGCGGCGCGGCCGAGGTGACGGCCGTCGCCCGGCGGCTGGCGCTGGGGGTGCTGCCGGAGCGGCAGCGGCGCGTGGAGCCCACCCCGGGGCTGCTGGGCCTGGCCCGGGCGCTGGTGGTGGACGAGCACCCCTCCGCACCGGGGTGGACGGTGGCCGAGCGGGAGCGGCTGGCCGGCTGGGTCGCGGTGCTGATCGAGCACCGGGGCGAGGACGGGGTGCAGGACCTGGTGGAGGCGCTCAACGACGGCCCGGCGGCACCCGGCACGGACTGAGCCCGGTCCGGGCGTTGGCGGATCGTTGGCAGGTCCTTGGCGGCGCCCGGCAGGCTGCTGTCTGCCGCCACGGGGGATGTCCGGCGGAAGCCCTGCCATGTGCCCTTGCCCGACCTGAGAGGTAGCGCGTGTCGAAGCAGTCCGTCGCTCCGTCCACGTCCGTCGCCCAGCCGCCCGCGGGCCCCCCTGCCGACCCCGTCGCGGCGGCGGAGCCGGCCCCGGTCCGACGGACCCTCGACCCCGACACCCTGGCCGAGATCCACCGGCTGCACGGCGGCTACCTGTTGCGCGCCCTGCTGCGCAACACCGGTGGCGACCGCGGCAAGGCCGAGGACATCCTCCAGGAGACCCTGCTGCGTGCCTGGCAGCACCCGGAGGCCCTGGCCGCCGGCCCGGAGCACAGCCGCCCCTGGCTGTTCACCGTCGCCCGCCGGATCGCGATCGACCACTACCGGATGGCCGCCGCCCGGGCCCAGGAGGCCCTCGGCGAGCCGGTGGAGGACCGCCCGCTCGCCGAGGACCCGTACGAGCAGGTGGTGGTCGCCCGGGACATCGCGCTGGCGCTGCGGCGGGTGCAGAAGCACCACCGCGAGGTGCTGGTCGAGCTGCACCTCAAGGACCGCTCGGTGCTGGAGGCCTCGGCGAACCTGGGGGTGCCGCCGGGGACGGTCAAGTCCCGCAACTTCTACGCCGTCCGGGCCCTGCGGCCGGTGCTGGCGGCCGAGCACGGGTACGCGCCGGCCACCGGCTGAACCCCGCCACCGACCCCCGTGGTCAGTCCTTCCGGGCGACCGGACCGTGCACGGCGGTCCGGTCGCCGCCGGGCGTGTCGCCCGGTGGCTCGCCGGGCGTGCCCCCGGCCTCCGGCCCGTCCCCGGCGCGCAGGCTGAGCGAGGCCTCCAGACCGGCCGTGAACTCGCTGCGGTGCCCGGCCAGCCGGTCGTGCCGGCGGAAGCGCTCCAGCGCCGAGGCCAGCCGCTGCCGCACCTGCGGCGCGCGGCCCCGGGCCATCAGGTGGGCCGCGTAGGACTGTTCGGTGACCGCGTGGAGGTAGAGCAGGCCCGCCTCCTCGCAGGCGGCCAGCAGCCGGTGCCAGGCGAGGTCCGCGGCGTGCTCCCGGACGGTCGGCGGCAGGGCCTGCGCCTCGGTCAGCAGCGACCACAGGTGCACCTGGGTGACCGGACGGGGCGGCAGCAGCTCCCTGGCCTCCCGGGACAGCCGCTCGGCGGCCGTCGGATCGCCGGTCGCCAGGCTCACCCAGCCCTGGTGGACCAGGGCGTCGACCAGCCGCTTCCGGTCACCCGACCGGACGGCGAGCGCGGTCGCCTCCGCCGCCAGCCGCTGCGCCCCGGCGGAGTCCCCCAGCATCGCGGTGACCAGGGCCAGCGTGGCCTGGGCCCGCACCCGCGCCGAGGCGGCGGCCGGCCCCTCGAGGGACTCGACGGCCGCCACCGCGCGCCGGGCCGCCTCGGCCGACTCGTGCCGGCGCTCCAGGGCGACCAGCGCCTGGGCCCGGCAGTTGTGCAGGAACGCCACCGCGACCGGGTCGGCGCAGCGCTCCGCCGCAGCCAGGCCGACCTCGGCGCGGGCCAGCCAGTCGGTGAAGCGGCTGGCGCCGTAGTAGAGCGAACCGGTGGTCAGGGCGAGCCGCCAGGCCCGGTCGGGGTCGCTGACGGCGGCCTCGTCGATCAGCGCCCGGAGCACCGGCTCCTCGGCGCGGAACCAGTCCAGCGCGGTGCGGATGTCCACCGCGGGCGGGACGGCCTGCGGGGTCCGGGCGGGCGCCCCGGCCTCCTCCTGGCCGGGGTCGAGGTAGCTGCCGCAGTGCTGCAGCGCGGCCCGGTAGTGGTCCAGCAGCCGGGCCCGGGCCTGCTCCCGGAGCTGCCCGGGCTGTTCGGCCAGCAGCTGGACGCCGAACAGCCGGACCAGCTCGGTGCGGTGGTAGCGGCCCGGGGCGGTGCCGGTGAGCAGGTGGCGGGAGGCCAGCTCGGCGAGCGCCCGGTGGGCGGCCGCAGGGTCGGTGTCGAGCAGGGCGGCGGCGGCCTGGCCGTCCACCTCCGGGCCCGGGTGGACGGCCAGCAGGGCCAGCAACCGGGCTGCCAACGGCGGCAGTTGGCGGTGGGTGAGGAGCAGCTGCCGGCGCAGGCCGGTGCGCTCGTCCAGCTCCAGGGCGGCCAGCCGGCCCTCCTCGTCGGCGAGGTCGGCGGCCAGCGCGGCGACCGTCCAGTCCGGGTGGGCGGCCAGCCGCGCGGCGACGATCCGCAGGGCGAGCGGCAGGCCCTCGCAGAGCCGGACGAGTTCGGCGGCGGCCGCCGGCTCGGGGCGCAGCCGGCCCGGCGTCAGCAGGTGCTCCAGCAGGGCCAGGGCGTCGTCCTCGGGCAGCGCGGTCAGCCGCAGCAGGGCGGCGTCGTCGGTGGCGACCAGCTTCTCCAGGGAGCAGCGCGCGGAGACCACGGCGGCGCAGCCCGGCCCCTCGGGCAGCAGGTCGGCGAGCTGGTCGGCGTCGGCGGCGTCGTCCAGGACGACCAGCAGCCGGCGGCCCCGGGTGCGCTCGCGGTAGAGCGCCACCCGGCCGGCCCGGGTGGCCGGGACGGCGCACTCCGGGACGCCGAGGGCGCGCAGGAAGCGGCCGAGGACGGCGCCGGGGTCGGCCGGACCGGCCGGGTCGAGGCCGCGCAGGTCCGCGTACAGCCGGCCGTCCGGGAAGCGGTCGGCGGCCCGGTGGGCCCAGGCGGTGACCAGGGCGCTCTTGCCGGTCCCGGCGGGGCCCACCACCAGGGCCGGCCCGTCGGTGGCCCGGTCGGGGGCGCAGGCGCGGTCCAGCCAGCGGAACTCGGCGGTGCGGCCGATCAGTTCCACCCGCAGTCCGGGCAACTGCTGGGGGACCGTCAGGACCGGTTCGGCGGGCGTCCCGGTGCCGGGAGCGGCCCCGCCGGCCGCCCCCGGCAC
>NZ_JBEZXE010000095.1:0-7370 GCF_040637885.1 Kitasatospora sp. NPDC028055 | reverse complement strand
CACAAGCTGGAAGGCCCCTCCGCCACCTACAACATGGCCTTCGCCCTGCGCCTGACGGGCGACCTGGACCGGGAGGCGCTGCAGGAGGCCCTCAATGACGTGGTCACCCGGCACGAGGCGCTGCGCACCGTCTTCCGCGAGGTCGAAGGACAGCCCGGCCAGCACATCCTCGCTCCCGGTGATCAGGCCCGGGTCGCCCTGCACGTTCAGCAGATCGACGAGGCCGACGTCACTCCGACGCTGAACCTGGCCGCTCGCCACGAGTTCGACCTGTCCGCCCAAGTACCGCTGCACGCAAGGCTGTTCACCATCAGCCCGGCGGAGTCGGTGCTGATGCTGATCGTCCACCACATCGCGGCCGACGGCTGGTCGATGGCGCCGCTGGCCCGGGACCTGATCGCCGCCTACACCGCACGCCGGACCGGCGCCGCGCCCGACTGGCCGCAACTGCCCGTCCAGTACGCCGACTACACCCTTTGGCAACGCCACCTTCTCGGCAAGGAGACCGACGTGACCAGCGCGTTCACCCGTCAGTACGAATACTGGGCCGAGCAGCTCGCTGGTCTGCCGGAGCAGGTCACCATCCCCGGTGACCGGCCCCGCCCCGCCGTCGCCAGCTACGCCGGCGATGTCGTCCGGCTGAACTTCGACGCGGACCTGCACCGGGACCTCGCCGAGCTGGCCCGTGCCACCGACACGACCGTGTTCATGGTGCTCCAGGCCTCCATGGCCGCGCTGATGACCCGGCTCGGCGCCGGGACGGACATCCCGATCGGCAGCGGTATCGCCGGGCGCACCGACGAGAACCTCGACGACCTCATCGGACTGTTCGTCAACTCGCTCGTGCTGCGCACCAACACGGCTCGCAACCCGGTCTTCACCGATCTGCTCGCCCAGGTGCGCCGGACCAGTCTGGCGGCCCACGCCCACCAGGACATCCCGTTCCAGTACCTGGTGGAGAAGCTCAACCCGCACCGCTCCGCCGGGCACCACCCGCTCTTCCAGGTGGCCTTCGTGCTGCAGAACACGGAGGAGGCGGACTTCAAGCTGCCGGACCTCCGGGTCCGCCCGGAGGAGACGCACACCAGCACCTCACGCCTCGACGTGCTCATCAGCCTGGGGGAGGAGCACGACGTCGATCGCGCCCCGAGGGGCATCAGCGGGTTCATCGAGTTCGCGACGGACCTGTACGACCGGGCCACGATCGAGACGCTGATCGAACGGTGGACGCAGGTGCTGCGGGGGGTGGTCGCCGACCCGTCCCAGCGGATCGGTGCCCTGAACATCCTGACCTTGTGGGAACGCCTCGACCGGGTGGTCAAGTCGGAGCGAGCCGAACAGCCGACGCTGCCCGAGCTGTTCCAGGCGCAGGTGCAGGCCGCGCCGTCCGCCGAGGCCGTGGACGCGGGTGAGGTGTCGTGGACGTATGCGGAGTTGAACGCGCGGGCGAACCAGGTCGCGCACTGGCTGATCTCGCGGGGTGTCGGTGCCGAGGACCTCGTGGGTGTGGTGTTGCCGCGTAGTGCCGTGCAGGTGGCGGTGGTGCTGGGCATCGTGAAGGCGGGTGCCGGCTATCTGCCGGTGGATCCGGACTATCCCGCGGAGCGGATCGCGTACATGCTCGCCGACGCGGCTCCCGCAGTGCTGCTCACCAGTGGGGAGCTGGCGTCCGGGCTGCCGTCCGGGCTGTCGTCCGGCTTGGCGGACGTGCTGGCGGTGGAGGAGCTGGCCGAGGTCTGGGAGGGGCAGCCGGTCACGGATCCGACCGATGCGGATCGGGTTGCGCCGCTGTCCTCGTTGAACACGGCTTACACGATCTACACGTCGGGTTCGACGGGTCGGCCCAAGGGTGTGGCGGTTACGCATTCGGGGTTGGCGTCGTTGGCGGTGACGCTGGTGGAGCGGTTCGGGGTGTCGGCGGAGAGCCGGGTGTTGCAGTTCGCTTCGCCGGGGTTCGATGCGGCGGTGTGGGAGCTGGTGATGGCACTGGCGACCGGTGCGGCTTTGGTGGTGGCGGGGTCGCGGCGCTTGGCGGGTGAGGAGCTGGGCCGGGTGCTGGCCGAGCGGGGGGTCACGCATGTGACGCTGCCGCCGTCGGCGTTGGCGAGTCTGCCGGTGGGTGTCGAGGCCGCTTTGCCGGGTCTGGAGACGGTGGTGGTGGCCGGTGAGGCGTGCCCGCCGGATCTGGCGGAGCGGTGGTCGGTGGGTCGTCGGATGATCAATGCGTACGGTCCGACGGAGTCGACGGTTGGTGCGACGGCCAGTGAGCCGCTGTCGGGTGCGTATGTGCCGATCGGTCGGCCGGTGGTCAACACGCGGGTGTACGTGCTGGACGAGAACCTGGAGCAGGTGCCGCAGGGTGTTGCGGGTGAGTTGTACCTCGCGGGCCGGGGTCTGGCTCGTGGCTACCTGAACCGGCCGGGTCTGAGTTCCGAGCGCTTCGTGGCGGATCCCTTCGGTGTGCCGGGCGAGCGGATGTATCGCACGGGTGACCTGGCGCGGTGGAGCCGGGACGGTGAGCTGGAGTACCTGGGCCGTACGGATGAGCAGGTGAAGATCCGTGGTTTCCGGATCGAGCCCGGAGAGGTCCAGGCCGCCCTCACCAGGCAGCCGGAGGTCGCGCAGGCAGTGGTGGTCCCGCGTGAGGACCAGCCCGGTGACACCCGCCTGGTGGCCTACGTGGTTCCCGAGACCGGTGGTGGTGTCGAGGTCGATGCCGCTGAGCAGGTCGGGGACTGGCGGGAGTTGTACGACTCGGTGTACGAGCGGCCCACGGCGCCGTTGGGTGAGGACTTCGCGGGGTGGGACAGCTCGTACACGGGTGAGGCGATCCCGTTGGAGGAGATGCGGGAGTGGCGTGCGGCGACGGTGGAGCGGATCCGCTCCTTCGCGCCGAGGCGTGTGCTGGAGATCGGTGTCGGTTCGGGTCTGCTGATGGCACCGCTGGCGGAGGAGGTGGAGTCGTACTGGGGCACGGACCTGTCCCAGGCGGTGGTGACACGCCTGGTCGAGCAGGTCGCCGAGCGCGGTTGGGAGCACGTGCGGGTGTCCTGCCAGAGCGCGGAGGACTTCACCGGTCTGCCGACGGGCTACTTCGACACGGTCGTGATCAACTCCGTCGCGCAGTACTTCCCCAACCGCGACTACCTCACCTCCGTCCTCACCCAGGCCTTCCACCTTCTCGCCGAGAACGGCCGGGTCTTCCTGGGCGACATCCGCCACGCCGGGCTCCTGAGCACCCTCCAGACCGCGGTGCAGACGCCGAAGGCCGCCGATGCCGCGAAGCTGCGTTCCGCGGTGGAGCGCGCGGTGGTCGTGGAGAAGGAACTCCTGGTCCACCCGGACTACTTCACCGCTTTCGCCGCCGAGCACGGTGCGGGTGTGGACGTCCGGATCAAGCGCGGTTCGGCGCACAACGAGCTGACCCGCCACCGCTACGACGTCACCCTCCACAAGAACCCGGCGGAGCCGACCGACCTGGCCGGGTCGGGTGACCTGGCCGGCGTGCCGGTGGTGCGCTGGGGAACGGACGTGACGACGCTGGATGAGCTCGGGGAGCGTCCGGTCGAGGGCGGTCTGCGTGTGACGGGTGTCCCTAACGCCCGCCTGACGGGCGAGGCCGCCGCCGTCGAGGCCCTGGACACCGGCAAGGACCTGACCGCCATCCGTTCGGCGATCGGCTCGGCCACCGGCATCGACCCGGAGGCCTTCCACCGCTGGGCCACCGAGCGCGGCTTGGACGCGGTCACCACCTGGAACTCCGAGCAGCCGGCCGCCTTCGATGCGGTCCTGCTGCCGGTGGGCAGCGGTCCGGCGGTGACCGGTGTCTATCGGTCGTCCGGCGTGGCCGGTTCGGTTCTGACGAATGCTCCGGCGCGGGCGCGGACCGGTGGCTCGCTGGTGACGGCGTTGCGTCAGGTGTTGCAGGCACAGCTGCCGGACTACATGGTGCCGTCGGCGATCGTCACGCTGGACCGCCTTCCGCTGACGCCGAACGGGAAGATCGACCGCAAGGCCCTTCCGGCGCCGGACTACGCGTCCACCGCTGGGGGTCGTGCGGCTCGCACGCCGCAGGAGGAGATCCTCTGCACCCTGTTCGCCGAGGTCCTGGGTGTGCCCGGGGTCGGGATCGATGACGACTTCTTCGCGCTCGGCGGCCATTCGCTGTTGGCGACCCAGCTCAGCAGCCGGGTGCGGAGCACCCTCGGCACCGAGCTGCCGCTCCAGGTGCTGTTCGAGGCACCGACCGTCGCCCGGCTCTCCGCGCGGCTGGGCGAGGGCGCGGCGCGTCCCGCTCTGGTTGTGATGCCTCGTCCCGAGGTGCTGCCGCTGTCCTTCGCGCAGCAGCGGCTGTGGTTCCTGCACCAGCTCGAGGGCCCCTCGGCCACCTACAACATGCCGTTGGCCCTGCGGCTGACCGGTGAGCTGGACCGGCAGGCGCTGGGGGAGGCCCTCAACGACGTCATCGCGCGCCATGAGGCGTTGCGTACGGTCTTCGAGGAGGTCGACGGGCAGCCGCGGCAGCGCGTTCTCGCCCCCGAGCAGGCCCGTGTTGACCTGCACGTCCGTCCGTGCGAGCAGGACGACGTCATGCGGGCCCTGGAGCTGGCCGCGCGCCACGGGTTCGACCTCTCCGCTCAGGTTCCGTTGCACGCCGAGCTGTTCACGGTCAGTCCGACGGAGTCGGTGCTGTTGCTGGTGCTGCACCACATCGCGGGTGACGGTTGGTCGATGGCGCCGCTGGCCCGGGACCTGGTCACGGCCTACTCCGCCCGCCTGACCGGTGCCGAGCCGGACTGGCCGCAGCTGCCGGTGCAGTACGCGGACTACACGCTGTGGCAGCGCGAGCTGCTGGGCGACGACAGTGACCCGGACAGCCCGTTCGTGCGCCAGCAGCAGTACTGGGCGCAGCAGTTGGCCGGTCTGCCGGAGCAGGTGACCGTGCCCACCGACCGGCCCCGGCCGGCGGTGGCCGGCTACGCGGGCGACGCCGCCACCTTCGGTATCGACGCGGATCTGCACCAGGCGTTGTCCGAGTTGGCCCGTTCCAGCGGCACGACGATGTTCATGGTGTTGCAGGCGTCGTTCGCCGCCCTGATGACCCGGCTGGGCGCCGGCACGGACATCCCGCTCGGTGCCCCGATCGCCGGACGCACGGACGAGAACCTCGACCAGCTGATCGGCTTCTTCGTCAACACCCTGGTCCTGCGCACCGACACGGCGGGCAACCCGGCCTTCACCGACCTGCTCGCCCAGGTCCGCCGGACCAGCCTGGAGGCCTATGCCCACCAGGACATCCCCTTCGAGCACCTGGTGGAGGCGCTCAACCCGCACCGCTCCTCCAGCCACCACCCACTGTTCCAGATCTCCCTGGGGCTCCAGACCACCCAGCAGGCGCCCTTCGAGCTGCCCGGACTCCACGTCGAGTCCGGCGGTATCGGCACCGGCACTGCGCGATTCGACCTCTCCGTCGTCGTGGCCGAGGATCGTGGCGACAACGGTGAGCCCTCCGGTATGAACGGTGTGATCGAGTTCGCGACGGAGTTGTACGACCGGTCGACGATCGAGGCGCTGATCGCGCGTTGGGTCCGGTTGCTGAGGGCGGTCGCCGCTGATCCGTCCCGGCCGATCGGTTCGCTGGACGTCCTCACCGAGGGGGAGGAGGTCCGGCTGCGGGAGTGGGCGACCACGGCCCGGCCGGAGATCGACGACGCCACGCTGCCGGAGCTGTTCCAGGCCCGCGTGCAGGCCACCCCCGATGCCGTCGCACTGGAGGCGGGTGACGCGTCCTGGACGTACGCCGAGCTGAACGCCCGGGCGAACCGGATCGCGCACTGGCTGATCGGCCGGGGCATCGGTGCCGAGCAGCTCGTCGGCCTGGCGCTGCCGCGTGGCGCCGAGCTGTTCGCGGCGATCCTGGGCGTGGTGAAGGCAGGCGCCGGCTACCTGCCGGTGGACCCGGACTACCCGGCCGACCGCATCGCCTACATGCTCGCCGACGCCGCTCCCGTGCTGCTGCTCACCACCGCGGAACTGGCACCGGGGCTGCCGGACGGACTGCTGGACGGGCTGGCGGTCGAGGAGCTGGCCGAGGTCTGGCAGGCGCAGCCCGCCACCGACCCGACCGATGCGGACCGGATCGCGCCGCTCACGGCCGCGAACACCGCGTACACCATCTACACCTCGGGCTCCACCGGCCGCCCCAAGGGCGCGACGGTCACCCACACGGGTCTGGCCTCGCTGGCCTCGACCCTGGTCGAGCGTTGCCTGACCACGGCGGACAGCCGGGTCGTGCAGCTGGCCTCGCCGAGTTTCGACGCCTCCGTGCTGGAACTGCTGATGGCTCTCAGCAACGGCGGCACGCTGGTCGTGCCCCCGCCGGGTCGTCTCGCGGGTGAGGACCTTCTGCGGGTCCTGGCCGACCGGCGGATCACCCACGCGTTCATCCCGCCGTCGATCCTGGCCACCCTCCCGGCTGGTGCCCCCGACACGCTGACCGACCTGTCCAGCCTCATCGTCGGTGCCGAGGCCTGCCCGCCGGACCTGGTCGCCCTGTGGGCGCCGGGCCGTCACATGGCCAACCTCTACGGCCCGACCGAGACCACCATCTCCACCACCATCAGCCGCCCCCTGGCCGACCTGCGTACGCCCATCGGCGCTCCCAACCACAACACCCATGCCCGCGTCCTGGACGAGAACCTGCGCCAGGTCCCGCCGGGCATCCCCGGCGAGCTCTACCTCGCCGGCCGGGGCCTGGCCCGCGGCTACCTGAACCGTCCCGGCCTGACGGCGGAGCGGTTCGTCGCGGACCCGTTCGGCGGGGCCGGGAGCCGGATGTATCGCACGGGTGACCTGGTGCGCTGGAACGGGGAAGGTGAGCTGGAGTATCTGGGCCGTACCGACCACCAGGTGAAGATCCGCGGGTTCCGGATCGAGCCCGGCGAGATCCAGGCCGCCCTCACCCGGCACCCCGAGGTCGCCCAGGCCGTCGTGATCGCCCGCGAGGACCAGCCCGGCGACACCCGCCTGGTGGCCTACGTCGTCCCGGAGACGGAGCACGGTGTCTCCGCCGAGGAGGTGCGCGACCGGCTGCGACGGCAGCTGCCGGACTACATGGTCCCGGCTGCCGTCATGGTGATCGACAGCATCCCGCTGACGCGCAACGGGAAGATCGACCGCGACGCCCTGCCGGCCCCGGTCTACACCGTGGCCGTCGCCGGACGCGCTGCCCGCACCCCGCAGGAGCAGATCCTCGGTGCGGCGTTCGCGGAGGTCCTCGGTCTGTCGAGCGTGGGGGTCGACGACGGCTTCTTCGACCTGGGCGGTCACTCGCTGCTGGCCACCCGTCTGATCAGCCGCATCCGTACGGC
>NZ_JBEZXE010000094.1:0-7528 GCF_040637885.1 Kitasatospora sp. NPDC028055 | reverse complement strand
GGGGGTGAGGTGGGGGTGGTGGTGGAGGTGTTGGGTGAGGCGGCGGGCGTGGTCGCGTAGTGCGGTGGGTGTTTTGGCGGACAGCCGCCAGGTGATGGGGGTGTCCGTCGGTTCCGGTGTGGGGGCCGGTTCCGGTGTGGTGGGGGCCTGTTCGAGGATGACGTGGGCGTTGGTGCCGCTGATGCCGAAGGAGGAGACGGCGGCGCGGCGGGGGCGTCCCTCAAGGGGCCAGTCGCGGCTTTCGGTGAGGAGTTCGACGTTGCCGGCGTCCCAGTCGATGTGGGGGGAGGGTGCGTCGACGTGGAGGGTGCGGGGCATGATGCCGTGTCGCATGGCCTGCACCATTTTGATGATCCCGGCGACGCCCGCCGCTCCTGCCGCGTGGCCCATGTTGGACTTGATGGAGCCGAGCCGGAGCGGGGCTCCCTCGGGCCGGTCCTGGCCGTAGGTGGCGAGCAGGGCCTGGGCCTCGATGGGGTCGCCGAGTTTGGTTCCGGTGCCGTGGGCCTCCACGACGTCGACGTCGGCGGTGGTGAGTCCGGCGTTGGCCAGGGCCTGACGGATCACCCGCTGCTGCGCGGGGCCGTTGGGCGCCGACAACTGACTCGTGGTCCCGTCCTGGTTGACGGCCGAGCCGCGCAGCACCGCCAGGATCTGGTGACCGTTGCGCCGGGCGTCGGAGAGCCGTTCGACCAGCAGCAGGCCGACGCCCTCGCTCCAGGAGGTTCCGTCGGCGGCGGCCGCGAAGGACTTGGAGCGCCCGTCGGGAGCCAGGCCGCGCTGCCGGCTGAACTCCACGAACGACGAGGGCGTCGCCAGCACCGAGACGCCCCCGGCCAGGGCGAGGTCGCACTCGCCGTTGCGCAGCGACTGCGCGGCCAGGTGCAGGGCGACCAGCGAGGAGGAGCACGCCGTGTCCAGGGAGACGGCGGGGCCCTCCAGGCCGTAGGTGTAGGACAGCCGCCCGGAGAGGATGCTCGCCGAGTTGCCGACGATCAGGTAGCCCTCCAGGTTCTCGTGCCCGGCGACCAGCGTTCCGTAGTCCCGGTCATGAGTCCCGGTGAAGACGCCGGTGCGGCTGCCGCGCAGTGAGGAGGGGTCGATCCCCGCGTGTTCGAACAGCTCCCAGCTGGTCTCCAGCAGCAGCCGCTGCTGCGGGTCCATCGCCAGCGCCTCGCGCGGGCTGATGCCGAAGAAGTCGGCGTCGAAGTCGGCGACGTCGTGCAGGAACCCGGCCGCACGGACGTAGGAGGTGCCGAGGTGTTCGGGGTCCGGGTGGTACAGGGCGTCGAGGTCCCAGCCGCGGTTGTCGGGGAAGCCGGTGATCGCGTCCCGGCCCTCGGCCACCAGCTGCCACAGGTCCTCGGGGGAGCGGACGTCGCCGGGGTAGCGGCAGGCCATGCCGACGATGACGATCGGGTCGTCGTCGGACCGGACCGCGGTGACCGGCACCACGGTGCTCCCCCGGACGCCGAGGAGTTCGGAGCGCAGGTGGCCGGCCATCGTGGCGGCGGTCGGGTAGTCGAAGAGCAGGGTCGACGGGAGGTCGAGCCCGGTCGCCTCGTGGAGCCGGTTGCGGAGGCCGACGGCGGTGAGCGAGTCGAATCCCAGTTCCTGGAGCGGGCGGTCCGGATCGACCGAGTCGGGAGTCCGGTGCCCGAGCACGGCGGCGATCCGGCCACGGACCAGGTCGAGCACGGTCCTGAGCTGCTCGTCCTCGGACAGGGCGCGCAGCTGTCGCGCCCAGGCGCGGTTGTCGACGGTGGCGGTGCCCGCGGTCGGGACGCGCACCAGGTTCCGGAACACCGGCGGCAGGGTCAGCGCCCGTGCGTGCCTGCGGAGTTCGGCGTGGTCGAGTTCGACGGGCAGCAGCCTGCCGTGCCGCCCCCCGGACAGCGCCAGGCCGAACGCGGCGAGGGAGTGCCCGGTGGAGCGGGGCTTGAGCCCGTCGGGCGCGGCGGACTCCGGCCGGGCGGGATCCGACTGCTCCTCCGGCGCCCAGCCGAGCGACAGGACGGGGCGCCCCTCGGCGCGCCGGCGGTCGGCGAGGGCGTCGAGGAGTGCCCCGGCGGCAGCCCGGTCCGCGCGTCCGGGAGCGCCGAGGGAGCCGGCGGCGGAGGAGAAGAGGACGAAGGCGCCGAGTCCGGCCTCGGCGGTGAGGTCGTGGAGGTCCCAGGCGAGGCCGGCCCGGATGCGCAGGGCGGCGTCCAGGTGCTCGGGGGTGAGGGCGGTGAGCGGGGCGCCGGTCTCCTCGACCGCGTGGACGACGGCGGTCAGCGGCCGTCCGGGCGGGACGGCGGCCAGCAGTGCGGCGAGGTCCGCGCGGTTGCCGATCTCCCCGGGCGCGGTGGTCACGCTCGCCCCGAGGGTGGTGAGGCCGTCGGCGTCGAGCGGCGCGGCCCCGGCGGTGCGGGCGAGCAGCAGATGACGTGCGCCGTGTTCGGTGACCAGGTGCCGGACGAGTGCTTCGGCGAGGTCGCCGGCCCCGGACAGCACCAGCACGGTGCCGTCGGGGTCGAACGGCCTTGCCCGTCGCTCCTGTTCCTCCTCCGCCTGCTCCTGTTCCCCCGGTGCGGCCGTCGCGGTGAGGGGCACGCGGACCAGCCTGGGGGCGAGCAGGTCGTCGGCGCGGACGGCGAACTGGTCCTCGCCGGCGGCCGGAAGCGCACCCAGCACGGCCTCGGTGACCTGCTCGTCGACGTCGAGCAGTACGAAACGGCCGGGGTGCTCGATCTGGGCCGAGCGCAGCAGGCCCCAGACGGCCGCCTGGCCGGGATCGAGGACGTCCTCCGGGGCGCCGCCGTCGGCACCGGGACCGTCGTGGGTCGCGACCGCGCGCCGGGTGACGATCACCAGCCGCGAGCCGCCGAGCGGTTCCTCGGCCAGGAGGTCCCGTACGGCGTCGAGCGCCCGGACGGCCTGCCCGACGGCGGCCGCGCCGGTTTCCGAGCCGCTCTCCGGGAGCGTCATGAGGATCGCGTCGGGTGCAGGACGCGCGCCGTCCCGGACGGCGCGGGCGAGCGCCGCGAGGTCGGTGTGCCGCTCGCCGGGCAGGGCGGCGAGGGCGTCGTCGTCCGCGTTCCCGGCGATGACCGCCCAGCGGGTCGCGGCCTCGGCGGGCCGCGGCAGCGGGATCCACTCGAGCCGGTACCCGCTGTCCGTGTCCGTGCCGCGGAGCCCGGCGGCACGGACCGGCCCGAGCCGCACCGAGCCGACGGTGGCGACCAGGGTGCCGGAGGCGTCGCGGATCGACGCCGAGGCGGTGTCGGGCCCGGTGCGGGTCAGCGCGACCCGGAGCGTCCGCGCGCCGGTGGCGTGGACGGTGACGTCCTGCCACGCCACGGGCGTGCGCAGTTCGTCGGCCGGGCCGTCGAGGGCGGCCAGGGCCGTCTGGAGCAGGCGCGGGTCGAGGAGGTACCCGCCCTGCCCGGCGTCGTCGGGCAGCCGGACCTCGGCGTAGCCGGTGTCCCCGGCCCGCCAGGCGGCGTGCAGCCCGGCCAGCGGGACGGCCCCGCTGTGGCCGAGGCCGGCGAGCCGGTCGGCCAGCTCCTCGGCGTCGACGGGGACGGCGTCGCCCGGGGGCCAGTCGCCCGCCGGGCCGGCGGTGGCGCCCTCGACGGCTCCGTGGCCCGGCCCGGTGAGGACCGCGCCGGCGTGGCGGATCCAGGGTCGTTCCGGGTCGTCGCCGGAACGGGAGTGGACGGTCACCCGCTGGACGGTGGTGCCCCCGTCGGGGGCGGGGAGGCCGCTGCCCGCAGCGCCGCCCTCGGTGTCGTCCGGGGTGACCGTGAGGTGCAGCCGGGCCGGCGCGCCGTCGGTCAGCACCAGCGGCGCTTCGACGGTGAGCTCCGCGACCCGGGTGAGCCCGCTCTCGGCTCCTGCCCGGAGGACGAGGTCCAGGAAGGCCGCGCCGGGCAGCACGGTGACGCCGTGCACGGCGTGGTCGGCCAGCCACGGGTGGGCGGCGGCGGTGACCTGGCCGGTGAGGATCCGGCCCTTGCCGTCGGGCAGTTCGACCGCTCCGCCGATCAACGGGTGCCGGGTGGTGGAGCCGGACGAGGACGGGTTGTCCGTGGGATGCAGCCACAGCGACCGGTGCTGGAACGGGTAGGTGGGGAGGTCCACGCGGTCCGCGGGCCCGAAGAACGCCGACCAGTCGACCCGGACGCCGTGCGCGTGGAGCTGCCCGAGCCCGGCGACCGCCTCGGCCGCCTCCGGCCGGTCCCGGCGCATCAGCGGGACGAAGAGGGCATCGGCCGCGGACTCCGGCCCCGCCGCCGAGAGCACCGCGTCCGGGCCGATCTCGACGAACGCGGTGACGCCGGCGGACCGCAGGCCGCGCACCGCGTCCGCGAACCGGACGGTCGCCGAGACGTGCCGCACCCAGTAGTCCGCCGACGCCCAGCTCCCGGCCGGACCGCCGGAGACCGTGGACACGGCCGCGATCGTCGGCTCCCGGTAGGTCAGCGACTCGGCGACCGCGCGGAACCGGTCCAGCATCGGGGCCATCAGCGGGGAGTGGAAGGCGTGCGAGACCCGCAGCGAGCCGGTCTTCCGTCCCTGCTCCGCGAAGTGCGCGACGACTGCCGAGACGGCGGCCGCGTCGCCCGAGATCACCACCGACTGCGGGCCGTTGACCGCGGCGAGCCCCACCGCGTCGGACAGCAGCGGCCGGACCTCCTGCTCGGTCGCCCGGATCGCGGCCATCGCTCCGCCCTCGGGCAGCTCCTGCATCAGGCGGCCGCGCGCGGCGACCAGCGTCGAGGCGTCGGCCAGCGAGAGCACCCCGGCGACGTGGGCGGCGGCGATCTCACCGACGGAGTGCCCGGCCAGGAAGTCCGGCCGCACCCCCCAGGACTCGGCCAGCCGGAACAGCGCCACCTCGACCGCGAACAGCAGGGCCTGCGCGTTTCCGGTCCGCCGGACCGCCTCCTCGTCGGTGCCCCACAGCACTTCGCGCAGCGGCACCTCGCCGTGGCCGTCCAGTTCGGCGAGGACGGCGTCCAGGGCCTCGGCGAACACCGGGTAGGCCTCGTACAGGCCGCGGGCCATGCCCGCCCGCTGGGACCCCTGGCCGGTGAACAGGAACGCGACCTTGCCGCCGAGCACCCGGCCCGGCGCGGTGCTGCCGTCCGCGACCGCATCCAGGGCGGCGGACAGTTCCTCCCGGTCCGCGCCGGTCACCACCGCACGGCAGGTCAGCGCGGCCCGGTTCAGGGCCAGCGCCCGTCCGGCGGCGGCCAGTCGGTCGTCGGGCAGGGTCGCCAGGAACGTCCGCAGCCCGGCCGCCTGCGCGCGCAGCGCCTCGGGGGTCCGGCCGGACAGCGGCCACGGCACCACCGGTGGCGCGGCCGTCTCCACCGGGTCCGGTGCCGGGTCGGCGGCGGGCGGTTCCTCCAGGATGACGTGGGCGTTGGTGCCGCTGATGCCGAAGGAGGAGACGGCGGCGCGGCGCGGTCGGTCGGTGCGCGGCCAGTCGCGGCTCTCGGTGAGGAGTTCGACGTTGCCGGCGTCCCAGTCGATGTGGGGGGACGGTGCGTCGACGTGCAGGGTGCGGGGCAGGACGCCGTGTCGCATGGCCTGCACCATTTTGATGATGCCGGCGACGCCGGCGGCGGCCTGGGTGTGGCCGATGTTGGACTTCACCGAGCCGAGCCAGAGCGGGTGTTCGCGGTCCTGCCCGTAGGTGGCGAGCAGGGCCTCCGCCTCGATGGGGTCGCCCAGCTCGGTACCCGTGCCGTGGGCCTCCATCGCGTCCACGTCGGACGGGCGCAGGCGCGCCTCCGCCAGCACCTGGCGGATCAGCCGCTCCTGGGAGGGGCCGTTGGGCGCGGTGAGGCCGTTGGAGGCGCCGTCCTGGTTGACGGCGCTGCCGCGTACGACCGCGAGGATCTGGTGGCCGTTGCGGCGGGCGTCGGAGAGCCGTTCGACCAGCAGCAGGCCGACGCCCTCGCTCCAGGCGGCGCCGTCGGCGGCGGCCGCGAAGGACTTGGAGCGCCCGTCGGGGGCCAGGCCGCGCTGGCGGCTGAACTCGATGAACGCGGCGGGGGTGGCCATGACGGTCACGCCGCCGGCGAGGGCGAGGTCGCACTCGCCGTTGCGCAGCGCGCGGGCGGCCAGGTGCAGGGCGACCAGCGAGGAGGAGCACGCCGTGTCCACCGAGATGGCCGGGCCCTCGAATCCGAACACGTAGGAGAGCCGCCCGGAGGCCAGGCTGCCCGCGCTCCCCGTCCCGAGATAGCCCTCGAAGCCGTCGGGTGCCGCCTGCGTCAGCCGGTTGCCGTAGTCGTCGTACATGACGCCGGTGAAGACGCCGGTGTGGGTGCCGCGCAGGGTGGTGGGGTCGATGCCGGCGTTCTCGAGGGTCTCCCAGGCGGTTTCGAGGAGGAGGCGCTGTTGCGGGTCGGTGGCGAGGGCCTCGCGGGGGCTCATGCCGAAGAACTCGGGGTCGAAGTCGGCGGCGTCGTGGAGGAATCCGCCGTGGCGGGTGTAGCTGGTGCCGGGGTGGTCGGGGTCGGGGTGGTAGAGGGCGTCGAGGTTCCAGCCGCGGTCGGTGGGGAACTCGCCGATCGCGTCGACGCCGTCGGTCACCAGTCGCCACAGGTCCTCGGGGGAACGGACGCCGCCGGGGTAGCGGCAGGCCATGCCCACGATCACGACGGGCTCGTTCTCCCTGGACTCCAGCTCCTGAACGCGCGCCCGGGTCCGCTGGAGGTCGGCGGTCACGCGCTTGAGGTAGTCCCGCAGTTTGTCTTCAACCGTCATCGCATTCAGTCCCGTCTCAAGCCGTGCCGAGCTCGTTGTCGATCAGGTCGAACATCTCCTCGTCGGAGGCCCCGTCGAGGGCGGCGGCGAGGGAATCGTCCGTGGCGTGCGTGGTGGAGTGTTCGGAGAGCAGCAGGCGCAAGCGGGTCGTGAACTCCTCCCGCGCGCTGTCGGAGACCGTCCGCAGAATGCTTTCGAGGCGGTCGAGTTCGGCGAACGCCGTGGCGTCGTCCGGCACCTGCCCGGAGCCTTCGCCCGAACCGGTGCCGGTGCCGTCGGCGGGCCTGGCGGCGGCGGCCTCGCGGGCGAGGCGGTCGCCGAGGTGCTCGGCGAGCGCGCGGGGCGACGGGTAGTTGAACGCCAGCGTCGCCGGCAGCCGCAGCCCGATGGCGGCGCCGAGGCGGTTCCGGAACTCCACCGCGATCAGCGAGTCGAAGCCCAACTCCTTGAGCGCAGAGTCCGGATCGATGCTCTCCGGCGAACCGTGCCCGAGCGCCGCCGCGACGTGCGAGCGGACCAGGTCCAGCAGGAGCGTGCCGCGCTCGCCCTCCGGGGTCTCGGCGAACCGGCGCGCCCAGTCGCTCGTCCCGTCCCCGGTGGCACACGGCCTCGCCGACCGCACCAACCCGCTGAGGATCGGCGGCAGTTCGCCGCGCTCGACCCGCTTCCGTAGGGCGGTTCGGTCGATGGGGGTGAGGAGGAGGTGGGGGTGGGGGGTGTGGAGGGTGGTGTCGAAGAGGGTGAGTGCGGTGGGGGTGGTGAG
>NZ_JBEZXE010000093.1:0-8179 GCF_040637885.1 Kitasatospora sp. NPDC028055 | reverse complement strand
TCCCCTTCCACTCCACCACCCACCCCGGCACCACCCCCACCTTCGACGCCCACTACTGGTACGACAACCTCCGCCACCCCGTCCAACTCCACACCGTCACCCAGCACCTCCTCCACACCGGCCACACCCACTTCATCGAAACCAGCCCCCACCCCGTCCTCACCACCCCCATCCAACAAACCGCCGACACCACCGACACCGGTACGACGACCGTCACCACCGGCACCCTGCACCGCAAGCGGCCGGGCTGGACGGCATTCCTCACCTCGCTGGCACGGCTGCACACCGTCGGCGCGGACGCCGACTGGGCCCGGCTCTTCGAGGGCGCCCGGCCCCGGCGGATCTCCCTGCCGACCTACCCCTTCCAGCGGCGCCGCTACTGGCTGGAGCCCGGAACCGGTCGGCGGACCACGGCCGACACACCGCCCGACGGACCGGCCGCGGACCCGGGCGAGCAGGAGCGGGACACCGCCGCCCCGCCCCCGGTGTCCGAGGCACTGACCGCGCTGCCACCCGCCGAACGGCGCCGGGCGCTGCTGGACCTGGTGCACCGGAACGCGGCCGCCGTCCTCGGCCACACCGGCGGCGAGGAGCCCGCCTCCGGGCGCTCGTTCAAGGAACTCGGCTTCGACTCCTCGCTCGCCGTGGAGCTGCGGAACCGGCTGGTGACGGCGACGGGCCTGGAGCTGCCCGCCGCGCTGCTGTTCAACCACCCGACGCCGCGGCTCCTCGCCGATCACCTGCGCGACCGCCTCGCCGAGGCGCCCGGCACCGCCGCGCCCACGGCCGGGCACCGGCCCGACCACCCGGCGAACGGGCCGGCCGCGGACGCCGACGATCCGATCGCGATCGTCGGAATGGCCTGCCGGTTCCCCGGCGGCGTGCGCACACCCGAGCAGCTGTGGCGGCTGGTGGAGACCGGGACGGACGCGACCTCCGACTTCCCGGAGAACCGGGGCTGGGACCTCGACGCCCTGTTCGACCCGGAGTCGGCGGCCTCCGGCACCTCCTCCGTGCGCCGCGGCGGGTTCCTCGCCGACGCCGACCGGTTCGACCCCGCGTTCTTCGGCATCAGCCCGCGCGAGGCACAGGCGATGGACCCCCAACAGCGGGTGCTGCTGGAGGTGTCCTGGGAGGCGCTGGAACGGGCCGGCATCGACCCGTTGTCGCTGGGCCGGAGCCAGACCGGCGTGTTCGTCGGCGCGATGTCCCAGGAGTACGGGCCCCGGCTGACCGAGGGCGCCGAAGGCCTGGAGGGCTTCCTGCTGACCGGTACGACGGCGAGCGTCGCCTCCGGCCGGATCGCGTACACCCTGGGGCTCCAGGGCCCCGCGCTCACCGTGGACACCGCCTGCTCGTCCTCACTCGTGGCGCTGCACCTCGCGGCCCGGGCCCTGCGCAACGGGGACTGCCCGCTCGCGCTCGCGGGCGGCGTGACCGTGATGGCCTCCCCCGGGATCTTCGTCGAGTTCAGCCGGCAGCAGGGGCTGTCCGCCGACGGCACGTGCAAGGCCTTCTCCGACAGCGCGAACGGCACCGCCTGGGCCGAGGGCGCCGGGATGCTGGTGCTGGAGCGGCTCTCGGACGCGCGGCGCAACGGCCACCGCGTCCTCGCCCTGATCCGCGGCTCCGCCGTCAACTCCGACGGGGCGAGCAACGGGCTGACCGCGCCCAACGGGCCGTCCCAGGAACGGGTGATCCGCCAGGCACTCGCCGACGCCGGGTTCGGGCCCGCCGACGTGGACGCCGTCGAGGCGCACGGCACCGGCACCAGGCTCGGCGACCCCATCGAGGCCCAGGCCCTGATCGACACCTACGGACGGAACCGGCCCGCCGACGCTCCGCTGTGGCTGGGCTCCCTCAAGTCCAACATCGGGCACGCGCAGGCCGCGGCGGGCGTCGGCGGCCTGATCAAGATGGTGATGGCGCTGCGTCACCGGTCCCTGCCCCGCACCCTGCACGTGGACCGGCCGACCCGTCAGGTCGACTGGTCGGCGGGCACCGTCCGGCTGCTGACCGAGGCGCGGCCGTGGCCCGACACGGCCGTCCGGCGGGCGGCGGTGTCCTCGTTCGGGATCAGCGGCACCAACGCGCACCTGGTGCTCGAAGAGGCCCCCGAGGCCCCTGCGGCCCCCGGGATCCCCGCGGTCCGCGAGCCCGCGGCCGACGAAACGGGGGACGGCGAAACGGGGGACGGCGACCTCCGACCCGTCACGCCCGGCGCCGACACCGCCGTGCCGTGGCTGGTCTCGGCGCCCGACGAGCAGGGCCTGCGCGCCCAGGCCGAGCTGCTGCGCCGCCACCTCGACACCGCCCCGGACCACGCGCTGCCCGGCATCGGCCGGGCACTCGCCACCGGCCGCCCCGCGTTCACCCACCGCGCCGTCCTCACCGGCACCGACCGGGCCGCCCTGGGAGCCGGCCTGGCCGCGCTCGCGAACGGCGAACCGGCGCCCAACCTCGAACGGGGCACGGCGGCCGACCGGGGCAAGGTCGTGTTCGTCTTCCCCGGGCAGGGCTCGCAGTGGGCGGGCATGGCCGCCGGGCTGATGGAGTCCTCGCCGGCCTTCCGGACGGAACTCCTCGCCTGCGCCGACGCCCTCCAGCCGTACCTGGACTGGTCGGTGCGCGACGTCCTGGCCGGCGCACCGGGCGCTCCCGGGATGGACCGGTCGGACGTGATCCAGTGCACGACCTTCGCGGTCGTGGCGGCCCTCGCCGCGCTCTGGCGGGCCGCCGGGGTGGAGCCCGACGCGGTGATGGGCCACTCCCAGGGAGAGATCGCCGCCGCCTACGTCGCCGGCGCACTGTCACTGCCCGACGCCGCGCGGGTGGTCGCGCTGCGCGGACGCGAGCTGCTGCCGCTGGCGCACACCGGCGGCCTGCTGTCGGTGGCCCGCCCCCTGGACCAGGTGACCGGACTGATCGCCCGCTGGCACGGCCGGCTGACCGTGGCCGCGCTGAACGGCCCCTCCTCCACCGTCGTCGGCGGCGACCTCGCCGCCCTGGAGGAGCTGGCCGCGCACTGCGCCGAGGCCGGCGTCTGGGCCCGGCGGGTGCCCATCGACTACGCCTCGCACACCGCGCACGTGGAGGCCGTCCGGGACCGGCTCGCGGAGGTGCTCGCGCCGATCACCCCCCGCACACCGCGGACCGCCTTCCGCTCCACCGTGCAAGGCGTGCGGCAGCAGCCGTTCGAGACCGGCGCCGAGTACTGGTACCGCAACCTGCGCCACCAGGTCGAGTTCGAGCCGGTGATCCGGGAGCTGGCGGCCGAGGGCTACCGCACCTTCATCGAGGTCAGCCCGCACCCGGTGCTCACCCAGGCGATCGAGCAGACCGTGGAGGCGGCGGGCGCCGCCGGCGCCGTGGTCGCCGAGTCGCTGCGCCGCGACGACGGCGGCTGGGACCGGTTCGCGGCAGCGCTCGGTCGGGTGCACACCCAGGGCGTGCGGGTCGACTGGCGGGCCGTCCTCCGCGACGCCCCGGCGGACCCCGGCGACCTGCCGACCTACCCGTTCCAGCGGCAGCGCTACTGGATCGAGCCGGCCGCGCGCGGCGCCAACGCCCTCGGGCACCGGTTCCTGGACACCGTGACGGAACTCGCCGACGGCGACGGGCACGTGTTCACCGGGCAGCTGTCCATCGCGACCCGGCCCTGGCTGGCCGACCACGCGCTGCGCGGCACCGTCCTGCTGCCCGGCACCGCGCTGCTGGACCTCGCCGTACGGGCCGGGTCGGAGGTGGGCTGCGGCACCGTCGACGAACTCACCCTGGAGGCACCGCTCGCCGTCCCCGAGGACGGCGAGGTCCGGCTCCAGGTCGTCGTGGGCGGCTCCGACGGGGCCGGACGCCGCCCGGTGCGGCTGTACGCGCGCCAGGGCAGCGCGGAGTGGACGCGGCACGCGGCCGGGTTCGTCTCGGCCGGTGCGCCCGCCGGCCCGGGCGCGGACGTGGTCCCGGGCGGGGAGTGGCCGCCGCACGGAGCCACCGAACTCGACGTCGCCGAGCTGTACGACCGCCTCCACGAGCAGGGCTACGAGTACGGACCGGCGTTCCGGAACGTCCGGGCGGCCTGGCGACTGGGCGAGGACCTGTTCGCCGAGGTGACCCTCCCGGCCGAACTGCGGACGGACACCGGGCGGGGTGCCCCGCACCCCGCGCTGCTCGACGCCGCGCTGCACCCGCTGGCCGCCACCGGGATGCTCCGGGGGGACTCCGGGCAGCTGCTCCTGCCGTTCTCCTGGACCGGCTTCGCGACGGGGGCGGCGGCGCAGGCCGACGCGGGCTCCGGTCCGGCTCCGGGCCGCAGCTCGGGTTCGGGTTCGGCACGAGGTTCGGCACTGGGTTCGGCACGGGGTTCGGCACGGGGTTCGGCACCGGGTTCGGCACGGGGTTCGGCACGGGGTTCGGCACCGGGTTCGGGCTCCTCCGCGGGGGAGCCGCTGCGGGTCCGGCTGGCCCCGGCCGGGGCCGACACCGTCGAGGTGACCGTGACCGACGAGACCGACAGCTCGGTGCTCGCCGTCGGCACCCTCGCGCTGCGCCCCGTCGCCGTCGCACGGCTCGCCCCCGGCCGCACCGTGCGGGACCTGTACACCGTGGAGTGGCGGCCGCTGCCGCTCGGCGCACCCAAGGCCGCCCGGTGGGCCGTCCTCGGGTCCGCGCCGGCGGACGGCCCGACCGCAGAGTCCTACCCGGACCTCGCCGCGCTGCGCGAGGCGGTCGCCGGCGGCGCCCCCGTCCCCGACCTGGTCCTCGCCGGACCACTGCACACCGACGACGTCGGACCGGACGGCACGGCGCCGGGCACCCCCGCCGACGCCGCGCACCGGCTCACCGGGCAGGCGCTGACGCTCGTCCAGGAGTGGCTCGCCGACGAACGCCTCGCCGACGCGCGGCTGGTGATCACCACCCGGGGCGCGGCCGCCGTGGACGACACGGCGCCGGCACCGTCCCCCGCGACCGCCGCCGTCTGGGGCCTCGTCCGCTCCGCGCAGACCGAGCACCCCGACCGGATCGTCCTGCTCGACCTGGACGACGACCCGGCCTCGGCCCGCGCGGTCCCCGCCGCCGTCGGTACCGGCGAACCCCAACTGGCGCTCCGGGCCGGGACGGTGAAGGTCCCCCGGCTGGCCCCGCTCACCACGGCCGGGCCGGACGGCGCCCCCGCCCCCGACAGCACCACCCCCGACAGCACCGTGCTCGACGGCACCGTGCTGCTCACCGGCGGCACCGGCGGCCTCGGCACCCTGGTCGCCCGGCACCTGGTGACCGCCCACGGGGTCCGACACCTCATCCTCGTCAGCCGGCGCGGCCCCGCCGCCGACGGCGCCGCCGAACGGGCGGAGGAACTGCGCGCCCTGGGCGCCGAGGTCACCGTCACCGCCGCCGACGCCGCCGCCCCGGAGTCGCTGGCCGCGGTGCTGGCAGCCGTCCCGGCCGACCGACCGCTGCGCGCCGTCGTCCATCTCGCCGGCGTCCTCGACGACGGGACCGTCACCTCCCTCACCCCCGAGCGGACCGACGCCGTCCTGCGCCCCAAGGCGGACGCGGCCTGGAACCTGCACGAGCTCACCCGGGAGCTGCCGCTCACCGCGTTCGTGCTCTTCTCCTCCGCGATCGCCACCCTCGGCGGTGCCGGCCAGGCCAACTACGCCGCCGCCAACGCCTTCCTCGACGCCCTCGCCCAACACCGCCGCGCCTCCGGCCTGCCCGCCGTCTCACTCGGCTGGGGCCTGTGGGCCGACTCCGCCGGCATGGCGGGGCGGATCAGCGACTCCGACCAGGCCCGGCTGCGCCGCGGCGGCCTCGCGGCGATGCCCGCCGAGGACGCGCTCGCCCTGTTCGACGCCGCGCTCACCGCCGGCCGGCCGGTCACCCTGCCGGCCCGGCTCGACCTCGCGGCGGTCCGGGCCGAGCACGACCGGGGCGGGATCCCCCCGCTGCTGCGCCGCCTGCTGCCCCGCACCGGCGGGCCGGCCCACGCCCGCAGCACCGCCGCGCGGCCCGCCGCGTCCGCCCGGAGGATCGCCGAACTGCCCCCGGCCGAGCGGGAGGCGGCGCTGCTCGACCTCGTCCGCGCCAAGGCCGCCGAGGTGCTCGGCCACGACGATCCCGCGACGGTCGAACCGGATCGGGCCCTGCGCGAACAGGGTCTCGACTCCCTCACCACCGTCGAACTGCGCAACCGCGTCAACGCCGCCACCGGCCTCCGGCTGCCCGCCACGGTGGTGTTCGAGCACCCGACCGCCGCCGCGCTCGCCCGGTACCTCGGCGAGCGGATCACCGGCACCGGCCGCACCGACGAGGTCACCACCACCCGGGTGCGGAACGACGAGCCGATCGCGATCGTGGGCATGGCCTGCCGCTACCCCGGCGGCGTCCGCTCCCCCGAGGACCTGTGGCGACTGGTGACCGACGGCGTCGACGCGATCGGCGAGTTCCCCACCGACCGCGGCTGGAACCTCGACGCCCTCTACCACCCCGACCCCGACCACCCCGGCACCAGCTACACCCGCCACGGCGGATTCCTCCACGACGCCGCCGACTTCGACCCCGAATTCTTCGGCATGAGCCCCCGCGAGGCCCTCGCCGCCGACCCGCAACAGCGGCTCCTCCTCGAAACCGCCTGGGAGACCCTCGAGAACGCCGGCATCGACCCCACCACCCTGCGCGGCACCCACACCGGCGTCTTCACCGGCGTCATGTACGACGACTACGGCAACCGGCTCATGCAGGCGGCACCCGACGGCTTCGAGGGGTTCCTGCTCGCCGGGACCCAGACGAGCGTCGCGTCCGGCCGGGTGTCGTACGCGCTCGACCTCGCCGGACCCGCGCTGACCGTCAACACCGCGTGCTCCTCGTCGCTGGTCGCCCTGCACCTGGCCGCCCGCGCGCTGCGCAACGGCGAGTGCGACCTCGCCCTCGCCGGCGGGGTCACGGTGATGGCCACCCCGAACGCCTTCGTCGAGTTCAGCCGCCAGCGCGGCCTGGCCCCCGACGGGCGCTCCAAGTCCTTCGCGGCCGCCGCCGACGGCGTGGTGTGGAGCGAGGGCGTCGGCCTGCTGCTGGTCGAACGGCTCTCCGACGCCCGCCGCAACGGCCACCAGATCCTCGCGGTCGTCCGGGGTTCCGCCGTCAACCAGGACGGCGCCTCCAACGGCCTCACCGCGCCCAGCGCCGCCGCCCAGCGCCGGGTGATCCGTCAGGCCCTGGCCGGCGCCGGGCTCGCCGCCACCGACGTGGACGTGGTGGAGGCCCACGGCACCGGGACCAGGCTGGGCGACCCCATCGAGGCGGAGGCCCTGCTCGCCACCTACGGCCAGGACCGCGAACACCCGCTCTGGCTCGGTTCCGTCAAGTCCAACATCGGCCACACCCAGGCCGCCGCCGGCGTCGCCGGCATCATCAAGATGATCGAGGCGATGCGCCACGAGGTCCTGCCCAGGACCCTGCACGTCGACGCACCGTCCCCGCACGTCGACTGGAGCACGGGCAAGGTCGAGCTCCTGACCGAGAACCGCGACTGGCCCACGCCCGGCCGGCCGCGCCGCGCCGCCGTCTCCTCCTTCGGCATCAGCGGCACCAACGCCCACGTCATCCTCGAACAGGCCCCCGCCGCACGGCCGGTGCCTCGGACCGAGGAACCGTCGCACCCCACGGGCACGGCCGACGCGACACCGGTCACCTGGCCGCTCTCGGCCAGGACCCCGGCCGCCCTGCGGCAGCACGCCGAACGGCTGGCGGACCACGTCGAAGCCCACCCCGAACTCACCCCCGCCGCCGTCGCCGCCGCGCTCGACACCCGCGCCGGCTTCACCCACCGCGCCGCCGTCGTCGCCACCACGCGTGGCGAACTCGTCGACGGGCTGAGGGCGTTGGCCGCCGATCAGCCGGACGCCCGGCTCGTCCGGGGCGCCGCCGTTCCGGGGAAGACGGTGTTCGTGTTCCCCGGCCACGGCACCCAATGGCCCGGCATGGGCCTCGCCCTGATGGACACCTCACCCGTCTTCGCCGAACACCTCCACGCCTGCGACCAAGCCCTCCGACCCCACACCGGCTGGTCCCTCCTCGACGTCCTACGCGCCGAACCAGGCGCCCCCGACCTCAACCGCGTCGACGTCGTCCAACCCGCCATCTTCGCCGTCACCGTCGCCCTCGCCCGCACCTGGCAACA
>NZ_JBEZXE010000092.1:0-8961 GCF_040637885.1 Kitasatospora sp. NPDC028055 | reverse complement strand
GCGACGTGGCCGACCGCTTGTCCGGCGAGGTCGCCGCTGCCGGTGAACCCGCCGCTGACCTTGCCGAGGAAGCCGCCGGTCACCGCCGAGGCCAGGACCATGGTCAGGGCGCTGGCGGCCCAGGGGAGCCAGACGGAGCGGGGCTTGAGAGCGGCGAAGGTCCGGCCGCTGCGGAAGTAGATCACCATGGCGGTGATCGACATGGTGGCGAACCCGAAGGCACTGCCCGCGCGGGTGACGGTGTGGGTGAAGTCGATCAGGTTCATGAGTCAGCTCCCAACGATCCAGGTGGAGATGAGGTCGCGGACGGGGGCCGCGTAGAGGGTGCCGGTGACGGTGGCGATCAGGGCGATCGCGAGCGCGCGGCGGATGATCGGGCGGGTCTTGGTCATGGCCACGGAGCCGTAGATGCCGGCCATGACGGCCATGCCGATCGCGGCGGACGGGCCGTAGCGGTCGAGCAGCGGCGTCACGGCGTGGGTGGTCCACCACGGGCCCAGGACCGCGCCGGCCGCCACGGTGGCGCCGGTCTTGAGCGGGTGCTGCGGCCGCAGCGAGCGCGCGGACCGCTTCACGCGGTCCCAGTCGACGGCGTTGTGGTGGTCGGAGGGCAGCTCGCGGATCGGCTGCGGCGGGGTGTGCTGGTCGTAGGTCACTTCCACACCCCCCGGCGGATCAGCTCGCACACGCACACGACCGTGATCGCCGCGTCGACCAGCAGGAAGAACAGGCACAGCAGGTAGCCC
Organism: Kitasatospora sp. NPDC028055; assembly: GCF_040637885.1. Taxonomy (NCBI): domain Bacteria; kingdom Bacillati; phylum Actinomycetota; class Actinomycetes; order Kitasatosporales; family Streptomycetaceae; genus Kitasatospora; species Kitasatospora sp. NPDC028055. The sequence goes on along the minus strand of NZ_JBEZXE010000092.1, from coordinate 8,215 downwards.
ACGGGGTTCTCCTTGGGAGGGGCCCGGCCGGGGAGGCCGGGCCCGGGCGGGTCAGGACGAGCGCCACCAGGCGCGGACGGGGTTGGCCTCCAGGGCCGTGGTGCGGCGGGTCTTGGCGTCCATGGCGGCGTGGCCGGCGCGGTCCGCGTCGCGGACGGCGGCCGCCCGGCGCTGCTGGCCGGACTGCTGCGGCTGGGTGGTCTTCCGGCGGAACATCAGTGCCGCCTCCCGATCAGGCCGGTGAGCACGAACGGCTGGGACTCGTAGATGCACATCGCGCGGAACTCGGCGGGCCACTGCCCGTCGGCCGAGGCGTCGGTGACCGAGATCCGGCTGCACCAGGACTCGCGGATCAGGCCGGACACGACGTCCAGCGGCACCGGGGTCTCGGTGCGGTAGGCGACGCCGCCGGCGCCGTCACGGCGCACGACGCCGACCAGCGGCAAGGTGATGAACGGCTTCATCGCGCACCGCCCTTGCCGGTCATGCGGTCCAGGTGACGGCCGGCGGCGCCGGAGGCCTGGGAGCGGTCCTCGGGGGTGATCGGGGGGACGGGGGTAGCGTGGGCCATGACTGGCACCTCTTCTCGGAGGAATTTCCGCTGGTCACAGCCCCGCCCGCGATCTGTGAGAGGTGATCGGGCGGGGCGCTTGTGACGGACACTTGCGCTACATAGGTACCTAGGTACTACGCTGTGGTACCGAGGTACTACAGCACTTTGTAGCAGCAATCCTCGCGGTCAGGCAAGGGCCTTGACCGACCGTCACAAGCTCAAGGGAGGCGTTCGAAATGGCGCCCGAATCCGTGGGGTACCAGGCGATTGCGGACCACTACCGCAGGCTGATCGCCGACCGGCAGATCGTGGACGGGCAGAAGTTGCCCTCCGTCCGGCAGATCGCCGACAAATGGGGAGTTGCCACCAAGACGGCGCAACGGGCCCTGCGTGCACTCCAGATGGAGGGCTACGCCTCTCCGGTGCAGGGCTTGGGCTACCAGGCCGCCTTCCGCCCGCATGACTTCGCCACGTTGCGGGTGCGGGTCGACGGCACCCGTCAGCGCGGCGAGCAGTACGCGGCCACCGATGAAGCCGTCATCCTCTCCGCCGGGCTGACCCGCACCGGCGGGCACGAGGCAGACATCCTCGGCATCGAGGCCGGTGCCCAGGCGATCCTGCGCCGTGGGCTGGTGCGACGCGGTGACCGCGTCATCCGCATGAGCCACTCGTGGTTCCCCGCCGAGCTGGCGGACCTGGTCCCTGAGCTCCTCACGACCGAGTCCACCCCGCCGGGCAACGTCGCCCGTATCGAGGCGGCGACGGGTCGGCGTACGGAGATCACCCAAGACCACTTCGCGGTGGACCTGACCAGCCTCCAGCACGCGGAGGCCTTCAACGTGCCGCAGGGACAGCCGGTGCTGGAGCGCACGACGGTCCGGCACGACGGGTTGGGTGTCATCGAGTACGGCACCACGTGGTGGCCGCGCGGCGTGGTGCTGGCGGTCGAGTACACCGCCAGGCCCGACGACCAGGCCTGATCCGACCCCAGATACGAGAGTGGGCCGCCCGGCATGCAGCGCCGGGACGGCCCCGTGATCCACGGAGGTACCCGTGTCCCACGTCGTTCAGTATCCCCTGGTCCGCACGCCGGGGGTGGTCCGGTGATCAGCACCAAGACCATGACCCGCGCCCAGGTCGACTCCGCCGAGCGGACCCTCAGCTTCGGCACCTGGTTCATCACCGCCGGGGCGATCCTCTACAGCGTCCTGACCGTCACGCCGTTGGTGAAGTCGGTCAGCCCGGACGGCTGGGGCTGGACCGCCCCGGTCCTCCCGCTGGTGGTCGACTCCGCGGTCGTCATCGTGATCCGGCTCGACTCCACCGTCGCCCGCCTCGGCGGCGATGCCGGGGCATGGCCGGCCATCCTGCGCTGGCTCACCGGCCTGTTCACGCTCCTGCTGAACGTCGGTTTCTCCTGGCTCAACGGGGACTGGGTCGGCGTGGGTGTTCACGCCGTCGCGCCGGCCCTGCTCATCGCGACGGGGGAGGCCGGCCTCGCGTACCGCCGGGCGATCACCCGGGCACTCGACCGCCTGGAGCGTGAACACCAGCAGCAGCTGGCCCGTGAACAGGCCGACCGCCTCGCCCGTGAACAGCGCGCCCGCGAGGAGCGTGACCAGCAGCGCGCGGACGACGAGCGCCGTGAACGCGAGGCCCGTGAACACCAGGAGAGGCTCGACCGTGAACGGGCCGACCGCGAGGCCTCTGAGCGCCAGGCCGAGCGCGACCACCAGGCGAAGCTGGAGGCTGACCGCCTCGCCCACGAGGCTGCTGAACGCCAGGCCGACCGCGACGCCCAGAGGCAGCGCGAGGCCCAGGAGCGGGCCGACCGCCTCGCCCGTGAACAGCGGGACCGGGACGAGCAGGAGGCCCGCGAACGCGCCGATCAGGCCGCCCGTGAACAGCGCGAGGCCGACGACCGCCGACGCAAGGAGGAGCGCGACCGCGCCGCCCGTGAACGCGCCGAGCAGGCCGCCCGTGAACAGGGCGAGGCCCAGGAGCGGGCCGACCGTGAACGGGCCCGCCCGGCCGTGAAGGTGTCGGCGGTGAACACCGTGAACACGACGGAGGCCGCGAAGATGACGGAGGAGAAGGCCCTCGCGTTCATCGCCAAGAACCCTGGGCTCAGCGTCCGCGAAATCGCCGACGCGACCGGCTGGTCCATCGGCTGGGTGAGCACCAACCGCAAGCAGCTCGCCGCTGCCGCGTAGGAGTAGACCGCTGTCGGGCGCCCGCCGAAGGGCCGGCGCCCGGCCCGACCGGAGGAGAATCCCCGACCGTGACTACCTACCGCGCCCAGCTCGCGAAGAACGCGGACGGCACCTGGCGCCTGTTCGTCGTCCTGCCCGGCCGCGTCGCCGACTGGCCCACCGAGGAGTTCGGCACCGCCGAGATCCCGACCGTCGAGGCCCGGGCCGAGGCCCTGGAGATGCTCGGCTACGAGGCCCCGGCCGGGGCCGTCACCTGGGACTGGGCCGAGGACGTCGATGACGACGGCTCGGTGCTGCTGATGGCGGCCACCGAGGTCCGGAAGGCCGGCTGACCGAACGGCAGAGGCCGGGACGCCAACCGCGTCCCGGCCTCTCTCAGCACTGCGAAATCCCACCGGCCCCATCAGCGCGTTCCGCAACGCTGGACGCTTGCGGCAGGGCAAGATCGGACCCTAGGAACGGCAAAGGCCCCGGTGTCTCACCACCAGGACCTCGCCTTGCCGGACCTCGTCAGCTCTCACACATCCGAGGCCCATGAGCCTCGTTCTCGCCAGATCCCGAGGACTCGTTGACCAGCGTAAGCGATACGGCCCCACCCTCGCAGCCTCTCCGCTCCGTGCGTCTCCCGAAGCGGCCGAAGTGCGCGATGTGCCAGAAGCGGATCACCAACGCGCCTGGAGGGCGGACCAAGACCTACTGCACCGATTCCTGCCGAAAGCGGGCAAAGCGGATCATTGCGGGCGAACTCGGACGTAATGGATCGTCAGTATCCGAACCAACGTCCGGATTTGAAACCGGCATTTCCGCAGGTCAGGGGCCGGTTTCGGGCCGCGAAGCGGACCAACTAGGTAAAGGGTTGACAGAGTTTTCCGAGAGCGGCGACTCGCAGGCATCTCCCCAGGTGGCGACTCGGGCCGCGACCCCGGCGCCGGTGCGGCGCTGGCAGGGCCGGAAGCTGCTCAACCGGATCTCGAAGCACGGCGCGTGCGCGGGCTGCGGGCGCCGGGTCCTCGACCCGGACACCGGGGTGATCCACGCCCGGTCGAGCAAGGGCTACGCGGTCACCATTGGCCTGGTGCGGTGCGGGCGGATCTGGTTCTGCCCGGAGTGCTCGGCGGCGATCCGCCGGGGCCGCACGGAGGAGCTCAAGACCGCCGCGCTCCGGCACCTGGCGGCCGGGGGGACGCTGGCAGTCATCGTGCTGACCGCCCGCCACAACCACACGACGGAGCTGGACAGGCTCTCTGACGCGCTGTGGGGCGCCCAGATGGTCGGCGCGGACGGCTCCCCGGTGCGGGACCGCTCCGGCAAGGCCCGGCGCGTTCCTGGGGCCTACCAGACGATGCTGACCGACCCCGCGTTCTACGGGAGGCCGGAGGCCCGCAACCGCTGGACGCGCAAGGACGGCTCGGTCGGCGAGTCGATCCGCCCGGCCGAGCCCGGCATCCGTCACTCGATCGGGTACATCGGCATGGCCCGGGCCTCCGAGGTCACCCGCAGCCAGGCCAACGGCTGGCACCCGCACATGAACCTGCTCGCGTTCCTGGGCGCCACGGTCGACGGCACCCCGGCCAACGGCACGCTCGACCCCGAGGGCTACTTCGAGCCCACGGAGGAGTCGCTGACCGAGTGGGAGGACTGGCTGCGCGACCTGTGGGCCCGCACCCTGCGCAAGGCCGACCCGAAGTTCGAGCCGTCGACCGAGTGCGGCATCCCGGACTGCAAGTGCCGGGGCAAGGGCCACGGCGTCATGGTCCAGATCGTGAAGTCGCCCGACGCGGCCGCGCTGATCGAGTACCTCACCAAGGTGCAGGACGGGAAGCCCCCGACCGACTCGGTGCGGGGCGACCTGGACGCCGCCGGCGGGGCCGCGCTGGAGACCGCGAACGCCTCCAGCAAGACCGGCCGGGGCCGCAAGACCATGACGCCGTTCCAGATGCTCTACCGCCTGTGGGACCTGGAGGTCGCCGAACTCGACCCGCGCCAGGCCGAGGGCTACGGCACCGCCGCGCAGTGCCGCGCCTGGTGGGCCGAGTACGAGACCGCGATGGCCGGGCGCCGGGCGATCGAGTGGACGCGCGGCCTGCGTCGCCACCTCGGCCTGGTCGGCGACGACTCCGAGGAGCAAGACCTCCAGTACGTCTACGAGCAGCAGAAGCCGGACGACCTGACCGGCGGCGTCATCATGACGCCCGACGCGCACGCGACGGTCGTCCAGGCCGACGCCGAGATGGACGTGAAGGCGGTCATCGAGGCCGAGTGCTACGAGTCCGCGGCCGACTTGGTCGCGGGCCTCGGCGGCCGCCGCAACCACGTCCGGATCGCCACCGCCGAGGAGCTGGCCGAGATCCAGGAGGCGTTGTTCGCCCGGGTGATCGCCCGCCGGGAGGAGCTGGAACGCCAGGCCCGGATCGCCGAGTACGAGGCGGACCAGGCCGAGCAGGAACGCGCCCAGTTGCTGGCCCGGCTGAACGGCGACGGCGACCGTCCGGCACGCACGGATCGCGAAACTGGTACCAGTAAGCACTAACTCGCTGACGCTCCGAACCGCCGGGAACGGGCGGAGCAAGCTATCGCGCAAGCCGGGCCTACGGGACCGGCTCACGCAGGCCTGCGCCGAGGACGGCCAGGCGGTCGGCGAGGGCGCCGGCCTTTTCTCCCCCCGGTGCCCCCGCCGGACCCGTGGACCGTCCGATTGGACGGTCCACGGGGATAGCTCGCTGCTGCCGGAGCGGCGCCGCAAGGAGTCCTTGCGGCACAACTTGCTCCGCCCGATGGGCGGTTCACAGGCCCCGGTTTCACGCGGTAGATGCCGGTAGCGAGTTAGTGGAAACTGTCGCAGTTTCCGCTCGCCGGACCGGGGCCGAGCGGCCGTCGACGGGGCGGCTCGACGTGCTCCTGGTGGACGTCGACGGCGGCCTGGTCCTCGACGGCGGCCGTCGCTTCGACGGGCAGTCGGCGGGCGCCGGCGGTGTGCTCGACGCCCTGGTCGTCGTCGTCGGACCGGACGTGCAGCGGGCGCCTGTGAGTACTCATCCGACCATGATCCCGGACACCAGAAAGGCCGCCCGTGGGCGGCCTCGTATCGTCGCGAAGTGACGATACCTTAGCACTCAGAATGATCTTGGTTCGGAGATGCAAGAGCTGTCGCAGACGTGGGGTCGTCGCCGGGGTCAGCTCGAAGTGCATGAGGTGTGGTCGTTCTCGATCTTGGATTCCCTATCACGTGATAGGGCTGCCGTCGGATCCGTGATGCAAGGGCCTGAGGTTGGTTGGCAGCTGCTCGTGCTCCTGGTGGTGTTCGTCGTCCTGGTCCTCGTTGTGGTGCAGCTGCTCGCGTACGTGAATTCGGTGACGTGCCGTACGTGAACCGGCGGTCGTCGGCCAAGCAGGCCGGGCTCGATCCGGGCGGCCAGGAGTGGGCCGGGTTCATGTTCATCATCGAGTGCCGGCGGGACCGGTCGGCGGGTCCAAGGCGCGCGTGCGTCGTGCGCGCGCGAGGCGGAATCCGCGGTTGCCCGGGAACGGGTTCGCTGGCCCTACCGGGGCCGGCCTTTTCGCCCGGTGCCCGGCCATCGTCCTTGACCCACGGGGGTGGGCCGTGGCGGGACTCCCCGGTGGGCGGCAGCTTGTCCGCACCACGGCCGCCGGGGGCCCCGACCGTGCTTCCAGGTCGGTTACGTGTGCGCGCGGCCGGTGAGGGGCCCCCAGAGGCCGTGGTACGCCCCTTGGGGTGCCGTCCGCCGGGGAGTCCCGCCATACGGTCCACGCCCGCCCCGTCGCACGCCGCACAAGATCGCCAGTCGCCCCGGCTCCCCGGAGGTGGTCGGGGGTCTGGGGGCAGCGCCCCCGGGATCGGTGACGGTTGGTGACGTTCCCTCGGCGGCCGTCGCCCGGCAGCCCGGGGCGGAGACAGGAGGGCGGCCGGAGCGGACGGCCGCCGGGGGCCGCAGCGCGGCCCTTGATCCAGTAGAGAAAGTTGTAACAGCGGGCATGACTGAGCCCCCGCCGGCGGGTGCTGGCGGGGGCTCCGGTTCTTGATCGACATCCCCTCTCGGGGAGCGGTAAATCTGGCGGTAAAGGTAAACGGTAAACGGCTGGCCTCGACGTTTACCCGTTTACCCGGTGGCTGCGCCCTGGTGGGGGAGGGGCTTGGAGAGGGGTACTCCCCCGGCCTCCTGGTCCTGGTCCTCGGTCAGGTCGGGGACCAGGTGGGCGGGCAGGGCCGGCTGATGGCCGAGGGCCTCGCCGAGCTTGTCGTAGCGCACCCCGAGGCCGCTCTCGCCCTTGATCTTGACGACCTCGACGGGGATTCCGGCGTCACGCAGGGTGCCGGGGAACGTCTTGCTGGTCGCGCCGAGGAACTGGCCGGACTGCTGGAGGCCGGCGAGGAGGTCGGCGACGTGGACGGCCTTCGCGCCGCCGAGGTCGGCGATCGCGACGGCGCGTTCGACGTGGCGGCGAAGGTCGGCCTTCCACTCGCCGGGGTCGGCTGCGGGGCCCTCCGGCTCGACGACGGTCGCGGTGACCGTTGGCAGGACGAGTGGGGTGGCGGCGAGCAGTTCGGCGGGGACCGGGCGGAGGCCGAGCTGGAACGGCTTGTCGCCGCGTATCACGCAGGCCGCCGCTCCGCCGAGCACCGACCACAGGAAGACGGTGCCGTCGATCACCCAGCTCCCGGCGATGACGGCGCCGGGGGCCAGGGTCAGGACCATGCAGCGCACGGCGGCGATGCGGTGGCGCCGGTGGCGGATGTGGCCGGGGTCGAGCGCCGGCACCTCGAAGTCGCCGAGTGCGCTGAGGGCGGCGCCGTGGCGTTGGGCTTCGAGGTCCGCGGTCTGCAGGGCGGTCATCTGGGCGGGGACCAGGCCGCCGTCGCGCTCGGAGATGCGCCGAAGCTTCGTGGCCTTCTTCTGGGCGGCCTGGGCAAGGCGGGCCTGTTCGGCGACGGCCAGGGCGTGCGCTTCCTGGCGGGCCTTGACGATGCGGCGGGTGATCTCCTCGGCGCTGACGTTGTGCCCGCCGGCCCAGTGGGCGAGGGCGAGGACGAGGTGCTGGGCGCCGCGCTGGGCGCGGACGATGGTGGGCCCGGCCATCAGCCGATCACCTGCTCGCCCAGCCACGTGAACAGCGGGACGCCGGCCATCGCGGCCCAGCCGCCGATCGAGGAGGCGATGCCCCACGTCGCGCCGGTCACCGCGCCGGACAGGGCCAGCGCCCGCTCCCGCCAGGACTTCGCGTACCAGAGGAACAGGCCGAGGCCGACGACGAGGATCAGGACGAGCCAGGAGCCGGAGTACCCGAGCACCTCGCTGGCGGAGACGTCGACGGCGCCGGCGCCGTCCTGGCCGAGGGCGACGTGGCCGACCGCTTGTCCGGCGAGGTCGCCGCTGCCGGTGAACCCGCCGCTGACCTTGCCGAGGAAGCCGCCGGTCACCGCCGAGGCCAG
>NZ_JBEZXE010000091.1:0-12330 GCF_040637885.1 Kitasatospora sp. NPDC028055 | reverse complement strand
CGGATGGGCGGCTAGTTCGGCCTCCTGACATCCAGGAGGCCGGGGGCGGGCCCTTCGTCCGCGGTCCGGGCACGGACGGGCCGAACCGCGGGCACCGACGGACCGGGCACCGACAGGCCGAACAGGCGGGCACCGACGGACCGGGGCCGGCCGGGCACGGACGGCTGAGCACCGCCCCCGCCCGGCCGGCCCCGGCCGACCGCGCTCCTACCAACCGCGCTCCTACCGACCGGCCGCCAGGGCGCCGAGCGTGGCGACCAGCTGCGTCGGGTCGGGCCGGGCGGCGTTCCGCTCGGCGAGCACCCGGGCGGCGGGCCCCACCGAGCCGCCCTCGAGCAGTTCGGTGACGGCCTCGACGACGGACTCGGCGGTGAGCTCGTCGGGCCTGAGCGTCAGGCCCGCCCCGCTCTTGGTGAGCAGTTCGGCGCCGAGCGGCTGGGCGCTGATCTGCGGAACGACCACCTGGGGCACCCCGTTGACGAGGGCGGCCAGGACCGTCCCGGGGCCGCCCTGGCTGATCAGGGCGTCGCAGGTCGGCATCAGCATCGACAGCGGCATCCAGTCGACCACCCGGACCTGCTCGCTCCCGTCGCCGAGCAGCTCCCGGCCGGCCTTGCCGAGCGCCGCCACGATCTCGACGTCGAGGCCGGCCAGCGCCTCGATCGCCAGCAGCGGCGGGCGCAGCACCTCCGGGCCCATGAACTCGCTGGTGGTGCCCCAGGTGATGCAGACCCGCGGCCGTCGCTTCGGCTCGTCCAGCCAGGCCGGGGTGACGGCGGCGCCGTTGTACGGCACGTACCGCGCCTCCTGGCGCTTGGCCATCCGGATCGCGAGCAGTTCCTCGGGACAGGGGTCCACCACGAGGTCCGCGTAGTCCGGGCCGAGTTCGACGTTCCAGGTGTCGAGGAACGCCACCAGGTCCTTGGGCCAGTTCTCGCGCACCGCGCGCTCGGACGTGAGGTCGGCCCACAGCTGGTGCGGCATCGGCCCCCAGGTGTGCAGGACCAGCGGGACCCCGGCGGCCTTGGCGATCGCGGGCGCGGCGAACGCGGCCGGGTCCGCCACCACCAGGTCCGGCTTCCAGTTCCGGGCGAACGGGAGCAGGTCGGCCACCACCGCCTCGGCGATCCGGATGTGCGGCACGACGATCTTCTCGATGCTCGGCGCGGTGCCCGGCGGGGTGCCGCCGCCCGACTCGACGGACTTCTTGAGCTCGCTCATGAAGTCCGGGCCGCGGCCGACCTCGACGGCGGGCAGGCCGGCGGCGGTGACGTCGCCCACCAGCGACGGCTGGACGGCGATCCGCACGTCGTGGCCCGCCGCCCGCAGTGCCCACGCCAGCGGGACCAACGGATAGAGGTGCGACCGGAAGGTGGCCGCGGTGATCAGAACCCGCATGACAGGATCCCTTCGCAGGTGCCGGCGGCCGTCAACTCGGACGACGCCCGATGAGGTGGAACATGCGCGCGGTGGACGGGTAGGGCTGTCGGCCCGCCAGGGCGATCTCCAGCTCCTCCAGCCGGGCGAAGAACTGCGGGTCGTGCTTGATGTCGTTGTCCGCGATGAGGTTGCAGACGTTCATCACGCCGTGCGTGCCGACGACGTCGAGGCCGGACTCGCGGTACAGGCCGGCGATCTCGTCGGCGGTCAGGACGTCGATGTCCTTGCCGTACACCACGTTGGGCTTGGTCCGGGCGTCGACGGCGCGCAGGGCCGCCTCGAGGTCGAGCTCGCGCACCGCGGCCTCCAGCGGCACCGCGTAGGTGTTGGGGCAGACCACGGAGAGCAGGCCGCCCGGCGTGAGCAGGGTCGTGATGCCCCGGAAGACCTCGGCCCGGTCCGACACGTACTGCAGCAGGTTGTGGCAGAGCACCAGGTCGAACTCCTGGCCCGCGAAGAGCTTCGGGACATCGTGCGCGTCGCCCTCGCGGACGTCGACGCGGTCGGTCACCCCGCGTTCCTCGGCGAGCTTGCGCGCCCCGTCGAGGGAGACCGGCGCCACGTCGAAGATCGTCACCCGGTGGCCGGCCAGCGCGAGCCGGACACCCTCCTTGCCGTTGCCGCCCGCGACGTCCAGCACGCGCAGCGGTCCGTCGCCCAGGTGGCGGGCCAGGTTGGCCGCCACCACCGAATAGCGCAGCTGCCCCCACGGGGTTTCCTGCCAGTTCTGGAAATTGGCAAGGCGCTCGTCGAAAACCGCATTGTCGACCGCGCCGACGCTCTCGGCCATGCTACCTCCGGGGTGCGCTGGACGACCGGGCGCTCGCCCGGCCGGGAACCTTGGTGATCTCCCAACGGATATCCCGGCCGACTGAAGTACCCCTAAAACCGGAGGGCTCGGCCGAGCTTTAGGACACCTTTAGCCGGACGCCCGAAACTCGGCCTGTCCATGTGCACCGCCCGGCGGTTGTCGGCACGCCATCCGAGCCGCCGCCGACCACCGTACCCCTCGATCTGGAGACGCGTAATGATAAATGTGACCCAGCCAAGTATCGGGGCGGAGGAACTCGCCGCGATCAGCGCCGTGTTCGACAGCAAGTGGCTCGGGTACGGGCCGCGGACCGAGGAGTTCGAGGAGCTGTTCGCGCAGCACCTCGGAGTCTCGGCCGACCACGTGCTGTTCCTCAACTCGGCGACCTCCGGGCTGTTCCTCACCATGGACCTGCTCGGCGTCGGGCCGGGCGACGAGGTCGTGCTGCCGTCGAACGGCTTCATCGCGAACGCCAACTGCGTGGTCGACGCCGGCGCCCGTCCGGTGTTCTGCGACATCGACGAGGAAACCCTCAACCCCCGGGTCGAGGACGTCCTCGCCGTGCTCACCCCCCGGACCAAGGCCGTGATCGTCCTGCACTACGGGGGCTACCCCGGCGAGGTGGAGAAGATCGCCGCGCTCTGCGCGGAGCGCGGCGTGGCCCTCATCGAGGACGCGGCCGTGTCGGTCGCCTCCAGCGCGCACGGCCGCCGGTGCGGCACCTTCGGGGACTACGGCATCTGGAGCTTCGACGCCCGCAAGGTCATCACCACCGGGGACGGCGGCATGCTGTACGTCCGGGACCCGGAGGGGGCCCGCCGGGCGCGCCGCCTCGCCTACCACGGCCTGGAGGACCGCAGTTCGTTCACCACCGCCGCCAAGTCCAAGCACCTGTGGTGGAGTTTCGAGGTGGAGGACATCGGGCGGCGCCTGGTCGGCAACGACATGACCGCCGCGATGGGCATGGTGCAGTTGCGCAGGCTCGGCGGGTTCGTCGAGCGGCGGCGCGCCATCGCCCAGCGGTACGACCGGGCGCTGGCCGACGTGCCGGGGGTCCGCACCCCGTGTGCCGTGCCGCCGGGCCACGAGTCGACCCACTACTTCTACTGGCTGCGGTTCGACTCCCAGGAGATCCGCGACGGGGTCAGCGAGGACCTGCTCGCCCAGGGGATCTACACCTCCTGGCGCTACTACCCGCTGCACCGGGTCCAGCGGTACGGCGCCACGCAGACCGTGCTGCCGGTCACCGACATCGTGTCGGACACCGCCCTGCTGCTGCCCGCGCACCAGGACCTGCTCGACGAGGAGGTCGACCTGGTCGCGCGCGAGGTCATCAAGTCGGTCGAGTCCCGCCGCTGACCCGCCCTAGCCGGGGGCAAGACCGGTTTTAGCGGACCCGGCGACCGTGAACAGGACAACGTCCGAACGGCCGCGACCGACCATGTGAACGACCGAAAAACGCTCGCTCCCAGTACTCAGACGCCCGATCCCAGGTAGCAGAGGTGCCGCCCGTGAAGGGAATAATTCTGGCCGGGGGAACAGGCTCTCGGCTCCATCCGCTGACCGTCGCCTTCTCCAAACAATTGCTCCCGGTGTACGACAAGCCCATGATCTACTATCCGCTGTCCACGCTGATGCTCGGCGGGATACGGGAATTCCTCGTCATCACCACCCCCACCGACGCCCCGATGTTCCGGAAGGTCCTCGGCGACGGCGCGGAACTCGGACTGGACATCACCTACGCCCAGCAGTGGCAGCCCGCCGGAATCGCCGACGCCCTCCGGATCGGCGCCGACTTCATCGGCACCGGACCGGTCTCGCTCATCCTGGGCGACAACATCTTCTCCAGCCCGAACCTGCCGGGCCTGCTCACCGGCAGCCTGGCCGAGGCCGACGGCGCCACCCTGTTCGGACACACCGTGCCGGACCCGCGCCCCTACGGCGTCGCCGAGAAGGACGCCGCAGGACGCCTGATCGGCCTGGAGGAGAAGCCGGCCCAGCCGCGCGGCTCCGAGATCGTGACGGGCCTGTACGTCTACTCCGGCGACGTCGTCGACGTGGTACGCGACATCACCCCGTCGGCACGCGGCGAACTGGAGATCACCGACGTCAACCGCGCCTACCTCGCCCAGGGCCGCGCCCGCATCCACTCGCTGGACAGCGGCACCAGGTGGCTGGACGCGGGCACGTACGACGGCCTGCTCGACGCGGCCGCCTTCGTCCGGGCCGAGGAGCAGCGCGGCGTACGGCTCGGCTGCCTGGAGGAGATCGCGCTCAACCTCGGGTACATCGACGCGGACACCTGCTACGCGCTGGGCAGCAAGCACCAGAAGTCCGGCTACGGCCGGTACGTCATGGCGATATCGGGCAAGACCGACTGAGACGGGTACTGGGACATGTCGTCGAACCAACGCGTGGTGGTCACCGGGGGTGCCGGGTTCATCGGGTCGCACTACGTGCGGCAGATGCTCACCGGCGCCTACCCGGCGTTCGCCGACGCCCGGGTCACCGTCCTGGACAAGCTGACCTATGCCGGGAACACCGAGAACCTGGCGCCGGTCTCGGCCGACCGCCGGTTCGAGCTGGTGGTCGGCGACATCTGCGACGCGGGGCTGCTCACCGAAGTGCTGCCGGGCGCGGACGTCGTCGTGCACTTCGCGGCGGAGTCCCACGTCGACCGCTCGATCAGTCGCCCCGACGACTTCGTGCAGACCAACGTGCAGGGCACCCACACCCTGCTCCAGGCCTGCCTGGACGCGGGCGTCGGACGGGTCGTGCAGGTGTCCACCGACGAGGTGTACGGCTCGATCGAGGCCGGCTCCTGGACGGAGGACCAGCCGCTGGAGCCCAACTCGCCGTACTCGGCCTCCAAGGCGAGTGCCGACCTGCTCGCCCGCGCCTACCACCGCACCCACGGGCTGTCGGTCTCCGTGACCCGGTGCTCGAACAACTACGGCCCGTACCAGTTCCCGGAGAAGGTCGTCCCACTGTTCGTCACCAACCTGCTGGAGGGCCTGCCCGTCCCGCTGTACGGCGACGGCGGGAACGTCCGGGACTGGCTGCACGTCGACGACCACTGCCGCGCGGTCCAGCTCGTGCTGGAGGGCGGCCGGCCCGGCGAGGTCTACAACATCGGCGGCGGCACCGAGCTCTCCAACCGCGACCTGACCGTCCGGCTGCTGAAGGAGCTGGGCGCGGACTGGTCCGCCGTCCGGCAGGTCGCCGACCGTCCGGGACACGACCGGCGCTACTCGGTCGACTGGACGAAGATCCGCACCGAACTGGGGTACCGGCCGCGCATCGGCCTGGAGTCGGGGCTGTCCGACACGGTCCGCTGGTACCGCGACAACCGGTCCTGGTGGGAACCGCTGAAGAAGTAGCGGCCGGCCGCGGGCCACGCCCGGGCCGGCCGGAAGCACCGAACGCCGATGACCGCCGACGGAAAGAGTACGGAGCACACCATGTCCACACCGACGGCACACCAGGCCCCGCCAACGGGGCTCCACGAACCGGTGACCCCCGCGGGCCGCGCCCTGGTCGACCGGCTCGCCGGCTACCTGCCGCAGATCCGGGCCACCGCGGCGGAACACGACCGCACCGGCACCTTCCCCACCGCGATCTTCGACGCCTTCCGCAAGGACGGCCTGATGGGCGCGACGGTGCCGGCCGAACTCGGCGGTCTGGGGGTGGATCGGCTGTACGACGTCGCCACCGCGCTCGTACGCGTGGGCCACGCCGACGCCTCCACCGCGCTCGCGCTGCACATGCAGTTCAGCCGGGGCATCACCCTCGGCTACGAGTGGCGGCACGGCGGCCCGGCGGCCCGCGCCCTCGCCGAACGGCTGCTGCGGATGATGGTCGCCGGCGAGGCCGTCGTGTGCTCGGGCATCAAGGACCACCACACGGCGGTCACCCGGCTGACTCCCGACGGTGCGGGCGGCTGGCGGCTGTCCGGCCGCAAGACCCTGGTGAGCATGGGGCCGATCGGCACCCACTTCGTCATCAACGCGAAGACGGAACTGCCCGGCGAGGCGCCCCGGTTGGTGTCCCCGGTGGTCACCCGCGACACTCCCGGGTTCAGCGTGCTGGACAACTGGGACGGCCTGGGGATGCGGGCCTCCGGCACCGTCGACATCGTCTTCGACGACTGTCCGATCCCGGCCGAGGACGTCTTCGTCCGCGACCTGGTCGGCGCCCGCAACGACGCGGTGCTCGCCGGGCAGACGGTCAGCTCGATCGGGATGTTGGGCGCCTACGTCGGTGTCGCGCAGGCCGCCTACGACCTGGCGGTGGCCGCGCTCGTACGCCGCTCGGAGCCGGCGCCCGCCGCCGCGCGCACCCTGGTCGCCGAACTGAGCGCCCGCCTCTACGCGCTGCGCGCCACCGCCGCCACCGCACTCACCACGGCCGACGCCCGCAGCGCGGACCTGGGCGGGGACCCCGCCGAGCGCGGCCGGCAGATGATGCAGCCGTTCCAGTGCGCCAAGTTGATCGTCAACCAGCTCGCCCCCGGAATCGTGAACGACTGCCTCACCCTGGTCGGCGGCGCGTCGTTCACCGCGGCCCACCCGCTGTCCCGGCTCTACCGGGACGTGCGGGCCGGCGGGTTCATGCAGCCGTACGCCTACGCCGACGCCGTGGACTTCCTGAGCACCCAGGCGCTCGGCATCGAGCGGGACAACGACTACATGAGCGCCTGGGCGACCCGCGCCACCAAGGACGGAAAATCCGTGGATGCTCCGCATCCTGCCCCGATGTCACGGTGAGGATCATGACGACTCGTGTATGGGATTACCTTCCGGAGTACCGGGAGGAGAAGGCGGACCTGCTCGCGGCCGTCGAGACGGTGCTGGAGTCCGGACAGCTGATCCTCGGCAGAAGCGTGCACGGCTTCGAGGCCGAGTTCGCGCAGTACCACGGCCTGGCGCAGTGCGTCGGCGTCGACAACGGGACCAACGCCCTCAAACTGGCGCTCCAGGCGCTCGGCGTCGGCCCCGGCGACGAGGTGATCACCGTCTCGAACACCGCGGCGCCCACCGTGCTCGCCATCGACGGCACCGGCGCGACACCGGTCTTCGTCGACGTCCGCGAGGAGGACTTCCTCATGGACACCGAGCAGGTCGCCGCCGCGATCACCCCGCGCACCAAGGTCCTGCTGCCGGTCCACCTGTACGGCCAGTGCGTCGACATGGAGCCGCTGCGGCGGCTGGCGTCGGAGCACGGGCTGGCGATCCTGGAGGACTGCGCGCAGGCCCACGGCGCCCGCCAGAACGGCCGGCTCGCCGGGACGATGGGCGACATCGCCGCGTTCTCCTTCTACCCGACGAAGGTGCTCGGCGCCTACGGCGACGGCGGAGCCGTCCTCACCGACGACCCGGACCTCGCCAAGGACCTGCGCCAGTTGCGCTACTACGGCATGGACAAGGTCTACTACGTCGTCCGGACCCCCGGGCACAACTGCCGGCTCGACGAACTCCAGGCCGAGATCCTGCGCACCAAGCTGCCCCGGCTCGACACCTACGTCTCGCGCCGCCGGGAGATCGCCCGCCGCTACCAGGAGGGACTGGGCGACCTCACCGGACCGGGCGGCCTGCTCCTGCCCGCCGTCGCCCCCGGCAACGAACACGTCTACTACGTCTACGTCGCGCGCCACCCGCGCCGCGACGAGATCATCGACCGGCTCAAGCAGCACGACATCGAGCTGAACATCAGCTACCCGTGGCCCGTCCACACCATGAGCGGGTTCGCCAAGCTCGGCTACGCCCCGGGCTCGCTGCCGGTCACCGAACGCCTCGCCGACGAGGTCTTCTCCCTGCCCATGTACCCGTCACTGCCCCCGGATCTCCAGGACAAGGTCATCAGCGCGCTGCGCGAGGTACTGACGGAGCTCTGACTCACCGCGAAGGAGTTCGATCATGACCGATCCAGCCGATGTGACCGCACCGGTCGCCTGCCGCGTCTGCGGCGGCGAGGTGACGGAGTTCCTCGACCTGGGCCGCCAACCCCTGTCCGACCGGTTCCTCGAACCCGGCCGCACGGACGGCGAGTTCTTCTACCGGCTCGCCGTCGGCCAGTGCGGCGGCTGCCGCATGGTCCAGCTGACCGAGGAGGTCCCCCGGGACCTGATGTTCCACGAGGAGTACCCGTACCACTCGTCGGGCTCCTCCGTCATGCGCGAGCACTTCGCCGGCCTCGCGCAGCGCCTGCTCGACACCGAACTCACCGGGCCCGACCCGTTCGTGGTGGAGATCGGCTGCAACGACGGCATCATGCTGAAGGCCGTCCAGGACGCGGGCGTGCGCCACCTCGGGTTCGAACCCTCCACCGGCGTCGCCAAGGTGGCGCAGGCGAAGGGGGTGCGGGTGCGCACCGACTTCTTCGAGGAGGCCACCGCCTCGGCCGTCCACGCCGCCGAGGGCCCGGCGGACGTCATCTACGCCGCCAACACCATGTGCCACATCCCGTACCTGGAGTCGGTGTTCCGCGGCGTCGACGCGCTGCTCTCGCCCGACGGCGTGTTCGTGTTCGAGGACCCGTACCTCGGCGACGTGGTCGCCAAGACGTCCTTCGACCAGATCTACGACGAGCACTTCTTCGTGTTCTCGGCCGGCTCCGTGCAGGCCGCCGCCCAGCGGTTCGGCTTCGAACTGGTGGACGTCGACCGCCTGCCCGTGCACGGCGGCGAGGTGCGGTACTGGCTCGCCCGCCAGGGCGCCCGCACCCCGTCCGAGGCCGTCGGCCGGTTGCTCGCCGAGGAGGCCGCGCAGCAGCTCGGCGAACTCGCCACCCTGCGGGCGTTCGCGGCGAACGTCACCGCGATCCGGGACGACCTGTTGGCGCTGCTGACCCGGCTGCGGGCGGAGGGCCGCACCGTGGTCGGATACGGCGCGACCGCGAAGAGCGCCACGGTGACGAACTTCTGCGGGATCGGCCCCGATCTCGTCCAGTTCGTCTGCGACACCACGCCGGACAAGCAGAACCGCCTGACGCCGGGCATGCACATCCCGGTCCGGCCGCCGGCGGCCTTCAGCGACTCCTACCCGGACTACGCGCTGCTGTTCGCCTGGAACCACGCCGAGGAGATCATGGCCAAGGAGCAGGAGTTCCAGCAGGCCGGTGGCCGCTGGATCCTGTACGTGCCCGAAGTCCACGTGATCTGACGGCGGAACACCCGGCCGCGGCGGACACCGGGCGCGCGAAGCGCCCGTGCTGTCCGCCGCGGCTTTCCGCTGTCGCACGCGGCTCGGCACCGCCCCGAATTCCCGTCCCGCGCCCCCGCGGGCACTCCGCTCTTAGGACCGTTTAAGGCCTGTTGACCATGATTTCCTGACGGGCCCGGAAGTGCCGGTCCGCCGCCACCGTCCGGAACGGAGAACGGAATTCCATGTATCTGGAGAATCTCCACGAGGTCTGCCACACCACGGTGCACCGCGAGACCCGGCCCGGAGTCGGGCACCACCTGACGTTCACCGAGGAGCTCTACGACGCGGACGGCACGCTGGTGTCCACGTCGGAGGGCATGGCGGTGGTCTACGGCAACCCCGCGGACGGCAGCCTGATGCAGCTGATGACCGCCACCGAGACGCTCGCCGACGGGGTCATCAGCTGGACCGGCCCGGTCGCCCAGGAGGACCCGAACGGCACCGAGTTCCGCGTCAACAGTTTCCCCGCGATCGGCGTCAGCGGGCGCTACGCCGGAAAGACGGGAACGCGGACGTTCAAGTTCGTCGAACGGCCCGACGAGCACACCACGATCTGCGTGGCGACCATTTCCATGGAGGACTGAGCCGCACGGTTCCGGCGTTTCCCCGAGCGGCGAGGAAATGACCTGGCCGCTCGGTTTCCCCATGTCACCCGACGATGTTCAGCTGTACGAGGAAGGCGGCCAGGACCCATGCCCGACGACTTCACCGTCCCCGGGGGAGCCCTCCCCGAACAGGGCGCCGCGATCGCCATCGTCGGACTGTCCTGCCGCCTGCCCCAGGCACCGGACCCGGCCGCGTTCTGGCAGCTGCTCACGGACGGGCGCAGCGCCGTCTCGGCGACCCCGCCCGACCGCTGGCGCGGCGAGGCCGGCCGGACCGCCGGGCTCCGGCACGGCGCGTTCCTCGACGGCGTCGACCGGTTCGACGCGGCCTTCTTCGGCATCTCGCCCCGCGAGGCGGCGAGCATGGACCCGCAGCAGCGACTCATGCTCGAACTCGCCTGGGAATCCCTCGAAGACGCGATGACCGTCCCCGCCGACCTGGCCGGCCGGGCGGTCGGCGTCTTCGTCGGAGCCATCGGTGACGACTACGCCGCCCTGCTGCACGACCACGGCCCCGAAGCCGTCGACCAGCACTCGCTGACCGGCACCAGCCGCGGCATCATCGCCAACCGGATCTCCTACGCCCTCGGGCTGCGCGGACCGAGCCTCACCGTGGACGCCGCGCAGGCCTCGGCGCTGGTCGCGGTGCACCTGGCCTGCGAGAGCCTGCTGTCCGGTGAGTCGGACGTGGCGATGGCCGGCGGCGTCAACCTCAACCTCGCGACGGCGACCGCGGTGGAGACCGAACGGTTCGGCGGACTCTCGCCGGACGGCCGCTGCTACACCTTCGACGCCCGCGCCAACGGCTACGTCCGGGGCGAGGGCGGCGGCTTCGTCGTCCTCAAGCCGCTCGCCCGGGCGGTGGCCGACGGCGACCGGATCTACTGCGTGATCCGCGGCTCCGCGATGAACAACGACGGGGCGACGGACGGCCTGACCGTGCCCAGCGCCGACGCCCAGCGGGACGTCATGCGCCTGGCCCACGACCGGGCCGGCCTCGCCCCCGGCTCCGTCCAGTACGTGGAACTCCACGGCACCGGCACCAAGGTGGGCGACCCGGTCGAGGCCGCCTCGGTGAGCGCCGCGCTCGCCACCGCCCGCACGGACGGGCCGCTGCAGGTCGGCTCCGCCAAGACCAACGTCGGCCACCTGGAGGGCGCGGCGGGGATCGTCGGCCTGATCAAGACCGCGCTCAGCGTGCGGCACCGCCGGCTCCCGGCCAGCCTGAACTACGAGACGCCCAACCCGATGATCGACCCGGTCGCGCTCAACATCGAGGTGCGCACGGAGCCGGGGCCGTGGCCGCGGCCGGACGCGCCGCTGGTCGCGGGGGTCAACTCGTTCGGCATGGGCGGTACCAACTGCCACGTGGTGGTCACCGAGCCGCCCCGGACGGCCGGGGAGCCGGTCGTGGACCCGGCACCGGAGGCGGAGCCCGCGACCGGGGCCCGGGCGACGGCCGGGGCAGGGGCCGCCGACGGGCGGGTCGTGCCGTGGGTGCTGTCGGCACGGGACCGGACCGCGCTGCGCGCGCAGGCCGCCGCCCTGCGGACCGCCGTCGAGGAGCGGCGGCTCGACCCCGTCGAGGTCGGCTGGTCACTGCTGACCACGCGCTCGTCGTTCGAGCACCGCGCCGTCGTCCTGGGCTCCGACCGCGAGGAACTCCTCGACGGCCTGGCGGCGGTGGCCGGCGAGGACCCGGCGCCCCTGGCGGTGACCGGCCGGACCACCGGTGTTCCGGGGAAGACGGTGTTCGTGTTCCCCGGCCACGGCACCCAATGGCCCGGCATGGGCCTCGCCCTGATGGACACCTCACCCGTGTTCGCCGAACACCTCCACGCCTGCGACCAAGCCCTCAGGCCCCACACCGGCTGGTCCCTCCTCGACGTCCTGCGCGCCGAACCAGGCGCCCCCGACCTCAACCGCGTCGACGTCGTCCAACCCGCCATCTTCGCCGTCACCGTCGCCCTCGCCCGCACCTGGCAACACCACGGCATCCACCCCGACGCCGTCATCGGCCACTCCCAAGGCGAAATAGCCGCCGCCCACATCGCCGGCGCCCTCACCCTCCACGACGCCGCCCGCACCATCACCCACCGCGGCCTCATCGCCCACACCATCACCGACACCGGCGGCATGGCCGCCATCCCCCTCCCCCCCGACCAGATCACCCCCCTTCCCCCCGGCCTCACCATCGCCGCCCACAACTCCCCCCACAACACCGTCGTCTCCGGCGACCTCACCACCCTCCACACCCTCATCACCCACTACC
>NZ_JBEZXE010000090.1:0-12711 GCF_040637885.1 Kitasatospora sp. NPDC028055 | reverse complement strand
CACAAGCTGGAAGGCCCCTCCGCCACCTACAACATGGCCTTCGCCCTGCGCCTGACGGGCGACCTGGACCGGGAGGCGCTGCAGGAGGCCCTCAACGACGTGGTCACCCGGCACGAGGCGCTGCGCACCGTCTTCCGCGAGGCCGACGGACAGCCCGGCCAGCACGTCCTCGCCCCCGACCAGGCGCGCATCACACTGCGGACCGTACCGAGCAGTGAGGACCTGCTCACCGCGCAACTCGACGAAGTGGCCCGCCACGAGTTCGACCTCTCCGCGCAGGTGCCGCTGCACGCCGAGCTGTTCACGGTCGGTCCGGCGGAGTCGGTGCTGATGATGGTGCTGCACCACATCGCGGGTGACGGTTGGTCGATGGCGCCGCTGGCCCGGGACCTGATCTCCGCCTACACCGCGCGCCTGACCGGTGCCGAGCCGGACTGGCCGCAGCTGCCGGTGCAGTATGCCGACTACACGCTCTGGCAGCGTGACCTGCTCGGTGACGACACCGACCCGGACAGCCCGTTCAGTCGCCAGTACGGCTACTGGGCACAGCAGTTGGCAGGTCTGCCGGAGCAGGTGACCGTGCCCACCGACCGGCCCCGGCCCACCACGGCCGGCAACGCCGGTGACGCGTGCGACTTCTCCTTCGACGCGGACCTGCACCGGAACCTCGCCGAGCTGGCCCGGTCGGCCGGAGCGACGGTGTTCATGGTGCTCCAGGCCTCCGTGGCCACGCTGCTGACCCGCCTCGGCGCCGGGACGGACATCCCGATCGGCTCTCCGGTCGCCGGGCGCACCGACGAGAACCTCGACGACCTGGTCGGCTTCTTCGTCAACACCCTGGTCCTGCGGACCGACACGGCGGGCAATCCGGCCTTCACCGACCTGCTCGCGCAGGTCCGCCGGACCAGCCTGGCGGCCCACGCCCACCAGGACACTCCGTTCCAGTACCTGGTGGAGAAGCTCAACCCGCACCGCTCCGCGGCACACCACCCGCTCTTCCAGGTCGCGCTGGCCCTGCAGAACAACGAGCAGGCCGAGTTCGAGCTGCCGGGACTGCAGGTGCGCTCGGAGAGCGCGCACACCGGCACCTCGCGCTTCGACCTGATGGTCACCCTGACCGAGGAACACGGCAACGACCACGAGCCGGTGGGCATCAGCGGAGCCATCGAGTTCGCGACGGAGTTGTACGACCGGTCGACGATCGAGGCGCTGATCGCGCGCTGGGCGCGGCTGCTGCGGGCGATCGCCGCTGATCCGTCCCGGCCGATCGGTTCGCTGGACCTCCTCGCCGAGGGGGAGGAGGTCCAGCTCCGGGAGTGGGCGACCATGGCCCGGCCGGAGATCGGCGACGCCACGCTGCCGGAGCTGTTCCAGGCTCGCGTGCAGGCCACCCCGGACGTGGTTGCGTTGGAGTTCGGCGAGGCGTCCTGGACGTACGCCGAGCTGAACGCGCGGGCGAACCAGGTTGCGCACTGGCTGATCGGCCGGGGGATCGGTGTCGAGCAGCTCGTCGGGGTGGCTCTGCCCCGGTGTGCCGAGCAGCTCGCCGTGATCCTGGGCATCGCCAAGGCGGGTGCCGGCTACCTGCCGGTGGACCCGGACTACCCGGCCGACCGCATCGCCTACATGCTCGCCGACGCCGCCCCCGCCCTCCTGCTCACCACCGCGGAGCTGGCGCCGGAGCTGCCGGGCGGGCTGGCGGTCGAGGGGCTGGCCGAGGTCTGGCAGGCGCAGCCCGCCACCGACCCGACGGATGCCGACCGGATCGCCCCGCTCACGGCCGCGAACACCGCGTACACCATCTACACCTCGGGCTCCACCGGCCGCCCCAAGGGCGTCACCGTCACCCACACGGGTCTGGCCTCGCTCGTCGTCACTCTGGTGGAACGCTGCGCCCTCGGCGAGGGCAGCCGCGTGCTGCAGTTCACCTCTGCCAGCTTCGACGTCTCGGTCATCGAGCTGGTGCTCGGATTCACCGTCGGAGCCACCCTCGTCGTGCCCCCGCCGGGTCGTCTCGCCGGCGAGGACCTCGCCGACGTGCTGTCCGACCGGCGGATCAGCCACGCCTTCCTTCCGCCGTCGGCCCTGGCCAGCCTGCCGTCCGGCACCGAGACCACGCTGCCCGCCCTCGGCACCGTCGTCGTGGCCGGCGAGGCCTGCCCGCCGGATCTGGCCGAGCGCTGGTCGCAGGGCCGCCGGATGATCAACGCCTACGGCCCGACCGAAGCCACCATCTACGCTTCGACCGGCGGTCCGCTGTCCGGTCCGAAGGCCCCGATCGGTCGGCCCGTGGTCAACACGCGGGTGTACGTCCTGGACGAGAACCTGCGCCAGGTGCCGCCGGGCATCCCCGGCGAGCTGTACCTCGCGGGCCGGGGTCTGGCCCGTGGCTACCTCAACCGGCCGGGCCTGACGGCGGAGCGCTTCGTCGCGGACCCGTTCGGTGAGCCGGGCGAGCGGATGTACCGCACGGGTGACCTGGTCCGGTGGAACCCGGATGGTGAGCTGGAGTATCTGGGCCGTACCGACCAGCAGGTGAAGATCCGTGGTTTCCGGATCGAGCCCGGAGAGATCCAGGCCGCCCTCACCAGGCACCCCGAGGTCGCGCAGGCCGTTGTGATCGCCCGCGAGGACCAGCCCGGCGACACCCGCCTGGTGGCCTACGTCGTCCCGGGCAGTGACAGCGCTGCCGAGGGTGACATCGCGGAACAGGTCGAGGACTGGCGGGAGTTGTACGACTCCTTGTACGAGCGGCCCACGGCGCCGTTGGGTGAGGACTTCGCGGGGTGGGACAGCTCGTACACGGGTGAGGCGATCCCGTTGGAGGAGATGCGGGAGTGGCGTGCGGCGACGGTGGAGCGGATTCGTTCCTACGCGCCGAGGCGTGTGCTGGAGATCGGTGTCGGTTCGGGTCTGCTGATGGCACCGCTCGCGGAGGACGTCGAGTCGTACTGGGGCACGGACCTGTCCCAGGCGGTGGTGACACGCCTGGTCGACCAGGTCGCCGAACGCGGCTGGGACCACGTGCGCGTGTCCTGCCAGAGCGCCGAGGACTTCACCGGTCTGCCGACGGGCTACTTCGACACGGTCGTCATCAACTCCGTCGCGCAGTACTTCCCCAACCGTGACTACCTGACCGTGGTTCTGTCGCGGGCCTTGGAGCTGCTGGCGGACGGTGGCCGGATCGTCCTGGGCGACATCCGCCACCTCGGACAGCTGCGGACCTTCCACACCGCGGTCCAGGCGACGCGGGCGGCCGGCACCACCCAGCTCCACGCCTCGGTGGAGCGCGCGGTGGTCGTGGAGAAGGAACTCCTGGTCCACCCGGACTACTTCACCGCCTTCGCCGCCGAACGCGGCGCGGGCGTGGACGTCCGGATCAAGCGCGGTTCGGCGCACAACGAGCTGACCCGCCACCGCTACGAGGTCACCCTCCACAAGTCCGCGGAGACCCTGACCGATCTCACCGACGCGCCGGTGGTGCGCTGGGGGACCGACGTTACGTCGCTGGACGAGCTCGGCCGGCAGCCGGTCGAGGGCGGCCTGCGTGTCACGGGCGTCCCGAACGCCCGCCTGACGGGCGAGGTGGCCGCCGTCGAGGCCCTGGACACCGGCAAGGACCTGACCGCCATCCGCTCGGCCCTCGGCTCGGCCACCGGCATCGACCCGGAGGCCTTCCACCGCTGGGCCACCGAGCACGGCTTCGACGCGGTCACCACCTGGAACTCCGAGCAGCCGGCCGCCTTCGACGCGGTCCTGCTGCCCGAGAACAACTCCTCGACCGTGACCGGCACTTACCGGCCGGGATCGGCCGGCACCGCCGTGACCAACTCCCCGGCCCGATCCCGGACCAGCGGGGCGCTGGTGACGACGCTGCGCCAGGTGTTGCAGGCACAGCTGCCGGACTACATGGTGCCGTCGGCGATCGTCACCCTGGACCACATCCCGCTCACCCCGAACGGGAAGATCGACCGCAAGGCCCTCCCCGCACCGGACTACACGTCCACCGCCGACGGCCGCGCACCACGCACCCCCCAGGAGGAGATCCTCTGCACCCTGTTCGCCGAGGTCCTCGGCCTGCCCGCGGTCGGGATCGACGACAACTTCTTCGACCTCGGCGGCCACTCCCTGCTCGCCACCCAACTCACCAGCCGGATCCGCAGCACCCTCGGCACCGAGGCGCCGCTCCAGGTGCTGTTCGAGGCGCCCACCGTGGCGAAGCTCGCGCCGCGTCTGACCCAGGACGGTGAGCTGCGTCCGCCGCTCCTGCCCGTCACCCGGCCCAACCCGCTTCCGCTCTCCTACGCCCAGCAGCAACTCTGGTTCCTGCACCAGATGGAGGGGCCGTCGGCCACCTACAACATCCCGTTGGTGCTGCGGCTGACCGGTGAGCTGGACCGGCAGGCGCTGGGGGAGGCCATCAACGATGTGATCTCCCGGCACGAGGCCTTGCGTACGGTCTTCGAGGAGGTCGACGGGCAGCCCGGTCAGCACATCCTCGCCCCCGAGCAGGCCCGTATCGACCTGCACGTCCGCCCGTGCGAGCAGGACGACGTCATGCGGGCCCTGGAGCTGGCCGTCCGCCACCGGTTCGACCTCTCCGCGCAGGTTCCGCTGCACGCCGAGCTGTTCACGGTCAGTCCGACGGAGTCGGTGCTGATGCTGGTGCTGCACCACATCGCGGGTGACGGTTGGTCGCTGGCGCCGCTGGCCCGTGACCTGGTCACGGCCTACTCCGCCCGCCTGACCGGTGCCGAGCCGGACTGGCCGCAGCTGCCGGTGCAGTACGCGGACTACACGCTCTGGCAGCGTGAGCTGCTCGGTGACGACAGTGACCCGGACAGCCCGTTCGTGCGCCAGCAGCAGTACTGGGCACAGCAGTTGGCGGGTCTGCCGGAGCAGGTGACCGTGCCCACCGACCGGCCCAGGCCCGCCGTCGCCGGGTACGCGGGCGACTCCACCACCTTCGGTATCGACGCCGATCTGCACCAGATGCTGTCCGAGCTGGCCCGTTCCAGCGGCACGACGATGTTCATGGTGTTGCAGGCGTCGTTCGCCGCCTTGATGACCCGCCTGGGCGCCGGTACGGACATCCCGCTCGGTGCGCCGATCGCCGGACGTACGGACGAGAACCTCGACCAGCTGATCGGCTTCTTCGTCAACACCCTGGTCCTGCGCACCGACACGGCCGGCAACCCGGCCTTCACCGACCTGCTCGCCCAGGTCCGCCGGACCAGTCTGGAGGCCTACGCCCACCAGGACATCCCCTTCGAGCACCTGGTCGAGAAGCTCAACCCGCACCGCAGCACCACGCATCACCCGCTCTTCCAGGTCATGCTCGCCCTCCTCAACACCGAGCAGCCGAACTTCGAACTGCCCAACCTGCAGGCGCAGCCGACCGGCGTGGCCCTGGGCACGTCCAGGTTCGACATGTTCATCAACATGGGCGAGCACCGGGACGACAACGGCACCCCGGCCGGCATGTCCGGCACGGTCGAGTTCGCCACCGACCTGTACGACCGGTCGACGATCGAGGCACTGCTCGCACGCTGGATCCGGCTGCTGCGGGCGATCGCCGCCGACCCGTCCCGGCCCATCGGCGGGCTGGACATCCTCACCGAGGGTGAGCGCCGCCGGCTCCGCGACTGGTCGGCCGACCCCCGGCCCGAGATCGGCGAGGCCACTCTGCCGGAGCTGTTCCAGGCCCGCGTGCAGGCCACCCCGGACGCGGTCGCGTTGGAGGCGGGGGACGAGACCTGGACGTACGCCGAGCTGAACGCCCGGGCGAACCAGGTCGCGCACTGGCTGATCGGCCGGGGCATCGGTGCCGAGCAGCTCGTCGGCCTGGCGCTGCCGCGCAGCGCCGAGCAGCTCGCCGTGATCCTGGGCATCGCCAAGGCGGGCGCCGCCTACGTGCCGGTCGACCCGGACTACCCGGCCGACCGCATCGCCTACATGCTCGCCGACGCCGCCCCCGCCCTCCTGCTCACCACCGACGGGTTGAGCGAGAGCCTCCTCGCCGCCGCGGGCACCGGTGGCGAGATCCTCACCATCGAGTCCCAGGCGGAGCGGTGGGACGAGCAGCCCGCCACCGACCCGACCGACGCGGACCGGATCGTGCCGCTCACCCCGGCGAACACGGCTTACACCTTCTACACCTCGGGTTCCACCGGTCGACCGAAGGGCAGCGTCATCGCCCATTCCGGGCTGGCCGGCCTCATAGCCACCGCGGTCGAGCGGTGCGAGGCCGGTCCGGAGAGCCGCGTCCTGCAACTGGCCTCGCCGAGCTTCGACCCCGCCGTGGTCGAGATCTTCATGGCCTTCGCCGCGGGCGCCACGCTCGTACTGCCGTCCGGCGGCCGCCTCGCCGGCCTCGAGCTGGCCAGGGTCATCGCCGATCGGCGGATCACCCATGCCTTCATCACGGCGTCGCGGCTCGCGAGCCTGCCCGAGGGGAGCGAGGCCGACCTGTCCGAGCTGGGCGTTCTGGGCATGATCGGTGAGCCCACACCTCCGGCCCTGGTGGACCGCTGGGCGCCGGGCCGCCGGATGATCAACGCCTACGGCCCGACGGAGTGCACCGTCTACGCGACGATCAGCCGCCCGTTCGCGGCGGGCCGGGCCCCCATCGGGTATCCGATCGCCAACGCCCGCCTCCACGTGCTGGACGACTACCTGCAGCCGGTACCGCCGGGGATCGCGGGTGAGCTCTACGTCGCGGGTGAGGGCGTGGGCCGCGGCTACCTGAACCGGCCCGGTCTGACGGCCGAGCGCTTCGTAGCGGACCCGTTCGGCGGGGCCGGGAGCCGGATGTATCGCACGGGTGACCTGGTGCGCTGGAACGGGGACGGTGAGCTGGAGTACCTGGGCCGCACCGACCACCAGGTGAAGATCCGCGGGTTCCGGATCGAGCCCGGCGAGATCCAGGCCGCCCTCACCAGGCACCCCGAGGTCGCCCAGGCCGTCGTCATCGCCCGCGAGGACCAGCCCGGCGACGTCCGCCTGATCGCCTACGTCGTGCCGAGCCGCGGAGGCGCGCCCGCACTGCCGCAGCTCCGGCAGGCCCTGCGGCAGCAGCTCCCGGACTACATGGTCCCGGCCGCGATCCTGGTGATCGACGGCATCCCGCTCACCCCGAACGGGAAGATCGACCGGGCGGCGCTCCCGGTTCCGGACCACGCCGTCGTCTCCACGGGGCGTGGCCCCCGCACCCCGCGCGAGGAGATCCTCTGTGCGCTGTTCGCCGAGGTCCTCGGTCTGTCCAGCGTGGGGGTCGACGACAGCTTCTTCGATCTGGGCGGTCACTCGCTGCTGGCCACCCGCCTGATCAGCCGCATCCGAAAGACCCTGGGCATCGAGGCCCCGCTGCGGGCGTTCTTCGAGGCGCCGACCGTGGCCCAGCTGGCCGAGCGTCTGGCGGACGGTGACGAGCGGACGCGGCTCGCCCTGGTGCCGGTCACCCGGCCCGAGGCCATCCCGCTGTCCTTCGCCCAGGAACGGCTGTGGTTCATCCACAAGATCGAGGGCCCCTCGGCCACCTACAACATGCCGTTGGCCCTGCGGCTGACCGGTGAGCTGGACCGGCAGGCGCTGCTGGACGCCCTCAACGACGTCATCGCGCGCCACGAATCGCTGCGCACCGTCTTCCGGGACGTCGACGGACAGGCCCGTCAGCACATCCTCGACCCCGTCGAGGCCCGCATCGACCTGGCGGTCGTCCCCACGGACGAGGGCCGGATCCACGAGCAGCTGAACCGGGCCGCGCGCCACGAGTTCGACCTCTCCGCGCAGGTTCCGCTGCACGCCGAGCTGTTCGCCGTCAGCCCGACGGAGTCGGTGCTGATGCTGGTGCTGCACCACATCGCCGGTGACGGTTGGTCGATGGCGCCGCTGGCGCGTGACCTGATCGCCGCCTACACCGCGCGCCTGACCGGTGCGGCGCCGGACTGGCCGCAGCTGCCGGTGCAGTACGCGGACTACACGCTCTGGCAGCGTGACCTGCTCGGTGACGACAGTGACCCGGACAGCCCGTTCAGTCGCCAGTACGGCTACTGGGCGCAGCAGTTGGCCGGTCTGCCGGAGCAGGTGACCGTGCCCACCGACCGGCCCCGGCCCACCACGGCCGGCAACGCCGGTGATGTCTGTGACTTCTCCTTCGACGCGGACCTGCACCGGGATCTCGCCCAGCTGGCCCGGTCGGCCGGAGCGACGGTGTTCATGGTGCTCCAGGCCTCCGTGGCCGCGCTGATGACCCGGCTCGGTGCCGGCACGGACATCCCGATCGGCAGCGGTATCGCGGGACGCACCGACGAGAACCTCGACGACCTGGTCGGCTTCTTCGTCAACACCCTGGTCCTGCGCACCGACACGGCGGGCAACCCGGCCTTCACCGATCTGCTCGCCCAGGTGCGCCGGACCAGTCTGGAGGCCTACGCCCACCAGGACGTCCCGTTCCAGTACCTGGTGGAGAAGCTCAACCCCCGCCGCTCCGCGGCACACCACCCGCTCTTCCAGGTCATGCTGGCCCTGCAGAACAACGAGCAGGCCGACTTCCAGCTGCCCGGCCTGCGGGTCAGCCACGAGCCCGCGACCACGGACACGTCCCGGTTCGACCTGTTCGTCAACATCGGTGAGTTCCACGAGCGCGACGGCTCGCCCACCGGGGTCGCCGGGTACATCGAGTTCGCGACGGAGTTGTACGACCGGTCGACGATCGAGGCGCTGATCGCACGTTGGGTCCGGTTGCTGCGGGCGGTCGCCGCTGATCCGTCCCGGCCGATCGGCTCGCTGGACGTCCTTACCGAGGGGGAGGAGGGCCAGCTCCGGGAGTGGGCGACCACGGCCCGGCCGGAGATCGATGACGCCACGCTGCCGGAGCTGTTCCAGGCCCGCGTGCGGGCCACCCCCGATGCCGTCGCGTTGGAGGCGGGGGACGCGTCCTGGACGTATGCGGAGCTGAACGCGCGGGCGAACCAGGTCGCGCACTGGCTGATCGGCCGGGGCATCGGTGCCGAGCAGCTCGTCGGTCTGGCGCTGCCGCGTGGCGCCGAGCTGTTCGCGGCGATCCTGGGCGTGGTGAAGGCGGGCGCCGGCTACCTGCCGGTCGACCCGGACTACCCGGCCGACCGCATCGCCTACATGCTCGCCGACGCCACCCCCACCCTCCTGCTCACCACCGCGGAGCTGGCACCGGGGCTGCCGGACGGACTGGCGGACGGGCTGCTGGACGGGCTGGCGGTCGAGGAGTTGGCCGAGGTCTGGCGGGCGCAGCCCGCCACCGACCCGACCGATGCGGACCGGATCGCGCCGCTCACGGCCGCGAACACCGCGTACACCATCTACACCTCGGGTTCGACGGGCCGCCCCAAGGGCGCGACCGTCACCCACACGGGTCTGGCCTCGCTGGCCTCGACGCTGGTGGAGCGTTGCCTGACCACGGCGGACAGCCGGGTCGTGCAGTTGGCCTCGCCGAGTTTCGACGCCTCCGTCCTGGAACTGCTGATGGCTCTCAGCAACGGCGGGACGCTGGTCGTGCCTCCGCCGGGTCGTCTCGCGGGTGAGGACCTCCTCCGGGTCCTGGCCGACCGGCGGATCACCCACGCGTTCATCCCGCCGTCGATCCTGGCCACCCTCCCGGCCGGTGCCCCCGAGACGCTGACCGACCTGTCCAGCCTCATCGTCGGTGCCGAGGCCTGCCCGCCGGACCTGGTCGGGTTGTGGGCGCCGGGCCGTCACATGGCCAACCTCTACGGTCCGACCGAGACCACCATCTCCACCACCATCAGCCGTCCCCTGGCCGACCTGCGTACGCCCATCGGCGCTCCCAACCACAACACCCATGCCCGCGTCCTGGACGAGAACCTGCGCCAGGTGCCGCCGGGTATCCCCGGCGAGCTGTACCTCGCCGGCCGGGGCCTGGCTCGTGGCTACCTGAACCGTCCGGGTCTGACGGCGGAGCGCTTCGTGGCGGATCCGTTCGGCGGGGCCGGGGACCGGATGTATCGCACGGGTGACCTGGTGCGCTGGAACCCGGACGGTGAGCTGGAGTATCTGGGTCGTACCGACCAGCAGGTGAAGATCCGTGGGTTCCGGATCGAGCCTGGCGAGATCCAGGCCGCCCTCACCCGGCAGCCGGAGGTCGCGCAGGCTGTCGTGATCGCCCGCGAGGACCAGCCCGGCGACACCCGCCTGGTGGCCTACGTCGTCCCGGGCAGTGACAGCGCTGCCGAGGGTGACACCGCGGAACAGGTCGAGGACTGGCGGGAGTTGTACGACTCCTTGTACGAGCGGCCCACGGCGCCGTTGGGTGAGGACTTCGCGGGGTGGGACAGCTCGTACACGGGTGAGGCGATCCCGCTGGAGGAGATGCGGGAGTGGCGCGCGGCGACGGTGGAGCGGATCCGTTCCTACGCGCCGAGGCGTGTGCTGGAGATCGGTGTCGGTTCGGGTCTGCTGATGGCACCGCTCGCGGAGGACGTCGAGTCGTACTGGGGCACGGACCTGTCCCAGGCGGTGGTGACACGCCTGGTCGACCAGGTCGCCGAACGCGGCTGGGACCACGTGCGCGTGTCCTGCCAGAGCGCCGAGGACTTCACCGGTCTGCCGACGGGCTACTTCGACACGGTCGTCATCAACTCCGTCGCGCAGTACTTCCCCAACCGCGACTACCTGACCGTGGTGCTGTCGCGGGCCTTGGAGCTGCTGGCGGACGGCGGCCGCATCGTCCTGGGCGACATCCGCCACCTCGGACAGCTGCGGACCTTCCACACCGCGGTGCAGACGCCGAAGGCCGCTGATGCCGCGAAGTTGCGTTCCGCGGTGGAGCGCGCGGTGGTGGTGGAGAAGGAACTCCTGGTCCACCCGGACTACTTCACCGCCTTCGCCGCCGAACGCGGTGCGGGTGTGGACGTCCGGATCAAGCGCGGTTCGGCGCACAACGAGCTGACCCGCCACCGCTACGAAGTCACCCTCCACAAGTCCTCGGAGACCCTGACCGATCTCACCGACACGCCGGTACTGCGCTGGGGCACCGACGTTGCGACGCTGGAAGAACTCAGCCGGCAGCCGGTCGAGGGCGGCCTGCGTGTCACTGGTGTCCCGAACGCCCGTCTGACGGGCGAGGTGGCCGCCGTCGAGGCCCTGGACACCGGCGAGGACCTGATCGCCATCCGTTCGGCGCTCGGCTCGACCGCCGGCATCGACCCGGAGGCCTTCCACCGCTGGGCCACCGAGCACGGCTTCGACGCGGTCACCACCTGGAGCTCCGAGCAGCCGGCCGCCTTCGACGCGGTCCTGCTGCCCGAGAACAACTCCTCGACCGTGACCGGCACTTACCGGCCGGGATCGGCCGGCACCGCAGTGACCAACTCCCCGGCCCGATCCCGGACCAGCGGGGCGCTGGTGACGACGCTGCGCCAGGTGTTGCAGGCGCAGCTGCCGGACTACATGGTGCCGTCGGCGATCGTCACCCTGGACCACATCCCGCTCACCCCGAACGGGAAGATCGACCGCAAGGCCCTCCCCGCACCGGACTACACGTCCACCGCCGACGGCCGCGCACCACGCACACCCCAGGAGGAGATCCTCTGCACCCTGTTCGCCGAGGTCCTCGGCCTGCCCGGAGTCGGGATCGACGACAACTTCTTCGACCTCGGCGGCCACTCCCTGCTCGCCACCCAACTCACCAGCCGGATCCGCAGCACCCTCGGCACCGAGATGCCCCTCCAGGCGCTCTTCGAGGCGCCCACCGTCGCCGAGCTCTCCGAGAGCCTCGACGCCGGCACGCCCAGCAGCGCCTACGACGTCCTGCTGCCGCTTCGGAAGCGGGGGCTGCACGCTCCGCTGTTCGTCGTGCACCAGGGGGCGGGCATGTGCTGGTCGTACGCCGGTCTCCTGCCGCACCTGAGCCAGGACTTCCCGGTGTACGGACTCCAGGCCCACGGACTGGCTCATCCCGAGGAGCTCAGGAACAGCGTCGAGGAGGTGGCCGACGACTGCATCGAGCAGATGCTGACGGTGCAGCCCGAGGGTCCGTACCACCTGATGGGGCACTCGTTCGGAGGGATCCTGGCCCACGCGATCGCGGCCCGGCTGGAGGAGCGGGGTGAACGGGTCGACCTGCTGGTCTTCCTGGACTCCGATCCCGCCAAGCCGATCCCCGAGCACCTGCTGCAGGGCCAGGACGAGATGAAGCTGATGTACGGCGCGATCCTGGAGGCGCTCGGGGTCAACACCGAGCAGCTGGCCAACCGGATGCCCACGTTCGAGGAGTTCTCCGAGCTCGCCCGTGGGACGAACACCGTCCTCGGCAGTCTTGAGGAGAGCCGGTTCGTCGCCCTGATGAGCGTCATCAAGAACAACATCATGCTGATGGGCAGGTACCGCCACGAGCGGGTCTCGACGGACGCGATGATCTTCGCGGCCACGCGTCACCGCTCCGGATACGTCATCCCGGCGGACGCCTGGGACGCGTACGTGGACGGTGACGTCGTCCACCACGAGGTGGACTGCACCCACCAGACCATCACGACGCCGCGCATGTTCCGGGAGATCGGACCCCTCGTCGAGGCCAAGCTCCGGAAGCTCACCGAGAACACGATCGCCCCGCGCGGCGAGAAGGAGTAGCGCGAGGACGGCCGCGACCGAGCGAAGACCGCGTCCCGGGGCGCACCTTTGCACGCATCAGCCCGACAACAGAACCAACAGACTCCC
>NZ_JBEZXE010000089.1:0-15430 GCF_040637885.1 Kitasatospora sp. NPDC028055 | reverse complement strand
GAGCCAGCAGCCCGCCCTGAACGGTGCCGTAGGCGCCGACCGGGCAACAGCCCGGACCACCAGCAGTCAGCCGCGCATGGTCCCGGCACACAACCTGTCGGCTGCCGTGGAAGTGTCAGCGCCGTTCGCCGCGGCGGGTGTCAGTGGGAGCCGGCGGCGAGCTGGTTCGGCACCCGGGACGTGCGCAGCTCGCGCATGTCCGGGATGTGGTTGTAGAGGGTGCCGACGGAGACGCCGAGGAGCTTGGCGATCGTCTCGATGCTGTTGGCCGGGTTGGGCAGCCTGTCGCGCGCGGCGCGGATCAGCTCTTCGGTGGCGACGGTCGGCCGGCCACCGGTCCGGCTGCGGGCGCGGGCGGCGGCCAGGCCCTCGTTGGTGCCGACCACGATCAGCTCGCGGATGAACTCGGCGAGGGCGGCGAAGACGTGGAAGACGAGCCGGCCGCCGGGGGTGGTGGCGTCGAGCTGCTCGTTCAGCGAGGGGAACCCGACCTCGCGGTTGCGCAGTTCGCCGACCATGTTCACCAGATCCTTGAGCGAGCGGCCGTAGCGGTCGAGCGCGGGCACCACCAGCGTGTCGCCGCGCTGCAGGAAGGCGTGGCACGCCTTCAGCTCCTCACCGCCGGCCTCATCCAGCATCACCCCGCCACCAACCAACTCCACCTCACCGACGACGTCCTCTTCAGCCTTGGCCTACCCCCAGCCCCCGCCCCCGCGGCTGACACCACCCCGTGACAAACCCACTGACACTTCACGGCAAGCCCCACTGCCATCCCCACGACAATCCACAACAGCGGCGGGCACCGCCCGGACGGCGGCGCAGCGCGGCCCAGACGGCCACCCCGGACAAGGCGGGGCCGGCCCGGACAGCGGACCCGGGACGGCGGCCGCCGAGCAAGGGCGCAGCAGACCCGGGACGACAGCGCAGCAGGCGGGCACGGCCAACGGCGGAGACGGCGGACCCGGCCCCGACGAAACCGAACACCAACCCCCGCCACCACCCCCACCCCACAAATCCAACCCGAATCCACACCACCACCCGACAGCCAATCCACCAAAACAACCAGGCGGAATCACCAGCGGAATTCACCCCCAAATACAGGCCCACAACACCCCCGAGGCCCCCGAGCCACCCCATCCCCGACCTCACCCCGCCACCACACACAGTCACCAAACCCCGGACAACACCCACCCCGCCACATCCCCCGACAGGCACAACCAAAGGTCCAGACAACATGCCATCTGAAGCCAAAACACGGCCCACAACAACCAACAGGTCACACTCGGCGGGCCCCTCGCCGGGTAGAGCTTCGCGTGCAGCACCCGCTCCTCCCACCACGGATCGTCCGGGGCGGAGACCAGCGCGGCCACCAGCTCTCGCTTGGCCGGGACCGGCAGCACCGGCGGGCCCAGGCCCTCTGCCGTGCGGGCCTGTACGCACTCCGGGCACTCCAACCGGTCCGGCCGGGCCTTCTCCCGCAGCTCCAGCTTCGAGCACTCCCTCCCCCCGATCGAGCCCCGACACGTCCGACACGAACGCAACCCGGCGTTGGCCGTGCGGGCGGTCTGGGGTGCGTTCTTGATCGACATGGCGAGAGGAGGCGGGCGCGGCGGGAAGAAGAGAACTGCCTTCGGGTTCTGCGGTTCTCCGCGAGGCTGGGGTCATGGTTCCCGGGATCTTCCGTGTGTCTCCGTTCGCCGGCGAGACGGTCTCCTCGTTCCTTGGGCGGGTCGCCGCCCTCTACGGCCTGGACGGCGCTGCCCTTCTGACGTCCTGGCGGTGGCATGGCCACCGGCCGCGGCACGAGTGCGGTGCGTTGCGGGCGGGTGCCGAGGTGCTGCTGGATGGGGCGGGCGGCGGGCGCTGGCAGGGCTGTGCGGGGTCGGCGAGGAGGTGTTGGGGCGGGCGTTGCCGGCGTGGGGGGGCTGGAGGACGAGAAGCTGGCCTCGCGGGCGGGTGGGAGCGGCCCTGGGGCGGTGTGGCGGGTGGGCGGTGTGGTGGTGGGGCCGGTGGCGTTCGGGTGCCGGTCCTGCGTGGCCCGGCGGACCGGGGTGCCGGTGCGGGTGGTGCGGTATGCGCAGCAGTGGGAGCTGGTGTGTGCGGCACGGGCGGTGGCTGCTGGACGCGGACGCCGACCAGGCGCTGGAGTCCCTGGACCTGCGTGACCTGCCCGAGGTCGTCGAGGCGCAGCGGCGGTGGGTGGGGGTGGTTCGGCTGCACGCCTTGGCGGGCGGGGACTTCTGGCGGTGGCGGGCGGTTGTGCGGGACGCGGCCAGTTTCCCGGAGTTGGTGGAGGGTCGCAGCCGCGCTGCTGGATCCGGTGATGGCCGAGTTGGTCTGGCAGGACAGCGGGGCCGGCCGGCCCCGGGCGCTGCCGGCGGACGGGGCGTTCTGCCGGCGGCTGGGCGAGCGGGTGGGGCGCCCGTGGCTGGGGCCGCTGACCGCCTGGATGGGCGCGGTGATCCGCTGGCGCCGCGGCGTGGCCGTGCCGCCCGGGCACAGGGACGAGTTGTGGTGGGTGCGCCGGGAGCTCCAGCCGACGAGCATGGCGGCGCAGCTGCGGGCGCTGACGAAGGAGGCGCGGTTGCCGAGGTCGGGGACGGTGTGGCGCTCGGCGGTCGGGCCGGAGCGGCGCATGCTGATCAGCGGCTTGTTGGAGAGCGCCGAGGAGCGGCTCCTGCGGTTGCGTGGGGCGCAGCGGGGCAGCAGCGCGGAGGCAGCGGAGCGGTTGTTGACGGGGATCGGGTACGCGGTGGAGCGGTTGGAGGAGGCGCTGTTGGAGGTCTCGAAGGCGGCGGTGGAGGCCGGTGTGCGGGGCGAGGACGTGGCCGCGTGGGCGGGGCTGTCTTCGGGCGGGCTCGCTGAGGTGCTCAGGGCCGGTGGCAGGGTGGTGAATGGGCTCTGATGGGCCGTCGGGCGGGAGCGGGCCGGGTACGGGGCAGTGCTGTGTGTGCGGTGCCGGGCGTGGGTTTGGTGGTGGGGTGTGGGCCGGGGTGAGAACGCGGGAGGCCGGTGGGGTGCTTTACCGCTCCAGGTCACGGGGTGGAACGGGAACGGGGAAAGCCGTCCGCGTGGGCGTGTGTGGCGGGTTGGCTGAGAACCGTGGGCGATGTGGACGGTGTGGCCGGGGCGAGTGGATCCGCGGGCCCGGTGATGTGGATGGGCGGGCGGGGTTCGAGGCGGTGTTCCTCGACCCGGTCGGCCGGGAGGTGCGGCAGCGGTGGGAGGACGTCTGTGTGGCGGTGGCGTTCGAGGACCTGGCGCCGGTGTCCGCGTTCCCGGTCGTGCCGGGGCGCAGGTGGGGGCCGGGGCTGTGGTGGTCGGCGACCACCGGGCGGCATGTGGTCGCCGGGTCGAACGCGATGCGCGCCCAGCTGATGGTCCTGGACCGCGACCCGTTCGTGGTGGGGCTGGTGGGGCGGCCGGTGTGGCGCGACGGGCGGGGCCGGGTGCGCTCGTGGGTACCGCAGCTGTTCGCCCGGTACGCGGACGGCACCGCTCTGCTGGCCGATTGCCCGGGTCATGCGGAGGCGGGCGATGAGCGGGCGCTGCGCGCCGCGCAGGCGGCCCGGGCGGCGTGCGAGCTGGTCGGCTGGCGCTACCGGCGCCTGGAGACGCTGGGTGCGGTGTTCGCGGCGAACCTGAGGTGGCTGGCGGCTACCGCCACCCGCGCTTCCGGGGCCGCCCCGAGGTCGCGGACGCGCTGCTGGAGGCATTCGCGCGGCCCAGGCCGCTCCTGGAGGGCGTTCAGGCGGTCGGCACCCCGATGACGGTCCTGCCCGCTGTCTTCCACGCCCTGTGGCACGGCCAGTTGGCAGTCTCTCTCGAACGCCCGCTGCGCCAGGGCGTCCTCGTCGGTCCGGGACGCGTAGGGACCGAGGCGGGGAGCAGCGGGACAAGGATGGCTGAGGTGGCGGGCGGTTTCGGCGGGGGTGGGCTGTGAGTGCGGGGGCGCAGCGGCGTGGTGGGCGGCCGGTGGTGTCGGTCGGCGGACCGGTCTGCTTCCGGGGAGTGCGCCGGCAGGTCGTCGGCCTGGCCGGCCAGCGGGTCCACCTGGTTGCCGAGGGCCGGGAGGAAGTGGTGTTGGCCGGGCACCTGTTCGCCGACCCCACGTTCGCCCTCGTCGGCCCCGAGGCCGACGGGGAGGCGCAGGCGGCGCCGCTGTGGGGCCTGTTCGAGACGGTTCCGGCGGCGGCCAGGGAGTGGGCGCTGGCCGCGAGGTGGAGACCGGTCACCCCGACGGGGCGGGCGCGGGCTATGTGGCCAACGAGCGCTACGCCCCCGAGCGGTACACGCCGGCGCAGCGGGAGCAGGCCAAGGCCGAGGAGCTCACCGCGCTCGGCTTCGGGCGGATCTCGCGTTCCACGGTGCAGAAGATGCGGCTGGACTACCGCAAGCAGGGCTTGTGGGGGCTGGTCGACCACCGTTCGAGCCGCGGGCCCAGCCTCGCGGGGCGCACCGACGAGCGGGTCGTGGCCGCGGTGAAGGAGGCGATCCGGCGCCGGCGCGGCCGCTCCAAGGGCACCGTGAAGGCGCTGCTCCCCGTGGCGGCGCGGATCCTCGCGGAGCGGCACGGCGACGCGGTCGCGATGTGCTCGCAGGCCACCTTCCACCGGCTCGTCGCGGCGCTCACCGACCCGCGCGACGGCCTCCACGGGCGCGGCGACGGCGTCCCCGGGCCGCGGGGAGGACGGGCGTTCACCCCGACCGTTGCGCTGCGCCCCGGCGAGCAGGTCCAGGTCGACACCACCCGCCTGGACGTCCTGGCCGTCTTCGACGACGGCATCCTGGGCCGGCCCGAACCGACCATCGCCGTCGACGTCGCCACCCGCTCCATCCCGGCCGCCGTCCTGCGCCCCCACAGCACCAAGGCCGTCGACGTCGCCTTGCTGCTCGCCGAGATGGCCGTCCCCCACCCTGCCCGGTCCACCTGGCCCGCGGTGCTGCGCTTCGCCCGCTCCTCCATCCCTCACCAGGAGGAGGTGATGGCGGTCGACGACCGTCTTGAGGGCGCCGCGGCGCGGCCGGTCGTGGTACCGGAGACGATCGTCGTCGACCGCGGGAAGATCCACCTCTTTGAGACGTTCACCGCCGCCTGCCAGAGCCTCGGGATCAGCGTGCAGCCTGCCCCGCCGCATGCGCCGACAGCGAAGGGGATCGTGGAGCGGACGTTCGGGTCCATCAACACGCTGTTCTGCCAGTACCTGCCTGGCTACACCGGCTCCAACGTCACCGAGCGCGGCCGCGATGTCGAACAGCGCGCCTGCTACAGCGTCACCCAGCTGCAGGACCTCCTCGACGAATGGCTCGTCCACTGGCACCACCGCCCCCACAACGGGCTGCGCCACCCGCTCCTGCCCAAGGCCAAGCTGACGCCCGACGAGATGTGGGGCGCGCTGACCGCCGTCGCCGGGCACGTCCCGCTCCCGCTATCGGGGCGGGACTACCTCGAACTGCTGCCCGTACGCTGGCTCACCATCAACGACCACGGCATCCGCCTGGGCCAGCGCACCTACGACCACGACCTCCTCGGCCCCTACCGCGGCCAGCCCTCTCCCGCCGCCGCCCGGGCCGGCCGGTGGGAGGTCCACCACAACCCCCACGACCTGCGCCGGATCTGGGTCCGCCCGCCCGACCGAGACGACCTGGTGGAGATCCCCTGGATCCACCGCGACCACATCCACCAGCCCTTCGACGACCGCACCTGGGACCACATCCGCACCACCGCCCTACGCCGCGGCAACCGACCGGCACGAGGCCGACCTCGCCCAGGCCCTCGACGACCTCCAACGCCGCAGCAGCGCCGGCCACGCCACCCGCACCGAACAAGCCCTCCTCACCCGCGCCATGCCCGCCCACATCCCCCACACCGGCCAGGCCACGGCGCAGCCGGTGCAGCCGGGGCGGGAAAACCGCGCGGGCACAGCCAGGCAGCCGGGCGCAGCCGGACGAACCGCGCACCGCCCCCACGCCGGGGGCGAGGGCCGCCCTGGCGCGGGCGGCACGGACACGGGCGGCTGGGAGGACACCGAGAGCCTGGACGCCCTGGACACCGAACCCGACACCGGCGAATGGACCGGCCATCAGGACGAGGACGACGGCGACGGCTGGAGCGACGAGGGGAACGACGGCCGCTCCCCCGCCCCGCCCTACACCGGCCTCGGCCTGTGGGACGCCCACCGGGAAGCCGAACGATGGTGAACACCGCCCGCAACCACGCCCCGGGCCCGACAACGGCCGACGCCGCCACCACTACGCCCCAGACCGGCAGCGGCCTCGACAGGCCAAAGGCGGGCGCAGCCGGGCCGTGCCCGGAGCGTTGCGCGGCCGTACCGGGGCCTTGCAGCGCTGCCGACCGGGCCACCGGGTGCTCCCCGCGACCGCCGAGGCCGCCAGAGCGGGGAGCACGGCGCCCGGTCAGAGCCCCCCACACCGAGTGCCGGCACGCTCCAGCACCCGCGGGCACCGGCGGTGAACAGCGCCCGCACGGACACCGCCGACACCACGACGGAGCCGGCGCAGGAGACGCCGTACGCGGTGGACACCTGGCATGGCTTCCAGGCCTTCGCCACCACCCCCGCCCCCGCGCCACCCGCGCCGGGAGAGCCGCAGCGCAGTATCGAGGAGCGCGTGGCCTACCACTCCGCGTTCGTCACCGTCGGCACCCCCGGCCATCGACGCCCTCGCGCTGACCGTGCGGCGTCTGATGCCGCTCGGCAGGTATCAGCGCACCACCGCCCGCCCCAGCCTGATCCTCACCGGCCCCGCCGCCACCGGGAAGACCACCGCGCTCCTCGAGGTCGGCCGGGCCCGCCACCTCGCCCCCACGCGCCGGCACCCGCCCACGCCCGGACAGCAGCCGGTGGTGCCCGTCGCCCACGCCCCACCACCACCACGACACCCCGTCTGACCAGGCAAAACAGTTCTGACCAGCCACAACCCGAAAACAGCCATCAGCGCACGGTGAAACCCTCAACACCGGCCACCACACTCACAAAACCCGCGACACCCCCAGCTCAAGCCACCGTCCAGCACCGCGAACCCCTACACGCCCGTTCTCACCCCACCAAACAACACCCCAGCCCACCCACCGCCCCACACCCCAACCACACCCCCCACGAACCTCAACCAGGCGACGAGGCGACGGGCCGGCCTCCGAAGAACCTCCTGGCCGCCGCCGCGAAGACCACGACCAAGCGCAGCAGCGCCACAGGGAAGCGGCAGCTGTCCCAACTCACCAAGACCGAGCCCTACCAGCGCGCCACCGACCTCCACACCGCCCACCGCTCAACGATGAGCCGCGACGAACTCCAGAAGGCCGTGGAGAATGCCACTCCGCGGCTGCGCTCCGCGTAGCGACCGGAAGGCCCGCCGGGACAAGCTCATCGCCGAGCAGGTCGGGCGGCTGGAGGCCGTCGGGGGTGGCCTGGTGATCCGGACCGGCTTGGGACATGACATGGTGTCCCGTGAAGGCATCAACCCACCCCCACCCCACCAGGAGGTCCTGCATGAGCAGCGGCGCAGCGTCACCCGAGAACCCTGAGAGGTCGGAGGCCGACCCGGCCGCCGAGGTCCCCGCGGCCGCCGTCCAGGACGACGTCAAGGCCCGGTTCCTCGCCGCGCTGGACCGCAAGCACGGCGCCAAGGGCGGGAGCACGGCCGGCGGTCCGAACGGCGATTCGAAGATCCATGGCGCGCACGCCGCGGCGGGCAGCAAGCGCAACTTCCGCCGCAAGAGCGGCGGCTGACCGCGCTGGTGCGCACCGGAGCTGCCGGGCCTCGGCGGGACGGCCG
The DNA here is from genome assembly GCF_040637885.1 of Kitasatospora sp. NPDC028055. Lineage (NCBI taxonomy): Bacteria > Bacillati > Actinomycetota > Actinomycetes > Kitasatosporales > Streptomycetaceae > Kitasatospora > Kitasatospora sp. NPDC028055. Next base: position 7,636 of record NZ_JBEZXE010000089.1, on the reverse strand, counting down.
GGCAGGGCCGGGTGTACGCGTGCCCCAGAGCCGGAGTACGGGGCCCGACGGACGTTTCGGCCCGGATGGGCAGTGGTGACTCGGTTGCCGCCCACCCCCGGTAGTCCGGCAGGGAACGTGGCGCACCGGGTACGGGGTGGGGAAGGGCGGCGGAGGCACCGGCCCACTGCCGGCCGCCGATCGGAGCGGCGAGGGAGTCCATGGCATCGGTGCCGATCCGCAGGGTCAGGCGGTAGCAGTAGGTCGCGATGACCTCAGCAACGGCGGCCAGGTCCCTCGGAGGGGTCGAGGGCGGTGGCCAGGTCCGGTGCGCAGCTCGTGCAGGGTGGTCGACTGAGGCCTGGCCGCGGCCTGGTGGTGCTCGGTCTCGCCGCCGCCCTTGCTCCGACGCGCTGCTCGGGTGCGATGCGGTTCTCGACTACCTACCGGGGAGGCACATTGGCCCGGTCCGGCTTGCCCGGACGGAGGGCGGAGCAAGGCGTACGGGAGCTATAAGGGGAAATGGACTCCGACACGCAAACCGTAGGTGGAATTAAATCCAACTATAAAATATTCCCCGGCGCGGGAGGCACGAAAGGAATCCAGGCCAGGTACAGGAGTGGTCATGGAAATAACCCTGTGATCATTACGAGCCTGGATGGCGTCGATGCGTTCATCGACGACCTGCTGGATGGCTAACACGACTACAGCACCCTCGCCGAGGTGTACTCGCAGGACCGAGAGGTGACGCCCTCAGGATTCCCTGGTCACCGGCTCATGGTCTGTGCGAGCAAGACCCTCGGCCTTGGACTCGTGTCCTACATGGATGCGAACGGAAACCTTTGACCACCACTTCGAGATGCCGGAAGGCCGCCCCCGCCAGCACCCCGCCCCGCGGCCCGGCCCCGCGCGTGTGTGCGGGGCCGGTTTCTGGCGTCAGTACACGTCGCCCTGCCTGCTGGTCGGTCACTTCGCCTGGGCGAGCCGGACCGCGTCGGGACCGGCCGGGAATCGCAGCTGGCCGGTCGTGTCGTGCACGGCTCGCCACACCGCCTCGGCGACATCGGTCTCCTCGGTGAACAGGTCCTGGCCTGTGAAGGAGTCCATGGCCTTCTTCGCCCACGGTGCGTAGGGCGCCGGGACCAGCTCGTCCGGTGAGGCGCCGTTCGTCGCCCTGGTGGCGAAGTTCGTCGTCAGGCAGGCGCCCGGCTCGACCGTCTTCGCCTGCACACCGAACGGCGCGAGTTCGAGCGCGAGGGACGAGGTGAACCCCTCGATGGCCATCTTGCTCGCCTTGTAGACGGCTGAGAGCGGCATGTGGCCCAGCACCACGCTGGAGGTGACGTTGACCACCACGCCGGAGCCGCGCTCGCGGAACTGGGGCAGCACCGCCTGCGTGGTCGCCATCACACCGAAGGTATTGACCTCGAACACCTCCCGTACCTGGGCCATGGGGGTGCCCTCGAACACACTGATCGAGGGGACGCCCGCATTGTTGACCAGGACGTCGACGGGTCCCGCCGCCTCGAGCGCGGCCGTGATGCCCGCGGGCTTGGTCACGTCGAGTTCGACGACGCGAAGCCGGTCCGACTCGGGCAGGACGCCCACACGGGGGGTGCGCATCGTGGCGATGACGGTCCACCCCTGCGCGTGGAAGTGGAGGGCGGTCGCCCGGCCGTATCCGGACGACGTACCCGTGATCAAGACTGTCCTCATGCTTGTGCCCCTCGGCGATGTGATGGGATCCGCGGAGCACAGGCACCTTCCTGCTCCGCGGAAGAACTGGCAATCCCATTGAATCGCTCTGACCTGCGGAAATAACAGAACTATCCTCGCGCACCCTTGCATGATCCTCCTCCGCGGCTGCATCCCCGCTCAGGGCAGGACACCGGCGGGGGCGCGCACGGCATCGCGCAGGCGGGCGGCGTCCCGGCTGGGCGGCGCGCCGAACTGGCGGCGGTACTCCCGGCTGAACTGGGAGGGGTTGTCGTAGCCGACGCGATGGCCGACTCCGGTGACGTCGCCCGGGTGGGTGGCGAGCAGTAGCCGGGCTTCCTGGAGCCGGATCTGCTTCTGGAACTGGATGGGGCTCATCGCGGTCACGGCCTGGAAGTTGCGGTAGAAGGCGGAGGCGCTCATGCCGGACATCCGGGCCACGTCCTCGACTCGGAAGGGCTGCGCGTAGTTCTCGCGGATCCAGCGCACGGCCCGGGAGACATGACTGAGGCTGCTGTCGGCGAGGCCGAGCTGGCGGACCGTCGCCCCCTGCTCACTGGTGATCAGGCGCCACAGGATCTCGCGTTTGACCAGCGGGGCCAGTACGACCCGGTCGCGGGGCTCGTCGAGCAGCCGCAACAGCCGGACCACCGCGTCGAGCAGCGCAGGCGGGGCGTCACTGACGGCGATTGCCGAGGGCGTGCCCCGGCCGGCGCGGGGGGCGTCTCCGGGGCCGGCCTGGAGGAGCAACTCGGCGACGGCGGACGGTTCCAGCGTGAGCCCGAAGCCGAGCGCCGGCTGGTCGGGCTCGGCCTGGGTGAAATGTCCGGTGACGGGCAGATCGACGGATGCGACCAGGTACTGCCCGGGACCGTACTCGTAGACCCGGTCGCCGAGAGCGAGTCGTTTGGCGCCCTGGGCGATGACCGCCAGCACCATGCCGGACATGGACGGGGCCGGGGGGTCCGGGCGGTCGACCTTCGAGACGAGGACGCCGTCGATGGCGGTGGTCCAGTCGGGCCCGGCGTGCCGGGCCAGCAGGATGCGGAGCTCTTCGAGGGGCATGCGTCCATTGCAGCACCGCCTCGGGCCATGGCTCCCGCACTCGCGAGGATCATGCAAGTGCGGGCGAGCATCGTTCTAACGTTTCCGCAGGTCAGGTGGATTGAATGGAATCACCGCACTCCACCACGGACCGAAAGAGCAACCATGATCGCCAACTATGGCTTCAGCGCCGCCCTGACCGCCAGGCCCGGCCTGGGCGACCGGCTTGTCGACCTGCTGCTGACCGGCCTGAACCAGGGCGGTCCCGGCGCGAGCGAACACTGCGTCGTCTACCTGGTCTCCCGCTCCACGTCCAATCCCGACATCGTCCACGTGACCGAGGGCTGGACCAGCGAGGACGACCATCACCGGGTCTTCGCCGGTGCGGCCGCCCGGTCCATCGTGGCGCAGATCGGCCCGCTGCTGGCCAAGGAGCCCGAGTACACCGACTACGTCCCGGTCCGCGGCAAGGCCGCCCTCTAACGCCCCGATCAATCCCCCCAGCCTGCCGCCGCGGCGCTCGCCGAGGCGCCACCCTCATCGCCCGACCGTCCGGCACCACCCACGAGAGGCAGCAACCATGACCACGGCACGACCCGCCCTGGACCCCGAACTGCGCGAGCTCCTAGCCGGCATGCCCCTCATGTCCCGGCTCAGCCCGGAAGTCCTCGCGCAACTGCGCCAACTGCCCTCGCCCCCCATCGAGCCCCTCCTCGAACACCGACAGGTCGACCGGCGCGAGCTCACCGTGCCCGCCGAAGACGGTGCCCCGATCCCTCTGTCGGTCCTCAGCCCCGCGAGCCCCGCGAACTCCGCGAACTCCGATCGCACCACCGCCGCACCCTGCATCTACTGGATCCACGGCGGCGGGATGGTCATGGGCGACCGCTTCTCCCAGATCGACATCCCGCTGGAGTGGCTCGACCGGTTCGGCGCGGTCGTCGTCTCCGTTGACTACCGGCTCGCGCCGGAGGCCACCGGCACCGTCCTGGTCGACGACTGCTACCAGGGATTGCTCTGGGTCGCTGAACACGCCGTCGAATTGGGCATAGACCCCGCACGGATCATCGTCGCAGGCATCAGCGCGGGAGGTGGCCTCGCCGCCGGCGTCACCCTGCTGGCCCGCGACCTCGGCAACCCGGCGATCGCCGCGCAGATGCTGATCTGCCCCATGCTCGACCACCGCAACACCAGCACCTCCAGCCGCCAGTACTCCGGCGTGCCCGGCGTCTGGACCGGTGAGATGAACGCGTTCGGATGGGCCTCAGTCCTCGGCGGCCTCACCGACGCCGAGGTGTGCCGATACGTCTCGCCGGCGTTGGCCGAGGACCTCTCGGGCCTGCCGACCACCTACATCGACACCGGCTCCGCCGAGGTCTTCCGCGATGAGGACACCGGCTACGCCACCCGCATCTGGGCGGCGGGCGGCCAGGCCGAACTCCACGTCTGGGCGGGCGGCTTCCACGGCTTCGACGCCCTGTACCCGCAGGCACACATCTCGGCCACAGCCCGCCGAACCCGCACGGAGTGGCTCGCCCGACTGCTCGAACTGCGCCGCATAGCGCCGCTGACTCCAGCCGACGGTGATCGACCTTAGCGGTCAGACCCTCGAAACTGATCACCGGTGGCAGAGACGGGGACGGCAGCTCCGCCCGGCCGGGTTCAGCGACTCGGCGAGGCTGCAGCAGGCAGCCGTTCCGCGGCCGACGCGCAGAGCGACCAGACACCGGCCTCCTTGCGCAGGTAGATCGTCGTATCCACACCGGGCCGGGTGACGTGGGCACTCGCGACGTCGCCGTGGACGCTGACCTCGGAGATCTCGACCGGTGGTCCGGAGGCCGCTGGCTCGGGCCCGTCCGCCGACGGACTCCCTCCGCCGGACGGCAGGTCATCGTCCGCCATCTCTCCGGCCTCCTCCGTGCAGAGCATCCGGAGGGTTCCGGCGACGTCGCCTTGGTCCACGGTGGTCGCGAACCGGGCGACCACCTGCCGCACCCGGTCCGCCTCGCGAAGCGCGGGCGACGGAACCGCTTCACCGCCGTGGCTGCCGTAGCCGTTCTCGGTGGCGGGCTCGCGATCAACGCGTGGATCAACCAGGGCCCGGAGACGAAGGTCTACGAAGGCCCGGTGGCTGGCCACCCGCTGCTGGTCAGCTCGGACGGCCAGAGCCTGACACTCAACATCGGCTGGGGCTGCGAGAAGCAGCCCCAGCTCGTGGCCCGCGAGTCCGCCGGCACGGTCGAGATCTCCCTGCGGCACACGGTCCCCCCGGGGTTCTGCGACCCTGGCGGCATCGGACAGCTCACTACCCACCTGGACAAACCGCTCGGGACCCGGGCACTGAACGACGCCACCGGAAAGCCCGCCGTCCACTTCGACGAGCGCAACCTCCTCCGGCCCGCGTTCCTGCCGGAGAACTACTACCCCTACCCCGCGGGCGAGATGGTTCACCTGCCCGGCCTGGCGTCCCTTCCGACTGACACCCCCGCGTGGGCCTTCGGCTACACGCTGGGCACGGAGCCTGACGTACACGGACACCTGATCATCAGCCAGATCCTCCGGAACAGCACTCCACCGGACGGCCGGGCCGCCACAGTCAAGGGTCACCCCGCGACCATCACGCACCCGGCCTCCCCCGGCGATCCCCGTTCGCTGACGTGGTCGGACGGGACCTACACCTTCGTCGTCACCACCGGCGCCCCTCCACAGCTCTCGGACGAGGAACTCGTCCACGTCGCCGAGAGCCTCAGGTAGCCACTGACGCCACGACGACGCCTGGTAGGGCCGCTCACCCCACCAGCACCGCGGCCGCGTCCGCACTGGTCAGAGCGGAACGACTTCGTCGAGGCGAGTCATCCGGGCGACCTCCACGGTGCTGGCCTCACCCGGATCGAGCGCCGTCCAGGACCGGCCGATCGCGCCGGCCAGCGCGGACGGGATGGTGCAGTTCTCCGAGGCATCAACGGTCTCCCCCGCCCAGCGCAGGCCAGCGCAGGCCGTCCTCATCGGCCTCCACCCGGATGACGTCGCCGCTGGCGACCCCACGCACGAACCAGGGAGTGCTATCAAGCCGCACCGTTCCGTCGCCGAGGTCCACGGCGAGGCCGGAAGCGCGGGGCCATGGGACATCGCCAAGACGAGATGAACAGCAACGAGCGTTGAGCCATCGTCGCGGACATGTACTCTATGAATCGGCGCAGTTCAGAGCCGATGTCCGAGCTTCTGCGGGTCGGTAGAGCGCACTGGCGGAACCGGCCGCACGACGGCCTGCGCGACCCCGCGCACCCGAGTCGGATGTTCACCCCGAACGAGAAGTACGCGACCCTCGTCGAGGCCTGCGGCTACGTCCCCGTCGCGCCTCGGGGGTGAGCTGCTCGACCGCGCCGTCGCCGGAATACAGCTTCATCCCCTGGCGGTTGGAGTCGGCCAGGATCGCATGGTGGTACTGGCTGAAGGTCAGGTGGATCGCGGGCGAGGGGGCGCCCTCCAGCCGGCGCAGGCCGCCCTCCCCATCGGTGCCTCGCTGCCCCCAGTCGCTGTCCTTCTGTACAGCCACAGGGTCCGACCGCATCCGGAGCCTCCTCGCGGACCTCGGCGAGAGTCCCGAGCCCGCCCCAGGCGACCGCTGCTGAACCGACCCGGGCCTTCACGGATTGAAGAACGGGGTGGACAGCCGGACGGCAACGGCTCAAGGTGGTCCGCATGCCGTCCCTTCGGAGCATCCCCCACGCAGTTCGCCGCCGGACCCCGCTCACCAAGGCGGAACGCGTGCGCGTGCTCGACGAGTTCAACGCCGCCGTGCGGTGCCCCGACGCGCACGGCGGGCTCGCGTGCTTGCCGCTCCTCCTCGATGCCCTCGCCGAGGACGAGCCCCGGCCCGACGGCACGCGGTGGATCGTGGACGACAACGCGCGGCTGGACATGGCGGCATTGCTGCGCTACTGCTTTCCCCAGCCGGAGGTCCACGTGGTCGCCGCGGAGTACGGGGCCGCAGCTCACAAGCGTGGCTGGCTCCGTCTCGATCGAGCCTTGCCGACTCACGACTACACGAGCCTCGTCGAGACAGCCGAAGGCTGGGCGGAGACCGACCGCACATTCGACGATGTCCTGCAGGTCTATGGTCGTCCCTCCGCGATCTTTGGCGACCAAGATCCGCGTTCGGCCAAGACCGTCGGCTACGGATCCGGTGATCAGGCCGATCCGCTCGCTGTTTTCCACTTCGGCGAGGCAGGAGACGCCCCATCGGCACGCCTGCTCGCCTTCCGGAGCGGTGACGACATGTTCGGAGCGAGCATGGGCTTCACCCCATTCGGCGACGCCCTTGCTGACGAGCGCGAGAGGCGCCGACACTGACCCAGCCACGCTCTGCAGGTCGCTCACCGGTTCCATCTGTGGCAGGGCCTCGGCCGGGCGGTAGAGACCTGCGTCGCCGCTCACCGCGACTGCCTGCGTACCCCGACACCCAGCGGCGTGCTGCCGCAGGACACCCCACCGGCTTCCGACCGGCCGCCGGACGACTCGGAGCCCGTCGGCCGACGGTCCGAGCGAAAGAAGGCAGCACACGCTCTGGTCCACGAGATGCTCGCCCAGGGTCACTCACGCCGGGCGATCGCCCGGCACCTAAGCTCGGGCCTCAACACCGTCCTCCTGTACGCGAACGCCGCACACTGGCAGGAGACCCTCCGCGAGAACCGACCTCGGCCTAGGAGCTGTTTAAGGTTCGGATCTCGCAGTGACTCAGTTTCGGGCTGTTGTCTCTGGTAGAACTCGGGGTCGTGGCGCGTTTTGACGTGACGGATGCCGAGTGGGCCTTGATCGAACCGCATGTGCCGGTGGCGGCCACCGGGCCCTTGCCGCGGCGGGTCCGGGAGCAGTTCAACGGGGTGCTGTGGCGCTT
>NZ_JBEZXE010000088.1:0-15777 GCF_040637885.1 Kitasatospora sp. NPDC028055 | reverse complement strand
ACCGGCACCCTCCGCCGCAACACCCCCGAAACCACCCAACTCACCCACGCCCTCGCCCACACCTGGACCCACAACACCCCCACCACCCCACCCACACCCACCACCACCCCCACCCACCACACCCCCCTCCCCACCTACCCCTTCCAACACCACACCTACTGGGTCATGCCGAACACCACGTCGGTCGGGTCCGGGCAGACCACAACCGGCCACCCGCTGGTCAGCGGCAGCCTCGAACAGCCCGAGGGCCGCGGGCTGATCCTCACCGGCCAGGTCTCCACCACGACGCTGCCCTGGCTGGCCGACCACGCCGTCCAGGACACCGTCCTGCTCCCCGGCACCGCGTTCCTCGACATGGCGCTGCACGCCGCCGGGACGCTCGGCCGTGCCCACGTCGAGGAGCTCACCCTCGAGAGCCCGCTCACCCTGCCCGACGGCTCCCCGGTCCGTCTCCATGTCGCCACCGCACCCGAGGGGGACGGCCGCCACACCGTCACCGTCCACTCCCGTCCGGCCGGCGACCCGGACCAGCCGTGGACGCGCCACGCCGTCGGCACCATCGCGGAGGGCGTCCGGTCCGAGCCACCGGTGGTCGACGAGGCGTGGCCGCCGGCCGGGGCCGAGCCCGTTCCGCTGGACGACTTCTACGGGCGGCTCGCCGGCCTCGGCTACCTGTACGGCCCGACCTTCCGCGGCCTGCGGGCGGCCTGGCGGGACGGCGACGTGTTCTACGCCGACATCCGGCTGTCCGAGGACGCCGATCCGGCCGGTTTCGCCGTCCACCCGGCGCTGCTCGACGCCGCGTTGCACACGGTGGCGCTCGGCACCGGCGCGGACGGCGCCGCGACCCCCGTCCGGCTGCCGTTCTCCTGGTCCGGGGTCACCCTGCACGCGACCGGGGCGACCTCGCTGCGGGTGCGGACGACGCTGGTCGACGACACCACGGCCGCGCTCGACATCGCCGACGGTTCCGGGCGGCCGCTCATCACGATCCCGTCGCTGCGGCTGCGGGAGCTCGACCCGGGACGGCTCGCGGGCCCGCACCCGCTGCACAACTCGATCTTCCGGATGGACTGGGTCCGCGCGGAGCCTGCCGACGCCGCCGCCCCGGCCCCCGGGGCCGGGAACTGGGCGGTGCTCGGACGCGGCGCGGCCGGTCCGGACGTGCCGCTCGACGGGGTCCTGGACGTGCCGCTCGACGGGCTCACGGAGCACGCGACGCTGGACGACCTGGTCGGGGCGATGGACGCCGGCGCACCCGCACCGGACGTCGTCCTGCTGCCCTGCCCCACGCCGCCGACCGGCGCCGATCCGGCCGCGCTCGCGCACGACACCGCCCGTCACGTCCTCGGCCTGGTCCAGGCGTGGCTCGCCGAGGAGCGGCTCGCCGGGTCCACCCTGGTCGTGCTGACCCGCGGCGCGGTGGCCGTCCGCCCCGGCGACCCGATCGAGGACCTTCCGGGCTCGACGGTGTGGGGAATGCTCCGCGCCGCCTGGTGGGAGGAGCCGGGCCGGTTCATGCTGATCGACCTGGACGGCACGGGCACCTCGCCGGCGGAGCTGCGCACGGCGGTCGCGTCCGGCGAGATCCAGGTCGCGCTGCGGGACGGCGCCTGCCTGCGCCCGCGCCTGGTCGCCGTCCGGCCCGAGGAGGAGGCCCCCGGGTTCGCCTTCGACCCGGACGGCACCGTCCTGATCACCGGCGGCACCGGCACGATCGGCGCGCACCTCGCCCGGCACCTGGTGACCGCACACGGGGTCCGGCACCTGCTGCTGACCAGCCGCAGCGGCCTCGCGGCCCCGGGCGCACCGGAGTTGGGGGACGAGCTGGTGGCCGCCGGCGCCGACGTCACCATCGCCGCCTGCGACACCGCCGACCGCGCCGCGCTCGCGGAACTGCTCGCGGACGTCCCCGAGGCACATCCGCTCACCGCCGTCGTGCACACCGCCGGGGTCCTGGAGGACGGCGTGCTCGGCGCGCTCACCGGCGAGCAGGCGGACGCCGTCCTGCGGCCGAAGGCGGACGCGGCCTGGCACCTGCACACGCTGACCGAGCACCTCGACCTGCGGTCGTTCGTGCTGTTCTCCTCCGCCGCGGGCGTCATCGGCAACCCGGGGCAGTCCACCTACGCGGCCGCCAACACCTTCGTGGACGCGCTGGCCGCCTACCGCCGCTCCCGCGGGCTGCCCGCGGATTCGCTGGCGTGGGGCCTGTGGGCGGAGACCAGCTCCATGACAGCCGGTCTGGACACCGCCGGCGTCGCACGGCTGACCCGCAACGCGGCGGCGATCGGCACCGAGCAGGGGATGGCGCTGTTCGACGCGGCCCTCGCGGTGCCGGACCACACCCCGCTGCTGCTCGCCCGGATCCGGCCGACCACGATCGACGCGGAGGACGACTCGGTCGCGCCGATCCTGCGCACCCTGGCCAGGCCCTCCCTGCGTCGGGCCGCCGCGGCCGCCGCGGAGCCGGCCGCCGCCGGGGGCCTGGCCGGGCGGCTGCGCCCGCTGGGCGGTGCCGAGCGGCTGGAGGCGCTCACCGACCTGATCGGCGCTCAGGTCGCGGCGGTGCTCGGGCACGGCGGGCCGGGCGGAACGGGCGGTGTGGACGCGACGCGAAGCTTCAAGGACATGGGCTTCGACTCACTCACCGCCGTCGAGTTCCGCAACCGGATGAACACCGCGACCGGGCTCCGGCTGCCGGCCACGCTGGTCTTCGACCATCCGACCGTGGCCGCGCTCGCCGACCGGCTGGACAGCGAACTGCTGGGCGCCGAGCCGCCGGTCGCGGCGGCGGCGAACGGGGGCGCCGCGTCCGCGACGGCGGGCGGAGCGGAGGACGACCGGATCGCGATCGTCGGCATGGCGTGCCGCTTCCCCGGCGGCGTCCGGACCCCGGACGCCCTGTGGCGGCTGGTGGCCGACGGCGTCGACGCGATCGGCGGGTTCCCCACCAACCGCGGCTGGGACGCCGAGGAGCTGTACGACCCGGACCCGGACCGGCAGGGCAAGACCTACGCCCGGCACGGCGGGTTCCTGCACGACGCCGACGAGTTCGACGCGGAGTTCTTCGGAGTGAGCCCCCGCGAGGCGCTGGCGATGGACCCGCAGCAGCGGCTGCTGCTCACGTCCACGTGGGAGGTCCTGGAGAACGCCGCCATCAACCCGGCGTCGCTGCGCGGCAGCGCCACCGGGGTGTTCATCGGGACGGCCGCGCAGGAGTACGGGGTCGGCGCCCGTCCCACCGGCACCGACGCCGAGGGCTACCGGATCACCGGTTCGACGACGAGCGTCGCCTCCGGCCGGATCGCCTACACCTTCGGCCTCGAAGGGCCGGCGATGACCGTCGACACGGCCTGCTCCTCGTCGCTGGTCGCCCTGCACCTGGCCGCCCAGTCGCTGCGCAACGGCGAATGCGGACTCGCGCTGGCGGGCGGCGCCGCGATCATGGCGACGCCGACGCTGTTCGTCGAGTTCAGCCGGCAGCGTGGTCTGGCCCCCGACGGCCGGTGCAAGCCGTTCGGCGCCGCCGCCGACGGCACCGCCTGGGGCGAGGGCGTCGGCGTACTGCTGCTGGAGCGGCTGTCGGACGCCCGCCGCAACGGGCACCAGGTGCTCGCGGTGGTGCGCGGCAGCGCCGTCAACTCGGACGGCACCAGCAACGGCCTCACCGCACCCAACGGACCGTCCCAGCAGCGGGTGATCCGCCAGGCCCTCGCCAACGCCGGACTGACCGCCGCGGACATCGACGCGGTCGAGGCGCACGGCACCGGGACCACGCTCGGCGACCCGATCGAGGCCCAGGCCCTGCTGGCCACCTACGGGCAGGACCGGCCCGACGGACAGCCGCTCTGGATCGGCTCGGTCAAGTCCAACATCGGCCACACCCAGGCCGCCGCCGGCATGGCCGGCATCATCAAGACGGTGCAGGCGATGCGGCACGGCGTCCTGCCCCGCACCCTGAACGTGGACGAGCCGACGCCGCACGTCGACTGGGAGTCCGGCGGCGTCCGGGTCCTCACCGCCGACCGGCCCTGGTCGGACACCTCGGGGCCGCGCCGCGCCGGTGTGTCGGCGTTCGGCATCAGCGGCACCAACGCGCACGTCATCCTGGAGTGGGACCCGGCGGCCGCGGCCGTCCCGGACCCCGCTCCCGCTCCCGCTCCCGTCGACGCCATCGCCGAGGTCGCCAAGGTCGCCGAGGTCGCCAAGGTCGCCGATGTCGCCGATGTCGCCGATGTCGCCGAGGTCGCGGAGCCCCCCGTGGTCCCCTGGCTGCTGTCGGCCAGGACCGAAGCCGCGCTGACCGCACACGCACGGCAGCTCGCCGCCCACCTCGACGGGCACGACGGCCTGTCCCTCGCCGACGTCGGCGCCACGCTGGCGGCCCGGCCGCTGCACGAACACCGCGCCGCCGTGACCGGCCGCACCCGCGAGGAGCTCCGCGCCGCCCTGGCGGCCGTCGCCGACGGTGACCGGACGGCCGACGGGGTACGCCCCGGGTCGGGCCGGACCGGGGCGGGCCGGACGGCGTTCCTGTTCTCCGGCCAGGGCGCCCAGCGGCCCGGAATGGGCCGGGAGCTGTACCAGCAGTTCCCGGTCTTCGCCGCCGAACTCGACCGCGTCTGCGCACACCTGGACGCCCTTCTGGACGTGCCGCTGCGGTCGGTGATGTTCGCCGAGGCGGGCACGGCGGAGGCGGCGCTGCTCGACCGGACCGGATACGGGCAGCCGGCCGTCTTCGCCCTGGAGGTGGCGCTGTTCCGCCTGCTCGGGTCGTGGGGGCTGCGGCCCGACGCCGTGCTCGGGCACTCGGTCGGCGAGATCGCCGCCGCACACGTGACCGGGGTCCTCGGCCTCGCCGACGCCTGCACGCTGGTCGCCGAACGCTCACGGCTGATGCAGTCGGTGACCGCGCGCGGCGCGATGGTCGCGATCCGGGCGGGCGAGGAGGAGGTCGCCCGGTCGCTGGCGGAAGCCGCCGGCCCGGGGGCCGTCTCGATCGCGGCCGTCAACACCGCCCGGTCGACCGTCGTCTCCGGCGACGCGGAGGCCGTGGCCCGGGTGGCGGCCCACTGGTCGGAGCGCGGCCGCAGGACGACCCCGCTGCGGGTCAGTCACGCGTTCCACTCCCCGCACATGGACGGCATCCTGGACGAGTTCGCCGAGGTCGTCGGGCGCCTCGAGTTCCACCCGCCGCAGGTGCCGGTCGTCTCCGGACTCACCGGGCGGCCCGCCACCGGGGCGCAGCTGGCCGATCCGGCCTACTGGACGCGCCAGGTGCGGGAGGCGGTCCGGTTCCACGACGGCACGGAGGCGCTGCGCGAGCTGGGCACCACGGTGTTCTTCGAGGTCGGCCCCGATGCGGCGCTGACCGCGCTGGTGCCGGACGGACCGGAAGGCACCGCCGACGAGACCGCCGACGAAACCGCCGCGGCCACGGACGAGGGCGTCGACGCGGGCCGGCCCACGGGCGCCGGCCACCGCCGCAGCCACCGCATCGCGGCGCTGCGCCGGGACCGCCCGGAGCCGTCGACCCTGGTCGCGGCCGTGGCGGAGGCCGCGCTCCACGGGGCCGCGGTGGACTGGCGGGCGTTCTTCGCCCGGTTCTCCCCGCAGCCGGTGCAGCTGCCCAACTACCCGTTCCAGGGGCGGCGGTTCTGGCTCTCGGCCGAGCTCTCCCCCGCCGCCCCGGGCACCGGGGCCGGCGCGCACGGGCTGCTGGCGGCGGCGACGTCGCTGGCCGACGGCGGCGGGTGGCTGCTGAGCGGCCGGGTGTCGCGGAGCACCCACCCGTGGCTCACCGAGCACACCGTGAACGGCGCCGCGATCGTGCCCGGCACGGTCTTCCTCGACCTCGCGGTACACGCGGCGAGGGTCACCGGGAACGCCCGGATCGACGAACTCACCGTCGAGGCGGCGCTCCTGCTGCCCGAGAGCGGGGCCGTGGACCTCCAGGTCCTGGTGTCCGCACCGGACGCGCGCGGCCTGCACACCCTCACGGTCAGCTCGCGCGCCCACGGGCACCGCGACGAGGCAGGCGAACGGCCCTGGACCAGGCACGCGTCCGGGGCCCTGGGCGGCCGCCCCGCCGAGCCGTTCGAGGACTTCCCCACTGCCTGGCCGCCGCCGGGCGCCGAGCCGATCGACCTCGACGGGCTGTACGACACGCTCGCCGACGCCGGGGTCGGCTACGGACCCGCCTTCCAGGGGCTGCGGTCGGCCTGGCGGGACGACACCGCCGTCTACACGGAGGCCGACGCCCCCGAGGCCGGCGGCGGCCCGGACGGCCTGCACCCGGCGGTGCTCGACGCCTCGCTGCACGCGCTGGCGACCGACCACCCCTCGCTGAACACCGGCGGGGAGGTCCTGCTGCCCTTCTCCTGGCGCGGTGTCGACCCGTACACCTGGAGCGCCACGACGATCCGCAGCCGGCTGACCCGAACCGGGCCCGACACCCTGGCCCTGGCCGTCACCGACGCCGACGGGACCCCGGTGGCGGCGGTGGAGGCCCTCCAGGTCCGGGCGGTGGCCCTCGGCGAGGTCGGCGCGCGGCGGCACGAGGCGTACCGGCTGGACTGGAGCCCGGTGGCGGCCCGTCCGAAGTCGGCCGACGCACCCGACGCGCCCGACGCGGTCCTGCTGCGGGTGGAGGCGTCCGGCGACGCCGGGCCCGAGGAGGTTCGCGCGGCCGTCGCCCGGGTGCTCGACACGGTCCAGCGGTGGGCGGTCGGGGACCACCCGGCGCGGTCCCGTCTGGTGGTCGTGACCCGGGGCGCCGTCGTCACCGGCCCCGGTCCCGAGGCCGCCGACCCGGCGGGCACCGACCCGGCCGGCATCGACCTGGCGGGCGCCGCCGTCTGGGGCCTGGTCCGCAGCGCGCAGGCCGAGCACCCCGGGCGGTTCGTCCTGCTCGACCTCGAAGGCGGTCCCGACGACGGTCCCGACGGCGGTCCCGACGACGGCTCCGAGGCCGCCGCCGACGACCGCCTCGCCCGGACCCTCGCCGATGCCCTCGCCCTGGACGAACCCCAACTGGCCCTGCGCCGGGGCGGCTTCCTGGCTCCGCGGGTGGCCCCCGCCCCGCTGACCGCCCCCGCCGGCTCCCCGCTCGACCCGGACGGAACGGTCCTGGTCACCGGCGGCACGGGCGCCCTGGGCGCGCTCGTCGCCCGCCACCTCGTCACCCGGCACGGCGTCCGGCACCTGCTGCTGACCGGCCGCCGGGGCGCCGACGCGCCGGGCGCGACGGAACTGCGGTCCGAACTGGCCGGGTACGGCGCCGAGGTGACCGTCGCCGCCTGCGACGCCGCCGACCGCGAGGCGCTCGCCGCGCTGCTCGCGGGCATCTCCGAGGAGCACCCGCTCACGGCCGTCGTGCACACCGCCGGGGTCCTGGACGACGCCGCGCTGGACAACCTGGACCCCGACCGGATCGACACGGTGTTCCGGCCGAAGGCCGACGCCGCCCGGCACCTGCACGAGCTGACCGCCGACTCGGGGCTCGCGGCCTTCGTCCTGTTCTCCTCCGTCGCGGGCACGCTCGGCACGCCCGGACAGGCCAACTACGCGGCCGCCAACGCCTACCTCGACGCCCTCGCACACCGTCGCCGCGCCCTGGGGCTCCCGGCCACCAGCCTGGTCTGGGGCCCGTGGACGCTGGCCGGCGGGATGGCGGCCGACGAACGGCGGGTCCGCCAGGCCGCGCTGGTCCCGCTGTCCGCCGAGGCCGGCCTCGGCCTGTTCGACGCCGCCCTCGCCGCGGACCACCCGGTGCCGCTCGCGCTGCGCCTCGACCGCGCCGCCCTGCGCGCGGCGGACCCGGCGGCGGTCCCGCCGGTGCTGTCGACGCTGGCGGGCTCGCCCGCGCACCGCCGGACCGAGCGGACCCCGCTGCTGCGGCGGCTCCAGGGCCTCGACGGGCCGCGGCGGCACCAGGTGCTGCTGGCGGCGGTGCGCGACCAGGTCGCGGCGGTCCTCGGGCACGAGGGCACCGACCGCGTCCCCGCCGACCGCGAGTTCAACGAGCTGGGCTTCGACTCGCTGACCGGCATCGACCTGCGCAACCGGCTCTCCGCCGCGACGGGCCTGCGGCTGCCCGCGACGCTCGTCTTCGACTACCCCAACCCGACCGCGCTGGCCGCCCATCTCGGGGCCGAACTGCCCGACCGGGACCGGACGGCGCCCGAGCGGGCGAAGCCCGCGGAGCCGATCCGGCCGGCGGCGGCGGCGGCGGACGACCCGATCGTGATCATCGGGATGGCCTGCCGGTTCCCCGGTGAGGTCCGGTCCCCGGAGGACCTGTGGCGGCTGGTCCGCGACGGGGTCGACGCGATCGGCCCGTTCCCCGCCGACCGCGACTGGAACGTCGAGGAGCTCTACGACCCGGCGCCCGAACGGCACGGCAAGTCCTACACCCGCGAGGGCGGCTTCCTGCACGACGCGGACCGGTTTGACCCGCACTTCTTCGGGATGAGCCCGCGCGACGCGATGGCCGCCGACCCGCAGCAGCGGCTGCTGCTCGAGACCGGCTGGGAGGTGCTGGAACGTGCCGGCATCGACCCGGCGGACCTCCGCGGCAGCCGGACCGGGGTCTTCACCGGCGTCATGTACAGCGACTACGGCGCGCGCCTGGTGAACAGCCGGGTCGACGAGTACGAGGGATACCTCGGCACGGGCAGCGCGGGCAGCATCGCGTCGGGCCGCGTCTCCTACACCTTCGGCTTCGAGGGCCCGGCGATCACCGTGGACACCGCCTGCTCGTCCTCCCTGGTGAGCCTGCACCTCGCCGTCCGCGCCCTGCGCGACGGCGAGTGCGACCTGGCGCTCGCCGGCGGCGTGACCGTGATGGCGACCCCGGCCCCCTTCGTCGAGTTCAGCCGGCAGCGCGGGCTCGCCCCGGACGGCCGGTGCAAGCCGTTCGGCGCCGGCGCCGACGGGGTCGCCTGGGCGGAGGGCGTGGGACTGCTGCTGGTCGAGCGGCTGTCGGACGCCCGCCGCAACGGGCACCAGGTGCTCGCCGTGGTCCGGGGGACGGCGGTCAACCAGGACGGCGCCTCCAACGGGCTCACCGCGCCCAACGGCCCGTCCCAGCAGCGGGTCATCCGCCAGGCCCTGGCCGACGCGGGCCTCGCACCCGCCGACGTGGACGCGGTCGAGGCGCACGGCACCGGGACGCCGCTGGGCGACCCGATCGAGGCCCAGGCGCTGATGGCGGTCTACGGGCAGGACCGGGCGGCCGACAGGCCGCTCTGGATCGGCTCGGTCAAGTCCAACATCGGGCACGCCCAGGCGGCCGCCGGGGTCGCCGGCGTCATCAAGACGGTGCAGGCGATCCAGCACGGCCGACTGCCGCGCAGCCTGCACGCCGACACACCGTCGCCGCACGTGGACTGGGCGTCGGGTGGTGTCGCCGTCCTGCGGGAGGAACGGGCCTGGCCGGACCACGGCCGCCCGCGCCGCGCGGGGGTGTCCGCCTTCGGCATCAGCGGCACCAACGCGCACGTCGTCCTGGAGGCGCCCGCCGCCGAGGACCTGCCCGGGACGGCCACCGCTCCCGCCAGTCCGCCCGCTTCGCCCGCTTCGACGGCCTCGGCGGCTTCGGCGGCTTCGACCGCTGCCGTCGAGCCCGCCGTTCCCGCCCCGGTGGTGCCCTGGCTGCTGTCGGCCAGGACGGACCCGGCCCTCGCCGAACACGCCGCCCGGGTACGCGACTTCGTTCGGGAGCACCCCGAGCACGGTCCCGCCGACCTCGCCCGCGCGCTCGGCTCCCGGTCGGTGTTCGAACGGGCGGCCGCAGTGGTCGGCCGGACCCGCGAGGACCTGCTCTCCGGGCTGGACGCCCTCGCCGCGGGCGGCACCGCGCCGCACGTCGTCCGGGGCGGTGCGGGGGAGCGCGGCGCGACCGCGTTCCTGTTCTCCGGCCAGGGCTCCCAGCGGGCCCGGATGGGCAGCGGCCTGTACGCGGCCCACCCGGAGTTCCGGCGCGCGCTGGACGAGGTGTGCGCGCACTTCGACGGACTGCTCGACCGCCCGTTGCGGGAGCTGATGTTCGCGCCCGCCGGGAGCGCCGAGGAGGATCTGCTGCACGAGACCCGCTACACCCAGCCCTCGCTGTTCGCCCTGGAGGTCGCCCTCTACCGGCTGCTGCGGAGCTGGGGCGTCGCCCCCGACTACCTGATGGGGCACTCGGTCGGCGAGTTCGCCGCCGCGCACGTCGCGGGCGTCCTGTCCTTGGCCGACGCCTGCACCCTGGTCGCCGTGCGCGGCCGGCTGATGCACGAGGTCGCCGGCCGCGGCGCCATGGTGGCAATCGGCGCAGGCGCCGACGAGGTGCGCGCCTCGCTGGCCGGCCGGGAGGACGCGGTCGGCATCGCCGCCGTCAACGGCCCGGCCGGCACGGTGGTGTCGGGCGACGAGGTCGCCGTCATGGCGGTCGTCGACGAGTGGGTCCGGCGTGGCAGCCGGACCAAGCGGCTGCTGGTCAGCCACGCCTTCCACTCGCCGCTGATGGAGCCGATGACGGCCGCCCTCCGGGAGACCGCCGAGCGGCTGCGCTACGCCGAGCCGACCGTCCCCGTGGTGTCGACCGTCACCGGCGCCGTGGTGGAGCCCGGCACCATGACGTCGCCCGACTACTGGGTCGACCAGGTGCTGCGGCCGGTGCTGTTCTCGGACGGCATCGCGACCCTGCACGCCGCCGGGGTGCGCGCCTACCTGGAACTGGGCTCGGACGCGCTGGCCTCGATCACCCCGGACTGCCTGCCCGAGCTGGACCCCCGGCCGCTGGTCGGCGCACTGCTGCGCAAGGACCGGCCCGAACCGGAGTCGGTGGCCACCGCGCTGGCCCAGGCACGGCTGCACGGCGTGCCGGTGGACCTGGCGGCCCTGCTGCCCGGTGCCCGGCCGGCCGACGGCCTGCCCACCTACCCGTTCCAACGCGAGCGGTTCTGGCTCAGCCGGCCCGCCGACTCCGGCGACCCGGCGGGACTCGGCCTGGACCGGACGACCCACCCCTTCCTCGGTGCCGGGACCGAACTGCCCGACGGAGGCTTCCTGTTCACCGGGCGGATCTCGGCACAGGCCCAGCCCTGGCTGGCCGACCACACCGTCCACGGCAGCCTGGTCGTCCCCGCCACCGCGCTGGTCGAACCGGCCCTGTACGCGGGCGGGCGGGCCGGTTGCGGCCGGGTCGACGAGCTCGACCTGTCCGCCCCGCTGGTCCTGCCCGAGACCGGGGCCGTCCACCTCCAGGTGGTCACCGGTGCGCCCGACGCCGACGGCCGACGGAGCGTCGTCATCCGCTCCCGGCCGACAGGTTCGGCCGAGGAGGGATGGACGCGCCACGGTCAGGGCATCCTCGCCCCCGTCCCGGCCGTCCCCGCGGACTCCGCCGCCCCCTCGGCCCCGACCCCGGACGGTGCCTGGCCCCCGCCCGGCGCGCAACCCGCCGACGTCGGCGAGATCTACGAACTGCTGGCGGGCCTGGGCCTCGGTTACGGTCCCGCCTTCCGCGGCCTGCGCACGGTGTGGCGCCACGGCGACGAGGTACTGGCCGAGGTCCGGCTGACCGGGTCACCCTCGTCCGGCTTCCGGATCCACCCCGCGCTGCTGGACGCGGCCCTGCACACGCTCGCGTACGTCCACACCGACGTGGACCGCGCCGAGGGCGTGCCGGTGCCGTTCTCCTGGGCCGGCGTCAGCGTGTCCGGGGACGCCACGAGCACCCTCCGGGTACGGCTGACCCGGGCGGGCACCGGGTTCGCGCTGCGGCTGACCGACGACCGGGGCGCCGAGGTCGCCTCGATCGAGTCGCTGTCGGTCCGGAACCTGGCGCCCGGACAGTTCGGCGCGGCGGGGAGCGAGGGGTCCAGGTCGCGGTTCGGCCTCGCATGGACCGAGGTCGCACTGCCCGCGCCGTCGGACGACGCGGGCGCCCCGGTCGCCCCGGTGGGCGCCCTGCTGGAGGCCGTGGTGGACCGGCCGGTGAACGGGACCGCCCCGGACACCGCCGCGCCGGCCCTGCTGCTCCTCGACTGCACCCGGGTCCCCGCCGAAGGCCCGGACCCGGCGGGCACCGACCCGGCAGGCACCGACGCGGCCGAGGCCGCGCGCCGGGCGACCGGACACGTGCTCGGCGTCCTCCAGGCCTTCCTCGCCGAGGACCGGTTCGCCGACTCCCGGCTCGGCGTCCTCACCCGCTCGACGGTGTCCGCCGTCGCCGGCGACCGCGTCGCCGACCTCGCGGGCGCGGCCGTCGGCGGCCTGGTCCGCGCCGCACAGAGTGAGAATCCCGACCGGATCGTCCTGGTCGACACCGACGGCACCGACGCCTCCGCCCGGGCCGTGCGCGCCGCGCTGCTCACCGGCGAACCGTGGCTCGCGCTGCGGGACGGGACGGCCTACGCCGCCCGCCTGACCCGGGCCGGCACCGAGGACGCCGGGGCCGCCCACCGTACCGACCGGTCCGGCGCGGTGGGCGACGGCACCACGCCGTTCGCCCCCGACGGTACGGTCCTCGTCACCGGCGGCACCGGGGCACTCGGCGCGCTGATCGCCCGGCACCTGGTCACCGCCCACGGCGTCCGGCACCTGCTGCTCACCAGTCGCAGCGGCCGCGCCGCGGCGGGAGCGGAGGAACTGCTCGCCGAACTGACCGGGCTCGGCGCCCAGGCCACCGTGGCGGCGTGCGACGTCGGCGACCGGGACGCGCTGGCGGACCTGCTCGCCGCAGTGCCCGTCACGAACCCGCTCACCGCGGTGATCCACGCCGCGGGCGTCCTGGACGACTCGACGCTCCCCGGCCTCACCGCCGACCGGATCGCCACCGTCCTCCGGCCCAAGGCCGACGCGGCCTGGCACCTCCACCAGCTCACCGAGGGCCTGGACCTCACGCACTTCGTGCTGTTCTCCTCCGCCTCCGGAGTGCTCGGCGGCGCCGGCCAGGGCAACTACGCGGCGGCCAACGCCTTCCTGGACGCGCTGGCCGAACAGCGGCATTCCCGCGGCCTCCCCACCTCCTCCCTCGCCTGGGGGATGTGGGCGACCGACGGGACGATGGCCGGCGGCCTCGGCACAGCCGACCGGGCCCGCATCGGCCGTGGCGGCATGCTGCCCCTCGACGCCGCACAGGGCCTTGCCCTGTTCGACTCCGCCCTGCACGACGGCCGTGCCACAACCCTCCTGCTCCGGATCGACCCGCCGACCCTGCGCGCCCAGGCCGAGGCCGGCACCCTGCCCCCGATCCTGCGCACGCTGGCCGGCCCCCCGCGCGCCCGCCGCGACGCCGAGGCCGGACCGTCGCTCGCCCAGCGCCTGGCGGGCCGCGCCGAGACCGAACAGACCGACCTGCTGCTGGAGTTCCTCCGCCAGGAGATCTCGGTCACCCTGGGGCACACCGGAGTCGCCGCCGTGGAGCTCAACCGCGGCTTCCTGGAACTCGGCTTCGACTCCCTCACCGCCATCGAGCTCCGCAACCGGCTGAGCGACGCCGTCGGCCGGCGGCTGCCGGCCACCACCCTGTTCGACTACCCGACGCCGCGCCAGCTCGCCGCCCGTCTGCGTGAACTGCTGGTCCCCGCCGGCCCGGCCAACGCGACCGACGTGACCGAGACGACCGACGCGGCACTCCGCAAGCTCATCGCGTCGGTCACGCCGGAGCGCCTGCGCCGAGCGGGGCTGCTGGACGCCGTCCTCGGCCTGGCCGACGGCGCCGACGGCCCCGGACGGACCGCGCAGGAGGACGACGAGGAACAGGACCTCCTCGACGCCGACGTCGAGGACCTCATCCGCATCGCCCTCACCGACACCGACTCGTGACCACCCCAGAACCGACGGAGCCGACGATGAACATGCCTACCGAGAAGGTCGTCGAAGCGCTGCGCACGTCACTGCTGGAGAACAAGCGCCTTCGACGGCAGCTCCAGCAGCACACCGAGGCCGCAGCCGAACCGATCGCGATCGTCGGGATGGCCTGCCGCTACCCCGGCGGCGTGCGCTCGCCCGAGGACCTGTGGCGCCTCATCGCCTCCGGCGGCGACGCCATCGGCCCCTTCCCGCGCGACCGCGGCTGGGACGTCGACGGCCTGTACGACCCGGACCCCGACGCACCCGGCAAGTCGTACGTGCGGGAAGGCGGATTCCTGGACGACGCCGCCGACTTCGACCCCGCGTTCTTCGGCATCAGCCCGCGCGAGGCGCTGGCGATGGACCCGCAGCAGCGGCTGCTGCTGGAGACCGGCTGGGAGGCCTTCGAGCACGGCGGCCTCGACCCCGAGGCCCTGCGCGGCAGCCGCACCGGCGTCTTCACCGGCGTCATGTACGGCGACTACGCGTCGCGCCTGCGACGGATGCCGGAGGGACTGGAGGGTCAGGTGGTCACGGGCAGCGCGGGCAGCGTCGCCTCCGGGCGGCTGTCCTACACCTTCGGCCTGGAGGGCCCCGCCGTCACGCTGGACACGGCGTGCTCCTCGTCGCTGGTCGCCCTGCACCTGGCCGCGCAGTCGCTGCGCAACGGCGAGTGCGACCTCGCCCTCGCCGGCGGGGTCACGGTGATGGCCACCCCGGTCGCGTTCACCGGCTTCAGCCGGCAGCGCGGCCTGGCTCCCGACGGGCGCTCCAAGTCCTTCGCGGCCGCCGCCGACGGCGTGGTGTGGAGCGAGGGCGTCGGCCTGCTGCTGGTCGAACGGCTCTCCGACGCCCGGCGCAACGGCCACCAGGTCCTCGCGGTGCTGCGCGGCAGCGCCGTCAACCAGGACGGGACCAGCAGTCAGCTGTCGGCGCCCAACGGCCCCGCGCAGCAGCGGGTGATCCGCCAGGCCCTGGCCAACGCCGGACTCACCACCGCCGACGTCGACGTCGTGGAAGCCCACGGCACCGGAACCAAACTCGGCGACCCCATCGAGGCCCAGGCCCTGCTCGCCACCTACGGCCAGGACCGCGAACACCCGCTCTGGCTCGGCTCCATCAAGTCCAACATCGGCCACACCCAGGCCGCCGCCGGCGTCGCCGGCATCATCAAAATGGTCCAGGCCATGCGACACGGCGTCATGCCCCGCACCCTGCACGTCGACGCACCCTCCCCCCACATCGACTGGGACGCCGGCAACGTCGAACTCCTCACCGAAAGCCGCGACTGGCCGCGCACCGGCCGACCGCGCCGCGCCGCCGTCTCCTCCTTCGGCATCAGCGGCACCAACGCCCACGTCATCCTCGAACAAGCCCCCACCACACCGGAACCGGCCCCCACACCGGAACCCGCGGACACCCCCGTCACCTGGCGGCTGTCCGCCAAAACACCCACCGCACTACGCGACCACGCCCGCCGCCTCACCCAACACCTCCACCACCACCCCCACCTCACCCCCCACGACATCGCCCACACCCTCGACACCCGCACCCCCTTCACCCACCGCGCCGCCGCCTACGGCACCACACGTGACGAACTCCTCGACGCGCTCACGGCCTTGGCCGCCGACCAACCCCACCCCCACCTCGTCCAAGGCACCAGCACACCCGGCAAAACCGTCTTCGTCTTTCCCGGCCAAGGATCCCAATGGCCCGGCATGGGCCTCCAACTCCTCGACACCTCACCCGTGTTCGCCGAACACCTCCACGCCTGCGACCAAGCCCTCCGACCCCACACCGGCTGGTCCCTCCTCGACGTCCTCCGATCCGAACCCGGCGCCCCCGACCTCAACCGCGTCGACGTCATCCAACCCGCCCTCTTCGCCCTCATGGTCAGCCTCGCCCGCACCTGGCAACACCACGGCATCCACC
>NZ_JBEZXE010000087.1:0-18461 GCF_040637885.1 Kitasatospora sp. NPDC028055 | reverse complement strand
CCTTCGGACCGCCTTCCAGCGGGCCCTCCGGGCGCTTCGTTCTTTCGTGTTTCCAGCTTATCAGATGTTTTCCGCTCCGTTTTCCGGAGTTTCATCCACCGATTCGCTGGCGTCTTCTGCGGCTTGGCGCCCCGTCCGACGTTTCAAACTGTAGCCGACCCCCGCTCCGAAAAGCGAATCCGGCCGCAATCCCCATAAACGCGCACGCCGAATTCACCTCGGGCCGCGACGCGAAAAGCGAACGCGACACAGCCCAGGACGGGAAGTGGTGTTTCAAGGGATTGGCTGCTCCGGGACCGTCCGCGCCGACGCGTGTCCGGTGCTCCCTGCCGAGCAGCTAGAGAACACTACGCCCAACCGTCGCCCCGCGCAAACAGGCTGGTCACACCGGCGCCGGCACCGTCCTGTACGCGCGGCGGCTGCGCGGACGGCCGTCTCAGGTGCTCGGGTTGGCCGCCAGGATCGTCCGCAGGGCCGGTCGCTGCCGCAAAGGCCCTCTGCCACATGCTCCCTGACTGGCTGTCACACATCACGGCCGTGTCCG
The DNA here is from genome assembly GCF_040637885.1 of Kitasatospora sp. NPDC028055. Taxonomy (NCBI): domain Bacteria; kingdom Bacillati; phylum Actinomycetota; class Actinomycetes; order Kitasatosporales; family Streptomycetaceae; genus Kitasatospora; species Kitasatospora sp. NPDC028055. The sequence goes on along the minus strand of NZ_JBEZXE010000087.1, from coordinate 17,917 downwards.
GTCAGTCCGGTGGAACGTGGCGAGTGTGCCACGTTGTCCCATCACCGAGGGCACCGGAGGTCTGGACGTCGTGCTGACAAGAACCCGCTGGAGCGGGGTCGTGAACCCTTTGCTGGTGTTCGTGATCGCCGTTCTCACCGTCGCCGCCACCGCGGTCGGGGCGCAGCCCGCCCGTGCGGACATCGGGCCCGGCTACTGGCGGTACCTGCACACCAAGATCATCGTGGACTCCTCGTCGGACATCTCCGGCCGCAGGGAGTACACGCAGATCGTCACCCTGATCCGCCAGGCGGCGGGGCACCCGTTCGACGGGGACATCCGGGAGATCCAGGAGCACGCGGGCGGGCTCATCGTCCTCGAACTGGAGGGCGACCGGAACGAGCACCGGGGCACGCTGCTCATCAATCCGCACTCGCTCTACATCGTGGGTTTCGGCAGCGCCCACAACTATTACTACTACTTCAGGGACGCGGCCCCCAGCGCCATCCAGGAGATCCGGAACCTGGCCGTGTCGCAGCACGGCCATGCCGTCGAGCTGCCCATGACCGGCGCGTGGAACGAATGGGAGCAGCGGATCGCCGAGGCGGGTGTCGGGCTGCAACGGAACTACAACGCCGCGGACTTCAGCAGCGCCAGCTGGCAGCTCTGGCGGTTCCCGCCCGGGCCGGTGCGGAACGCCGACATCCCGAACATCGCGGAGTCCATGCGCACCCTGTCCGCCGCCTACGAGCTGGGCGTGCGGTGGACCAGCTTCCGTAACGACGTCACCGAGACCATGGGGCGCACGACGTACCAGACGAGGGTCCCGGTCTACGACCAGAGGGCCTTCGAGATCCGCCGGGCCTGGGAGCGATGGGTCAACTGGGCCGACCGGTACGCGGTCTGGTGGCGCAACCACCGGAACGCGGAGGCTTCCACCAGGCTCCCGGAGAGCATCGACATCGGCCCGGTCAACGGGACGCTGAACACCCTGGGCGACCTCCACCGGGAGGTCCAGATGACGGTGTACCTCAAGGGGGCTCGCTGAGGCGCCGGAGACGGAGCCCGGCCGGAGGCGAACTCGCCTCCGGCCGGGCTCCGTTGTGCCGGGCTCCGTTGTGCCGCGGGCACGCGGCGGCGGCCGCTACCCCCGTCCCTGGGTGTTCGTGAGGATGCGCAGCGCGGAAGCCACGTCGGAGACGGTGCGCAGCGTGCCGTTCACGGGCCCCAGGGTGACGGGGAAGGGCAGGGCGTCGCCGCCCGCCGTGCGGTCGTTCGCCAGGAAGGGGATGTTGGGCAGGGTGTCGTTGCTGATCTTCTCCCAGTTGGCGCGCAGCTCCCTGGTGCGGTCGTCCATGACGACCGCCGAGGAGGTGTTGTTGGCGAGGGCGTCGCCCATCCGGTCGCGGAAGACGGTGTAGTGGGAGGCCTGCGCGTAGGCCGGGCTGAGGGTGAGCAGGTACTGGGCGGTCTGCGGGAGGAAGCGGTCGATGTACTCCGGCTCGGGCGAGCCGCCCAGCGAGGAGGCCGCGTCGTGGAAGGACCGGGTGCCGATGGCGGTGGGGGTGGCCAGGCCGCCGCTGGTGGCCGCGGTGTACCAGGCGTCGAAGGATCCGGACAGGTGTGTCTGGTAGGTGCGCGCGCCGATGTTCTTGGCGTACCTCTTCATCTCCTCGACCATGGCGGGGTTGGCGTCGCTGAAGTAGAAGACGACCTCGTTGCGGGCGTGGAAGCCGCTGAGGTACCCGCTGTGGGGGTTGAGGAACAGGGTGACGAGCCGGGCGCCCGTGTGGTCGCGGAGGTCGATCCCGATGATGCCGTCGGTGTCCGCCTGGCTGAGGCGGACGTCGCCGCGGACCGTCGGGCCGGCCATCCAGTTGCGGATCTGGGTGACCACGGAGAAGTACTGGTCCCGGCCGGCGGATCCGCCGGGGTGGGCGGGGTCGTCGTCGAGTTTGTGGATGACCCAGGTCACCTTGTCGGGAGGGACGGCCGAGCTGGCCGGCGGGGCGCCGAGGGCGATGAGCGCGAGGGCAGCGGTGAGGGCCGCGGCGGCCGGGCGTACGGTCCGTCGTGTGGTGGGTTTCGGTTTCATACTCAACTGACAGGCCAGGGCGTGTGATTGTGACGGCTGCCGTCGGTGCGGGCGGGGGGTGCCGGGCCCCCGGGCTGGGGGTGCCGGGGCCCGACTCTGGGCCAGGGCCACCTACTTCGGCGGCACCATGGCCGCCTACCGACTGACCGGCGAGCCGCGCTACCTCGCCTACGCCGAGTCCTGGGCGGAGAAGCACGACTACGGCCTCGCCGGCGGGGTGGCCACCCGGCACGCCGACAGCCACAACGCCGGCCAGGTGTACCTGGACATCCACGCGGTGCGCGGCGGGGAGGAGCGGATCGCGGCCATCGAGGCGTCCCTGCACCGGATGGTCCACACCGACCGGCCCGAGAAGGACGACGACTGGTGGTGGGTGGACGCCCTGCACATGGCGATGCCCCCGATGGCCCGGCTCGGCGCGCTGCGCGGCGACAGCGCGTACTGGGCGAAGATGTACGCGCTGTACGACCACACCAAGCGGGTCCGGGGCGGCGGGCTCGCCGCGCAGCACCAGCACCTGGCCCCGGCCGTCCGGGCGCCGGCGATCACCCGGTCCAGCGCTCCGCATTCGCCCCGCCGGCCGCGCAGCGCGGGTAGCCCGCGCGGGCCGCGCGACCCGCGCCGAGGGGCGCCGCCCGCCATCCACCACCACCATGCAGTTCAAGGATCGACCCGATCGGCTCAGGCTGCCCTCATCATGCATCAGCTCGCGTGGACGAACAAACAGTGCGCCAGTTCCCTTGTGGGAGAGGCTCGATGATGTTCCGTCACCGGCGTTGGCGTCCTCACCCGGCGGGGCGCGGGGCGCTGAGGTGGGCGCGTTGTTCGAGCTCCTCCTCGGAGACAAGTTCGAGCATGGGCTTGCCGGGGGCGCAGAGCATGGTCACCACGAACCGGGTCCGCGCGTCGGCGAGCGCGTTGCCGTCCTGGTAGTGGATGGCGTCGCCGCCCGGCTCCCAGAAGGTGCCGCCGGCCTCCACCACCCGCTCGGGCTCGCCCTCCAGCTCGAAGCGGACCGCGCCCTCGACCACGTACCCGAAGGCGGGCCCGGAGTGGCGGTGCGGCGGGGTGCCCGGGTCGCCCGGCTCCCACTCGATCCGCACGGTCATCGCGGAGGCGCCCTCGGGGATGGTCAGCGGCCCGGCGTCCTGCAGCATCCGGGCCGCGGTCGTCCAGCTCGGCGACGACGCCGGGTCGCCGGCCGGGTGCGGGTGTCCTGCGTGGTGGTCCGACACTGTCGTGCACCTTCCGTCCGTCCGTCGCCCGGTACCGGGCGGGGTACCGCTCCCCCGCCCTTCGGCAGAGTTGACCGGGCACCGTGTGGATGTGTGACACATGGGGAGCGTCGCGGGTGTGACAGCACCGGGTGCCGCCGGTCGTCCCCGTAGGCCGTCCGGGCGAGGACGGACGGAGTTCGGGAATCTTCCGGCCTGCCGTCACAACCATCGCGGCAGCCCGGTCTTTACCTGGTGAGGACCCGGAACCCGAACATCCCGAGAGGATCTCCCCATGAAGGTCGTAGTCATCGGCGGCACCGGACTGATCGGATCGAAGCTGGTCGCCGGCCTCGGCGAACAGGGCCACGAGGCGGTGGCGGCCGCGCCGAGCACGGGCGTCGACACGCTGACCGGTGCGGGGCTCGCCGAGGTGCTCGCCGACGCCCGGGTCGTCGTCGACGTGTCCAACTCCCCCTCGTTCGCGGACGACGCCGTGCTGGAGTTCTTCCGCACCTCGACGGCCAACCTCCTCAAGGCCGGGGCCGAGGCCGGTGTCGCCCACCACGTCGCCCTGTCGGTGGTCGGCACCGACCGCCTCCAGGCGAGCGGCTACTTCCGGGCCAAGCAGGCGCAGGAGGAGCTGATCGAGGCGTCCGGGCTGCCCTACTCCATCGTGCACGCCACCCAGTTCTTCGAGTTCGTGCGGGGCATCGCCGCCGAGGCCACCGACGGTGACACCGTGCGCCTCGCCCCGGTCGGGATCCGTCCTGTCCTCTCGGACGACGTGGCCGCTGCCGTGGGCCGTACGGCCGTCGGCTCCCCCGTCAACGGCGTGGTCGAGGTGGCCGGTCCCGACACCTTCCGGCTGGACGAACTCGTCCGCGAGACCCTGGCCGCCGACGGCGACCCGCGCACCGTGGTGACCGACCCGCACGCCAAGTACTTCGGCAGCGAGCTGCGGGAGACCACGCTGCTGCCCGGCCCCGGCGCGCACATCGCCGGGGCCCGCTTCGCCGACTGGCTCGCCCGGTCCCGGCCGTGAGCACCCCCTGCCCCCTGCCCCGCCGGCCCCTCCGACCCCTCGGGACCGGCAGCGGATCGGCGGTCGCGGCACGGGCGGCCGCCGGCCGGGGAGCAGCCCGTCCGGTCAAACGTCTCCCCAGGTCAACGCACCCGACCGCGCGATTTCAGTGGGATGTCAGGCAGCTCCGGAGCGGGCAGTCGGGCGCCGTCGTAGCCGTGCACCTCACCGAACCGGGAACCCATTTCCCAGTCGTTTCGTGCCTGCGTGATCTCCTCACCGGACCGGCCGATGAAGTTCCACCACATGACGATCTTCTCCTCGAAGGGTTCGCCGCCGAGGAGCAGCACCGAGCCGTCGGAGTGGGCGAGGAGCGGGAGTTCGCGGCGGCCGCAGCCGAGGTAGAGCATCGAGCCGGGTTCGACGGGGACGCCGTCGACCTCGATCCGGCCGGTCATGGCGAGGACGGCGTACTCGAACTCGGGGACCAGCGGGAGCTTGAGGTCCGTGCCCTCGGTCAGGGCGAGGTCGGCGCCGACCAGCGGGCTGTGGGTGGTGCCGGGCGAGGTGGCGGTGTCCAGGGTGCCGAGGATGACGGTGGCGCGCAGGCCGGGGGCGATGACCGTCGGCAGGTCGGGGTGGTGCTCGAAGGAGGGGGCGGTGTTCCGGTGGGCGTCCGGGAGGGCGACCCAGAGCTGGGCGCCGTGCAGGTAGCGGGCGTGCGGGCGCGGGGACTCCTCGGAGTGGGAGATCGCCCGGCCGGAGGTCATCAGGCCCAGCTCGTACGGCCGGACGGTCTGCAGGCTGCCGAGGCTGTCGCGGTGGAGGACCTCGCCCTGGTGCAGCCAGCTGACCGTCTGCAGGCCCATGTGCGGGTGCGGCGGCACCTGCATGCCGGGTTCGTCGGCGATGTCGTCCGGGCCGTAGTGGTCGACGAAGCACCAGGCGCCCACCATCCGGCGGCCCAGGTTGGGGAGCAGCCGGCGCACCACGGTGCTCTCGCCGAGCTGGACCTGGCGCCCGGTCAGCAGGTCCTTCACCGGTCCGCTGCTGGCCTCGCGGCCGCAGGTGGTCGGGGCGGGCTTGAGGTCGAGGTTGCTCATCGCGGTTCCACCACCGTCGTGGGAAGGGCCGGGCCGGGGAGGGCACACCGTCACCGATCATCCGTGACGGTGCGGGGTTCCTCCACCCGGGCCCGGCCATCCGGCGGCGCCGCGGAGGTGCCACAGCGGTGCCGCAGGGGCGGGCGCGGGGCGGCTCAGTGCTCGCAGGCCCACCAGGCGTCGTTGCTCGCCCCGGCGGCGAGCTCGCGCAGGTTGCGGACGGCCTCGGCCGGGTCCGCCGCGCCGTAGACGGCCGACCCGGCCACGAACACGTCCGCGCCGGCCTCGGCGCAGCGCTCGATGGTGGCCGCGGAAACGCCGCCGTCGACCTGCAGCCACAGCTCCAGGTCGTGCTTGGCGATCAGCTCACGGGTGCGGCGGATCTTCGGCAGCATGATGTCGAGGAAGGCCTGGCCGCCGAAGCCGGGCTCGACCGTCATGATCAGCAGCATGTCGAGCTCGGGCAGCAGGTCCTCGTAGGGCTCGATCGGGGTGCCCGGCTTGAGCGCCATCGAGGCGCGGGCGCCCTTGGCGCGGATCTCCCGGGCCAGCCGGACGGGGGCGGCGGCGGCCTCGACGTGGAAGGTGACCGAGCCGGCGCCGGCCTCGACGTACTGCGGGGCCCAGCGGTCCGGGTCCTCGATCATCAGGTGGCAGTCGAGCGGGATGTCGGTGGCCCGGGCGAGCGACTCGACCACCGGGACGCCCAGGGTCAGGTTCGGCACGAAGTGGTTGTCCATGACGTCCACGTGCAGCCAGTCGGAGCCCCGGACGGCCTCGGCCTCGTCGGCGAGCCGGGCGAAGTCGGCGGAGAGGATGCTGGGGCTGATCTGGGGCATGGCCGACTACCTTCGTACGCGGGCTTGCGAGGGCTGGGCGCCCGGGGGCGGGCACCTCGCCCCATCATCTCGCGCCGTACGGCCGTCGACCGCACCCGCCCACCGGCGCGTGACCGTGATCACACGCCGTCCGGGTTGCCGGGACCGCCCTGGTGGCGGTCAGCTCTGGAGCGACCGCCGGTGCCCGCCCGTTCCTCGGGCCCCGCACGTTCCTCGGGCCCCGCCCAGGATGAGGAAGAGGAAGGTGTCTCGATTGTCCGACCCCGTCCACCCCGTCCACCCCGTCCACCCCGCCCGCGCGCTGTGGTGGCTCTTCGAACCGGTGTACGCCGTCACCTTCCTCCAACCCGAGAGCCGGGCGGCCTTCGAGGCGGCCGGACTGGACGGCGGCTGGTCCGGCTACTTCGCCGCCCGCGCGGCCCCGCTGGGCGCGGTGGGCGCCCCGCCGGTGATCGCCGCGTTCTTCAGCTTCGCCCCGGCGGCGGTCGAACGCGCCCTGCCGCAGGTGTGGACCAGGGCGAGCCCGGAGCGGGCGCTCGCGGCCAGGGCCGAGGGCTCGGCGGCGGTGCTGGCCCGGCTGCTGGCACCGGTGGCGCCGGAGCTGGTCGAGACCGCGGCGACCGCGCTGGAGGAGGCCGTGGACCGGGCGGACTGCGCGGGCCGGGTGCTGGCCGCCGCCAACGCCGCGCTGCCCCGGCCCACGGACGTGTACGGGCGGCTGTGGCACGCCGCGACCGTGCTGCGCGAGCATCGCGGGGACGGCCACGTGGCCGCGCTGGTCGCCGCCGGGCTCGACGGCTGCGAGGCGCCGGTGCTGCACTGCGCCACGGGCGCCGACCGCGCGGTGCTCCAGCCGCTGCGGGGGTGGACGGACGAGGAGTGGCAGGCCGCGGCGACCCGGCTGGTCGGCCGGGGCTGGCTGACGGCGGCGGGGGAGCTCACCGAACTGGGCCGGATCCGGCACCGGGAGCTGGAGGCGGCCACCGACCTGGCGGCCGGCCGGGTCTGGGAGCACCGGCCGGACGGCGAACTCGACCGCCTGACCGCCGCACTGCGGCCGATCGCCGCGATCTGCCGGGCCGAGCTGCCGATCGACCCGCTCGCGATGCCGCCCGTGCAGGCCTGAGCGCGTCCGGACGACCCCCGGCAATCCCCGCCCGGCAACCCTCGCCCACCCTCCATGTGACGGCCGTCACGTCCCGCCGGGGATTACCGGGGCCGTCCCCGTGGTCATCAGCACGTGAACGGCCCACGCACCCGCCCGGGCAGCCCCCGACGCTCCGCCACCCGCGCGACCGCCGCGGCCGTACCGACCAGCCCAGCTCCCCGCTCCCGCCCGGAGCCCCGTCCGAGGAAGGTCTCCTGATGGCCGATCTCGTCCATCCCGCCCGCGCGCTCTGGTGGCTCTTCGAGCCGGTGCACGCCGTCACCTACTTCGAGCCCGAGTGTCGCGACGCCTTCGAGGCGGCCGGCCTGCGCGGCTTCTGGCGCGGCTACTTCGCCGGCCGCTCCGCCCCGCTCGGCGCGGTGGACGCGCCGCCGGTGACCGCCGCGTTCTTCAACTTCGCCCCGGCGATGGTCGAGCGGGCCCTGCCCGCGCTGTGGTCGCTGGCCAGCCCGGAGGAGGCGCTGGCCGCCCGCACCAAGGGCGCGGGCGCCGCGCTGGCCCGGCTGCTGGAGCACGTGGACCGCGGTCTGGTGGAGCGGGCGGTCGAGACCCTGGAGCAGTCCGCCGAGCGGCTGGACTGCGCCGGCCGGGTGCTGGCCGCCGCCAACGCGGCGCTCCCGGCCCCGCCGGGGCTGTACGAGCGGCTCTGGCGGGCCGCCACCGTGATGCGCGAGCACCGCGGGGACGGCCATGTGGCCGCGCTGGTCGCCGCCGGGCTGGACGGCTGCGAGGCCCTGGTGGTCCGCTGCGCGATGGACATGCGGCGCGAGCAGCTCCAGCCGGTGCGCGGCTGGACGGACACCGAGTGGGAGGCCGCGGCCGGGCGCCTGGTCGAGCGGGGCTGGCTGACCGCGACCGGCTCGCTGACCGAGCTGGGCCGGACCCACCACCAGGCCCTGGAGGCCGCCACCGACCTGGCCGCCGCGCGGGTCTGGGAGGACCACCCGCGCGCCGAACTCGACGCCCTGGCCGCCGCGTTGAAGCCGATCTCGGCACTGTGCCGGAGCAGCATGCCGTTCTACCCGGTGGGGCTGCCGGACAACACCTGACCGTCGTCGGCGCCGGGCGGGCCGAGCACGATCCCCCGCCCGGCGTAGAACTGCCCGAACGAGCGCCACGGCACCCGGGCGAAGGCCTGCGACTCCCCCGGGAAGCCGGACGGGTTGTGGATCAGCAGCGCCGTCCCGGTGTCCCCCACCGCCAGCACCAGGTGGCCGCCGCGCCGCACCGGCTCGGGCCCGTACGGCTCCCGGATCGACGGGTGCACCGAGAGCATCACCAGCCGCCCGGCCGCCAGCTCGTCCGCGACCTCCGCGGGCGTCGGCTCCGCCGCCCGGGCGGCCAGTCCCCAGCGCCGCCGGGCGTAGTCGGCGAACGGCACGTGGACCAGGCCGCGCAAGCTGTCGCCGTCCCGGACGTACGCGCCGGCCGCCAGGCACTCACGGGCCAGCACCATCGCCGTCGGGGTCACGCCCCACCAGTACTCCAGCGCCATCCGCAGGCAGGCCACCCCGCAGAGCCGCCAGGACCACCAGGCGTACTCCTCCGGGGTGGCCGCTCCGGACTGCCCCCAGCGCGGGTCCCGCGCGGCGTCCAGGCGCCCGTCGACGATGTCCCGCACCAGCTCGGCGGACTCCCACTGCGCCCGGTACGGCACCTCGTGCACCACCCGCGCCGGCCGCACGGCGCCCTCCTGATCGACCATCCCCCGACGCTCCCACACCGGGGTCGCCGGACGGACTCACGACACTCCTTGAGCGCCCGTCCGGTGGTCCGCGCCGTACGGGCAGCTCAGGCCGTCCGGGCCCGCCGCCGGGCCCTCCGCCTGCTCCGCGCCACCCGCTCCGCCGGCGCCGGTGCCCGCGCCGGCACCCTCGCCCGAGCGGAAGGCCAGGCGCTGGGCGGCGTGCCGGCCGCGCGCCTCCAGCGGCAGCTGGCCGGTGGCGCCGGCCAGGCCGAACGCCGGCATGTCGAAGTAGATCGACTCGTAGCCGCCCTCGGGGACGATGTAGGTCTCGTGCCAGAGCCCGACGTGGCCGCGCAGCTTGCCCTCCCGCACCTTCCGGTTGGCTATGCCCCAGACGGTGTGGTGGAAGCCGTCCGGTGCGCTCGCGTAGCGGTAGAGGTGCTCCTTCGACTCCCAGTACTGGACGACGTAGTACGTCCGTGGCGAGGCGGTGAGCAGGATGCGGCCGCGCAGCCCGCGCTCGGGGCTGCGGCCCAGCTCGTACAGCATCCGGAACATCGCGAACATCACCGGGCCCCAGTGGTGCACCGCCCAGAAGCGGTTGATCCGCATGCCGATCAGCAGCACCACGGTGTCGCCGGTGGCGGCGGCAGTGGTGTAGCCCGGTTGCGGCTTGGCGAACAGCTGCATCTGTGCCTCCCGGTACTCGCGACTCGCGCTCATGTAATCGGTGATTACATCAGCGCGCACCAGGCCGGTCAAGGCTCGCCGCAGCCACAATTCCTTTATCGCTCAGGCGGGTTGACCGTCCCGGCGATCCCCGCGCGGAAGGTGTCCAGGACCCGGACGGCCAGCTCCTCCGCCCGCTCGGCGGGCAGGTAGCCGTCCACGATCATCTGCGCCAGCCCGTACACCAGCGCCTGTCCGGAGAGCAGCACCAGCTCCGGATCGCCGGGGCCGACCCGCCCGGCCTGCTGGTCCGCCACGACCAGATCGGTGAACGCCCGGTCCAGGCCGTCCAGTTGCTCCCTCAGCTGCGGATCCCGGGGGGCCGCGAACGCCCGCGAGCGCACCAGCTCGAACCGCCGGGGATGGCGCAGCGCGTACCGGACGAACCCCAGCCCGAGCGCCCGCATCGCCGACCCGCCGACCGCCTCGGCGGCCGCCACCTCCGCCTCCTGCCAGCGGGCGAAGTCCGCCAGCACCCGGTCCGCCACCGCCGTCAACAGCGCCTGCCGGTCGGCGAAGTGACGGAACGGCGCACCCGCCGAGACCCCCGCCCGGCGCGCCACCTCCCGCACGCTCACCTTCTCCTGGCCCTGCTCGTCCAGCACCTCGAACGCCGCCGCCACCAAGGCCTCCGGCAGCGCCCCGTGGTGGTAGGCGCCCCGGTCCCGCTCCCTGATCCGTTCCGTCATACCCGTCTTGCTACCACAGCGGGCCGGACCCCCGGGCCAGGCCGCCCGGCCCCGGCACCCTGTCGTCCGGGGTGCCGGGGCCGAGCGGTGCGTGGGCATTCCCCCCACTGGGCCTAACCCCAGCCCGTGGGCCTACCAGGCGTAGTCCTCGGGGGCCGGCTTGTGGCCGGGGAAGAGTTCGTCGAGGCGGTCCAGGGTCTTCTGGTCGAGGTCCAGGTCGAGCGCCCGGAGGGCGGCGTCGAGGTGGGCGGGGGTGCGGGGGCCGATGATGGGGGCGGTGACGGCGGGGCGGGAGAGCAGCCAGGCGAGCGCGAGGTCGGCCGGGTCGGTGCCGAGTTCGTCGGCGAAGTCCTCGTAGGCCTGGAGCTGTTCGCGGTACTCGTCCAGGAGCCTACTGGCGTAGCCCATGGCGCTGCGGCCGCGGGTGCCCTCGCGCTCCTTGCGCAGGACGCCGCCGAGCAGGCCGCTGCGCAGCGGGGACCACGGGATCAGCCCGAGGCCGTAGTGCTGGACGGCGGGGATGACCTCCAGTTCGATCGCCCGGTCGAGGAGGTTGTAGAGGGACTGCTCGCTGACCAGGCCGAGGAAGTGCCGGGAGCGGGCGGCCTCCTGGGCCTGGGCGAGGTGCCAGCCGGCGAAGTTGCTGGAGCCGACGTAGATGATCTTGCCCTGGGCGACCAGGACCTCCATCGCCTGCCAGATCTCCTCCCAGGGCGTGGCCCGGTCGATGTGGTGCATCTGGTAGAGGTCGATGTGGTCGGTCTGCAGGCGGCGCAGGCTGGCCTCGACGGCCTTGCGGATGGCGAGCGCGGAGAGCTTGCCGTCGTTGGGCCAGTCGCTCGTGTTCGCGTAGGCCTTGGTGGCCAGGACGGTGCGCTCGCGGCGGCCGCCGCCCTGGGCGAACCAGCGGCCGATGATCTCCTCGGTGCGGCCCTGGAGGTTGCCCTCGCTGTCGCGGCCGTAGGAGTTCGCGGTGTCGAAGAAGTTGATGCCGCGTTCGTGGGCGGTGTCCATGAGGCGGTGGGCCTCGGCCTCCTCGGTGTGGGGGCCGAAGTTCATGGTGCCGAGGCAGAGGCGGGAGACGGTCAGGCCGGTGCGGCCGAGGTGGGTGTACTCCATGGCGCCCCACCTAAAGCCACACCGGCCGCGGTGTCCAGCACATTGCGCTGACCAGCACATGACGGTGTCCAGCACAGTACGGTGGCCCGGCGGGTCACCGCCCGTGGGTGGCGAACTTCCGTACGGCCAGCGGCCCGCAGAGCGCCAGCAGGGCGGCGCTCCACAGCAGCGTGGTGAGGAGGGCGTGCTGCATCGGCCAGGCGGAGCCGGGCGCCGCCGGGTTGCCGAAGAGTTCCCGGCTCGCCTCCACCACGGAGCTGATCGGGTTCCAGTCGGCGATCACCCGCAGCCAGCCGGGCATCCCGCCGGTGGGCACGTAGGCGTTGGTGACCATCGCCAACGGGAAGACGACGACGGAGAGTTGCGCGGCGGCCTCCTCCTTGCCGACGGCCAGGCCGAGCAGCGTGCCGACCCAGGTCATCACGAAGCGGAAGAGCAGCAGCAGCGCGAACCCCTCCAGGGCGTCGGCGGCGCCGTGCCGGGCGCGCCAGCCGGCGGCCAGCCCGACCAGGGCCAGCAGGGCCAGGACGACGACGCTGACCAGCAGGTCGGCGAGGTTCTGCCCGAGCAGCAGTCCGGCGCGGGAGACGGGCATCGAGCGCAGCCGGTCGGTGACCCCGCGCCCGACGTCCCGGGCGGCGCCGACCATGGTGGGCATGATGCCGTTGGTGGCGACCATGGCGAACAGCCCGGGCATCAGGAACTCCCGGTAGTCCCCGCCGCCGGGCACCTGCATGGCGCTGCCGAAGACGTACCCGAAGACCACCACCATGATCACCGGAACGCCCAGCGAGGCGGCCAACAGGCCGGGCGAGTGGCGGTAGTTGAGCAGGACGCGGAGCATCGACGTCCAGGTGTCGGAGAGCAGCCGGGCGCCGGCCGAGGGGCGTGCGGCGGCCGGGACGGCGGTGCGGACGGCGGTGGCCATCAGGCGGCCCTCCCCAGCTCGGCGTTCTCCCGGGACGTCCCGGTGAGGGCGAGGAACACGTCGTCGAGCGAGGGCGCCCGGACCGCGACGTCCTCGGCGACGACCCCGGCGCCGTCCAACTCCCGTACCAGCGAGGGCAGCAGGACGGACTCCCCGGGCGCGGTCAGCACCGTGACCGTCCGCTCGGCGACGTCCACCTGGGCGTCGTTGCCCGACAGCGCGGACAGCACCACGGCGGTGGCGGCGAGCTGCTCCACCGTGGCCAGGGTGACGGAGACCTGGCTGCCGATCGCCGCCTTGAGCCGCTCCGGCGGGCCGGTGGCGATCGCGGCGCCGTGGTCGACCACCACGATGTCGTCGGCGAGCCGGTCGGCCTCCTCCAGGTACTGGGTGGTGAGCAGCACGGTGGTGCCGCCGTCGGCCAGCTCCTTGACGGTCTCCCAGATCCCCTGGCGGCTGCGCGGGTCGAGCCCGGTGGTGGGCTCGTCCAGGAAGAGCACCGGCGGGCTGGTGACCAGGCTGGCGATCAGGTCGAGGCGTCGGCGCATGCCGCCCGAGTAGGTGCGGACCAGCCGGTCGCCGGCCTCGGCGAGCCCGAAGCGGGTGAGCAGTTCGTCGGCGCGGGCCCGGGCCCGGCGGGCGCCGAGCCGGTGCAGCCGGCCGAACAGCCGGAGGTTGTCCCGGCCGGTGATGCCCTCGTCCAGCGCGGCGTGCTGGCCGGCCAGGCCGATCGCCCGCCGGACCTCCTCGGCCTCGCGGACGGCGTCGTGCCCGGCGACCCGGACGGTGCCGCCGTCGGGGGCGACCAGGGTGGCGAGAACGCGCACGGCGGTGGTCTTCCCGGCGCCGTTGGGGCCGAGCAGGCCGCAGACGGTGCCGGCCGGGACGGTCAGGTCGAGGCCGCGCAGGGCCTCGGTGGCTCCGAAGCGTTTCCGCACGCCCGCCATCTCGATGGCGGGTCGGGAGGTGTCGGACATGGCTCCGCCCTTCTCTAGGTACAGCGTACGTAGAAGCTTGGCGCCATGCTACTACGTACGCCGTACGTATCTAAGATGGGGGAGCGAGGTGATCTTCCAGTGCCGTCCAGCAACTCCCCCAGCAGTCCCGATCAGCCCGAACAGCCCCCGCCGCCCCCGCGGCCCACGCCCCCCGAGGCCCCCGAACTGATCTGGCTGCGCCCCGAGCGCACCGGCCGCGGCCCACGGCCGGCCCACAGCCGCGACTCCATCGCGGCGGCCGCCATCGCGATCGCCGACGCCGAGGGCCTGGAGGCCGTCTCGATGCGCCGGGTCGCGGCCGCACTCGGCGCGGGCACCATGTCGCTCTACAACTACGTGCCGAAGAAGGAGCACCTGCTCGACCTGATGCTCGACGCGGCCACCGCCGAGTACCGGCTGCCGCCCGCACCGAGCGGCGACGTCCGGGCCGACCTGGCGAGCCTCGCCCACGAGCAGCTCGCCCTCTTCCGCCGCCACCCCTGGCTGCCCGCCCTGGTCATCGCCCGCCCGGGCATCGGCCCCAACGCCCTGCGCTACACCGACCACTTCCTCGCCGTCACCGCCCCCACCGGCCTGCCGGGCGGGGCGCGGATGGAGGCGATGGCACTGTTCAACGGCTTCATCTGCCAGTTCGCCCAGTACGAGCAGACGGCGGCCGCGGGCGCCAAGTGGCAGGCGGAGATGGTCGGTTACCTCACCCAGGCGGCGATGAGCGGCGCCTACCCCAACCTCGCCCAGGCCTTCGCCGCCCCGGGCCCGCCGGCCGACCCGGACCAGGCCTTCGACCGCACCCTGGACCGGGTCATCCACGCCATCCTGGCGCCCACGCCGGGGGGTTGACGCCGAACGGGCGGCGAGCCGGTGCCCTCGCCTCGCCGCCGGAGTCCGAACGCCGCCGCACGACCCCCGGGCGGCCCCCGGGCGGCCCCCGGGCGGCCCCTCGGGATCGCCCGGAGGATATCCGTCGACGCGGCGCCGAAACGGGCGACAAACAGGGTCCGACAGGGGGCTCGGCGGGCGCGCGGTGGATTATCCGCCGCCTGTCAACACCGCCTCCGGCCTATCCGGATAAAAAGAACCGGTCGCCCGGTCGCGGGGGGATGAATGCCGGAGCGGGATCACTGTGGCCGGTGCGGCCGGAGGTAACGACAGCCGCCGGGCCGGGGGCGCTTCCGCCCATCCACGGCTCGCGGTCACGCAGCGCCTCCGCTCGCCCACACCGCGTTGACCGGCCGTTCTTCGCCTCCGCGACGACCTGTGGGCCCGGCCCAAACCCCCCGGCACCACTCTTCACAAACCCTTCCCCGAAAGCCCTAGAAACCCTCCGGAGGGGGGATCAGCATAGGTGGCCGCCAAAGTCAACCACCCTTGTCCGGAATGGATGCGATCCACACGACCGAATTTCGATTCCACCTCTAAAATTCCGATAAAACCCCAGCTTGGGCCATTCGCCCGGTCGATGTGATCTAGATCACTCGAGGAAGTCTGTATGCCGTCGCCGGTCGACCTTGCTAGAGTTCACTTAGCACATTCGACCGAGATCCGTGGCGAGAGACGACGATACCGGCGGCGATTATCCGTGAAAAGCCGCTCTCGCATATTTCTCTTTCGATCACCGACACCATTTCAGTCAGGAGCTACGGGGGAGGCCTGATCTTGAGATACGAAATTCTTGGCCCTGTGCGCATTGCCGCCGGCAATGATTCTCCGCCGGTCGGCACCCACAAGATGGAGATGCTCCTGCGGACGCTCCTGATCCGCAACGGCCAGATTCTCTCGCTGGACCAGCTGACCAGGGAGCTGTGGGGCGAGACCCCTCCCGTCCGGGCCCGGGCGTCGATTCACGTGTACGTGTCACAGCTGCGCAAGATCCTCAACCAGTTCTCGCGGAACGACGGGGTCATCACCACGCGCACCCCCGGCTACGTCCTGAACCTGGGGCACGACGAACTCGACCTGGAACTCTTCCTGGCCCTGTCGGAGAAGGGCCGGATGCAGATGGGCATGCACCGCTACACCGCGGCCGCCCAGACCCTCACCGAGGCGCTCCGACTGTGGCGCGAGCCGGTCCAGGCGACGTCCTACGAGGGCCCGATCATCCGGGAGTTCGCCAACTGGGCGGAGGAGCTGCGGGTCGAGTGCCTCGAGATGCTGGCCCGTTCACTGCTCGCGGCGAACGAGACCAGCGAGGCCGTGCGCATCCTCTACTCGCTGATCTCGGAGTACCCGCTGCGGGAGAAGTTCCACGCCTTCCTCATGGAGGCGCTCAGCCTGTCCGGCCGGCGGGCCGACGCCCTGGAGGTGTACCAGGCCGCCCGGAGCCAGATCCGCGCGGAGCTGGGGCTGGAGCCGTGCCGTTTCCTCCAGGAGACGCACGAGTACATCCTGCACGACAGGCTCGACAACCTCAGCGTCATCCGTGCCCGTCGTGACCGGGTGGCGCAGGCGCGCACCGCCTGACCCCGCCAGCCCGTGGCGGGCCCATCCGTCCAGCCGGAGGAGGCCGTTGTGGACAGTTTGGAAATCACCGAGATGTCGATTCCCGGCGCGTACCGGATCGGCACGAAACACGTGCCGGACCGCCGGGGGAAGTTCTACGAGGCGTGGCGGGTCACCGAACTGCTCGAACAGACGGGCCACCATTTCGAGATCCGCCAGGTGAACTACTCGGTATCGCGGAAGAACACGGTCCGCGGAATCCACGGAACCACCATTCCGCCCGGCCAGACCAAGTTGGTCACCTGTGTCCGCGGGGCCGCGCTCGACGTGGCCGTCGATCTGCGGGTCGGCTCCCCCACCTTCGGGACGTTCGACATGACGCTCCAGGAGGCCGACTCCGGAATCGGCGTCTACCTCTCGGACGGCATCGGGCACGCCTTCCTCGCCCTCACCGACGACACCTGCATGAACTATCTCTGCGGCGCCGAGTACGTACCGGGCACCATGCTCGACATCCAGGCGTTCGATCCGGCCCTGGGCATCCCCTGGGAGCGGGAGCTGGACGGCCCGCCGATCATGTCCGACAAGGACGCGGCGGCACCGACCCTCGCCGAGGCCGTCGCCCTGGGGCTGCTGCCGACCTACGAGCAGGCCCTGGCGTCCACCGCCGCGCCCGTTCGCTGAGGTGCCCCCGCAACCAGGCCCCAGCGGCCGTCCCCCGACCGAAACCTCGTTCAAGGAGTTCCTGTGGTGCATGAGGGGAATAGCAGACCGGTCCGAGTCGGAGTGATCGGGTGCGCCGACATCGCCTGGCGGCGCACGCTGCCGGCCCTGACGGCCGAACCCCTCATCACGGTCACGGCCATCGCCAGCCGGCAGGAGAAGAAGGCCCGGCAGTTCACCGACCGCTTCGGGGGCACCCCGGTCGAGGGCTACGACATTCTGCTGGAGCGCGACGACATCGACGCGGTGTACATCCCGCTGCCGGCCGTCCTGCACGCCGACTGGATCGAGAAGGCGCTGCGGGCCGGCAAGCACGTGCTCGCGGAGAAGCCGCTCACCACCGACCGGAAGCAGGCCGAGCGGCTCTTCCGGATCGCCGACGAGCAGGGCCTGCTGCTGATGGAGAACTTCATGTTCCTCCACCACCACCAGCACCGGCGGGTCGCCGACCTGCTGGCCGACGGCGTCATCGGGGAGGTCCGGTCGTTCTCCGCGAGCTTCACGATCCCGCCCAAGCCGCAGGGCGACATCCGCTACCAGGCGGCGGTGGGCGGCGGGGCGCTGCTGGACATCGGCGTCTACCCGATCCGCGCGGCCGGGCTGTTCCTCGGCCCGGGGCTGGACGTCGCGGGCGCGGTGTTCCGCCGCGAGCGGTCCCGGGACGTGGTCGTCGGGGGAAACGCCCTGCTGACCACCGACCAGGGCGTCACCGCACAGCTGGTCTTCGGCATGGAGCACTCCTACACCAACAGCTACGAGTTCCGGGGCAGCCTCGGGCGGCTCTGGCTGAACCGCGTGTTCACACCTCCGGCGACGCACCAGCCCGTGGTCAGCATCGAGCGGCAGGACCACCTGGAGCAGATCGCGCTGCCCCCGGACGACCAGTTCGCCAACATCGTCCGGGCCTTCGCCCAGGCGGTACTGCGGGGCGAGCGTCCGCGGGACTGGACCGAGAACTCGCTCCACCAGGCGTCCCTGGTCGACGCCGTGCAGGCGAACGCGCGGGACTTTGTCTTCTCCGCCGAGGACTGACCACGCGCCGGGCGATCGGGCGGACGAAGGGCCCGCCCCCGGCCTCCTGACATCCAGGAGATCTTGATCTCATCGGCGGACAGCGCCTTACCGTCAAGGACACCGCCCTTGATGATGAGAGCGGGGTTCTCCTTGGCGAAGTCACGCAGAG
>NZ_JBEZXE010000086.1:0-19786 GCF_040637885.1 Kitasatospora sp. NPDC028055 | reverse complement strand
CGCCGATGCTCCGCATGGACTCCCTCCTCCGCCTTGCGATGCACGCACCCCAACGCCGCGCGCTGATCCGACGCGAATTGTCAGACACGCCCTAGCCACGCCGCACATCGCGTCCCGGATCGGAGATCGCCGGCCCCGGGTGGAAATACCCGGGGCCCGCGCGCGGCTGTCGTGATCGGAAGTCCCGTGACCGGGCCTGACCGGCCCGTACAGGAGGTGCAGCGCGCGATGGGTGACGAGCGGGAGAAGCCGCAGGAGTACCGGATCGAGCACGACTCGATGGGCGAGGTGCGGGTGCCGGCCGCCGCGAAGTGGCAGGCGCAGACGCAGCGGGCGGTGGAGAACTTCCCGGTGTCCGGCCAACGGCTGGAGCGCGCGCACATCGCCGCGCTGGCCCGGGTCAAGGCGGCCGCGGCGCGGGTGAACGCCCGCCTCGGGGTCCTGGACGAGGAGACGGCCGGGGCGATCGCGGCGGCCGCCGAGGAGGTCGCGGAGGGCCGCTGGGACGACGAGTTCCCGGTGGACGTGTTCCAGACCGGTTCGGGCACCTCGTCCAACATGAACGCCAACGAGGTGATCGCCACCCTGGCGGCGGAACGGCTGGGGCGGCCGGTGCACCCGAACGACCAGGTGAACGCCAGCCAGTCGTCCAACGACGTGTTCCCGTCCTCGATCCACATCGCCGCCACGGCCGCCGTCACCCACGACCTGATCCCGGCGCTGGAGCACCTCGCGGAGGCGTTGGAGCGCAAGTCGGTCGAGTTCGCGCAGGTGGTCAAGTCCGGCCGCACGCACCTGATGGACGCCACGCCCGTCACCCTCGGCCAGGAGTTCGGCGGCTACGCGGCCCAGGTGCGGCACGGCCGGGAACGGCTGCTGGCGACCCTCCCCCGGGTCGCCGAACTGCCGCTCGGTGGAACGGCGGTGGGCACCGGAATCAACACCCCGCCCGGGTTCCCGGCGGCCGTCATCGAGGAGGTCGCCCGGGCCACCGGGCTGCCGCTGACCGAGGCCCGCGACCACTTCGAGGCGCAGGGCGCGCGGGACGCGCTGGTCGAGCTGAGCGGCCAACTGCGCACGGTGGCGGTCGGGTTCACGAAGATCGCCAACGACCTGCGGTGGATGGGCTCCGGCCCGCGCACCGGCCTCGGCGAGATCAACCTGCCGGACCTCCAGCCCGGTTCGTCCATCATGCCGGGCAAGGTGAACCCGGTGCTGCCCGAGGTGGTGCTGATGGTCGCCGCCCAGGTGGTGGGCAACGACGCGACGGTGACGCTGGCCGGCGCGAGCGGCAACTTCGAGCTGAACGTGATGCTCCCGGTGATCGCCCGCAACGTGCTGGAGTCGGTGCGGCTGCTGGCCAACAGCGCCCGACTGCTGGCGGACCGGACGGTTGACGGGGTCACCGCGAACGTCGAACGGGCCCGCGAGTACGCGGAGTCCTCGCCCTCGGTGGTGACGCCGCTGAACCGGTACATCGGCTACGAGGAGGCGGCGAAGGTCGCCAAGCAGGCACTGGCGGAGCGGAAGACCATCCGTCAGGTGGTGCTGGAGCGAGGGTACGTCGAGCGGGGCGCGCTCACCGAGGAGGAACTGGACCGGGCGCTGGACGTGCTGCGGATGACGCACCCGTAACCGGTCGGGCCGGACTGGGTCGGGCGTCGGGCCGGGCCGTCGGGTCGGGTCGGGCCGGTCGGTGCGCCGGGGCGCGGCGGGCACGAGTGCCCTCCGTGCCCCGGACGCGGGCTGCGGGGAAGGTCAGCCCTTGGCGCGGCCGGCCCGGCCGAGCCGCATCGCTGCTCCGTTCGACGTGATCGTGGCCATCGAGAGCGCCGCGAGTCCGAGCAGGAACATCACGGCACCGACGATGACGCAGGTGACGATGTTCTTGCCGTGTGCGACGGACCCGGAGACGGCCCAGGGAGAGATGATCGTCCAGATGCCGAGCGCGGCGGCGGCCCAAGCCCTCGCGTGGGTGCGCTCGTAGGCCGAGCCGTAGCCGGCCATCAGGGCCGTGTAGGCCAGCCCGACGATCAGGCAGGTCACGGTCAGGGTGCTGAACGCGGTGAAGCCGACGATCCACGGCGATGCCGCGAGGAACAGGCCGGCCAGAACGGCCAGGGCTTCGACGCCCTGGGCGCGGGGGGTCGAGGTGACCCGCTCGTAGTGCTCCCGGAGTTCGACGATGTCCGGGTGGTGCTCCATGCCTGCCGGCACGTGGGTTGCCACCGATACCACCTCCTGTGGTTCGGGACCATTGAAAGGGGCAAGCCCCGTACCTATTCTGGCGCTTCTCCAAGGTTTTGCACCTGATAGTCCGGAATGACCGATAACCATCCGATCACGCCGGTGACCTGTGTCTCAACACTCCGAGGACCCATTGCCTATGCAACTCGTTGCATAGCAGGATGCGGGGCATGGCACTGGAGCACGCGATCCTCGTCTCGCTGCTGGAGCAGCCCGGTTCCGGGTACGAACTGGCCCGGCGCTTCGACCGCTCCATCGGACGCTTCTGGACCGCCACCCACCAGCAGATCTACCGGGTGCTGCGGCGGATGGAGGCGGACGGCTGGGTCGCCGCCGAGGAGGTCGCGCAGGACGGCCGCCCGGACAAGAAGGTCTACTCGGCGGCCGGCCCCGGACGGGCAGCGCTGGCCGACTGGCTGCGCGAACCGGTCGAACCGGAGACCGTGCGGCACGAGCTCGCGGTCAAGATCCGGGCCGCCGCCTTCGACGACCCGGCCGCACTGATCTCCGAGGTCGAGCGGCACCGCGAGAGCCACGCCGCCCTCCTCGCCCGCTACCTGCACGGTGAGCAGCGGGACTTCCCCGACCTCACCGCGCTGGACACCCGGCAGGAGCTCCAGCACGTCGTGCTGCGCGGCGGCATCGAGTTCGAGCGGATGACCCTCGCCTGGCTGGACGACGTGCTCGCCACCCTGCGCCGGCTCGCGGAGGACGGACGGGGAAGAGCGGACGAATGACGGCGGACGGACGGCCGACGGACGGCAGGCGGCAGACGACGGGTAACAGATCACAGATAACAGATGACAGAGTTTGAAATCTGAAATCTGTTCGCTGAAATCTGTCTTCTGAACTCTGTTCGCCGCCGTCCGTTCACCCGCCCGCCTCGCCCGACGCTCCCCTCCCCCTCTCCCCCGCCGCACCCTGCCCCGCCCTGCCCCGCCGAGTCCTCACACCCTCGACCCCCTGGGAGCCCCCGATGCTCTTCAACCCGCGCACCTACGACCCCGCGCAGTTCGACGAGCCGACCCGCCGGCTGCTGCGCGCGACCGTCGACTGGTTCGAGTCCCGCGGCAAGAAGGCGCTCATCGACACCTACATCGACCGCGCCTGGTACGGCGACTTCCTCGAATTCGCCGCCCGGGAGGGCCTGTTCGCGGAATTCCTGACCCCGTCCGCGGCCGATGCCGACAAGCGCTGGGACACCGCGCGGATCGCCGAGCTGAACGAGATCCTCGGCTTCTACGGCCTCGGCTACTGGTACACCTGGCAGGTCACCATCCTGGGCCTCGGCCCGGTCTGGCAGAGCGAGAACGAGGCCGTCCGGGCCCGCGCCGCCAAGCTCCTCGCCGAGGGCCACGTGATGGCCTTCGGCCTGTCCGAGCGCACCCACGGCGCCGACATCTACTCCACCGACATGATCCTCACCCCGGACGGCGAGGGCGGCTTCACCGCGACCGGCCCCAAGTACTACATCGGCAACGGCAACGTGGCCGGCCTGGTCTCGGTGTTCGGCCGCCGCTCGGACATCGAGGGCCCCGAGGGCTATGTCTTCTTCGCCGCCGACAGCCGCCACGACGCGTACCACTTGGTCAAGAACGTGGTGAACGCCCAGATGTACGTCAGCGAGTTCCGTCTGGAGGACTACCCGGTCCGGGCCGAGGACGTGCTGCACACCGGGCAGGCCGCCTTCGACGCCGCGCTGAACACCGTCAACGTCGGCAAGTTCAACCTCTGCACCGCCTCGGTCGGCATCTGCGAGCACGCGATGTACGAGGCCGTCACGCATGCCCACAACCGGGTGCTGTACGGCCGCAAGGTCACCGACTTCCCGCACGTGCGGCGGGAGTTGACCGACGCGTACGCCCGCCTGGTGGCGATGAAGCTGTTCAGCGCGCGGGCCGTGGACTACTTCCGCACCGCCTCCGCCGAGGACCGCCGCTACCTGCTCTTCAACCCGATGACCAAGATGAAGGTCACCACCGAGGGCGAGAAGGTCATCGACCTGATGTGGGACGTCATCGCGGCCAAGGGCTTCGAGGCGGACACCTACTTCGACAAGGCCGCCAAGGACATCCGCGGCCTGCCGAAGCTGGAGGGCACGGTCCACGTCAACCTGGCGCTGATCCTCAAGTTCATGGGCAACTACCTGTTCGCGCCCGCCGAGTACGCGCCGGTGCCGACCCGGCTGGACGCCGCCGACGACGCCTTCCTGTTCCACCAGAGCCCGGCCCGCGGCCTCGGCGCGATCCGCTTCCACGACTGGCGCGCCGCCTACGACCGGCACGCCCAGCTGCCCAACGTCGCCCGTTTCCGCGAGCAGGCCGACGGCTTCTGCGAGCTGCTGCTCAAGCACGCGCCGAGCAAGGAGCAGCAGGCCGACCTGGACTTCCTGCTGGAGATCGGCCAGCTGTTCGCGCTGATCGTCTACGGCCAGCTGGTGCTGGAGCAGGCCGAGCTGACCGGCCTCGACGCCGACGTCCTGGACCAGGTGTTCGACGCGCTGGTCCGCGACTTCTCCGCGCACGCGACCGAGCTGCACGGCAAGGCCTCCGCCACCGAGGAGCAGGCCGCCTGGGCGCTGGCCCACGTGCGCCGCCCGGTGGCGGACGCCGAGCGCGCCGCGAAGGTGTGGGCCCGGGTCGAGGCGCTCTCGGGCGCGTACGAGATGCAGCCGTGACGCAGCCGTAGGTCCGGCGAGGACCAGTACGACTCCGGGGGTGCCGGTCGGCGGACCGGCACCCCCGGACATCTCCGACACCTCCGGAGCCCCCGGCCCCTGGACCTCCCCTGTCGGGGCGGCGGGTTCAGCCGTCGCCGAGGCCCATGTCGCGGGCCCGGGCGACCGCCTCCGCGCGGGTGGCGACGTGCAGCTTCTCGAAGATGTGGGTGACGTGGTTGCGGACGGTCTTCTCCGCGACCACCAGCTCCCGGGCGATCCGCCGGTTGTCGTGGCCGCGCGCGACCAGGTCCAGCACCTCGGCCTCGCGGGCGGTGAGGTCGGGGAAGAGCTGCCCGGCCTCGCGCATCTTCGCCCCGGCCAGCAGGGCGGTGATCCGCCCAGCGACCTCCCCGCCGAACACCGCGCCGCCCGCGGCGACCGTCCGGACGGCGTGCAGCACCTCCTCGCGCCCCGCGCCCTTGACCAGGTAGCCGCGGGCGCCCGCCTGGAGCGCGGCGAGCAGGTTGCCGTCGTCGTCCGACATGGTCAGCATCAGCACCGGCGGGGACTGGTCCTGGGTGGCGAGCCGGCGGACGGCCTCCAGCCCGGAACCGTCGGGCAGGGAGAGGTCCATGATCACCACGTTCGGGCTGTACCGGGCGACCGCTTCCGGGACGTCGGCGACCCGCTCGGCCTCGGCCACCACGGTGACGCCCTCGGCGCTCTCCAGCGCCGCCTTGAGCCCCTCGCGGAAGAGGGGGTGATCATCGACGATCAGTACCCGAACGGGCGTGGCCCCGCCCGCCGGGCCGGAGGGTGCGACCAGCTGGTGTTCATCCACCCGGCCGACACTAGCAGCGGCGATCACGTGACTCTCCGTGACATGCCCGGAGGTCGTCCGCACGGCGGCGGTGGCGCCCGCCGCCGTCCCGCCCGGGGCCCACCGCCGTCCCGCCCGGAATGCGTGACCGCTGCCTCAGGCGACCGGGACACCGGGCCGACCAGACTGGGAGCGAACGCCCTGGGACCGAACGCCCTGGGGACAAGGCGCCGGCGGACCACGTCGCGGCCGGCGGAACACCCGCTGTCGAGAACCGAGGTGGTGCCATGATCACGGTCTCCGATCCCCCGCGCCGCACCCGGGCCGAGCGGCAACTGACCGCCGCCGCGGTCGTCACCGCACTCTGCTTCGTCTCCGCGACGGTGTGGATCTGCTACGTGCTCGTCCACCTCGGCGAACCGGGCGTCTCCCACCCCCGCGACGAACTCGCCATCCTGGTCTACGCCCTGCCGACCGCCGGAGCGGGCATGCTGCTCCACGCGCACCGCCCGGGCAGTCCGCTCGGCTGGGTGATGCTCGTCTACGCGCTCACCAACATCCTTCCCCGGGTGGCGGCCGCACCGCTGTGGGTCGAGGTCCGCGACCCTGGCATCGCCGGCGCCGTACTGGCCTTCGACACACTGCTCAGCGCGGTCAGGACGACGCTCATCTACGCGCTGCCGCTCTGGCTGCCGAGCGGACGGCTGACGACGCGGCGATGGTGGTGGTTCATCGGGGCCGTCGGCGTGTGGGTGAGCGCCGAGGTGGCCCAGGGCCTCGCCTACCCGACGACCTACGGGCGGACCAATCCGCTGGCCGACAGCCCGCCGGCGCACCTCGCCGTGACCGTGGTCGACGGACTGGGCGGCCACGACCTGCTGATCAGCGAGTGCGTGCTCGGGTTCGTCACGCTGGTCCTGCTGTCCCGGCTGCTGCGGCCGGCGGCCGTCCCGGGGCGCGACGCGGCCGAGACCCGTCGGCACCGGCTGCGGGTGGCGGGCATGCTCGGGGCGTACGTGCTCTGGGTCGCGCTGCAGGACTTCTACATGCGCAACCGCGCCGACCACTACTGGCTCAGCTACTGGCTGTTCACCGCGGCGGGGGCGGTCTGGGCCGTCGCGATCGGCTTCCTGGTGATCCGGGACCACGGCTGGCGGCTCGACCGGGCGGCCCGCAGCGTCCTGATCGGGCTGTTGCTGGGCACCGGCGTCACCGGACTGTTCGTGGTGGCCGCCGCTGTGCTGTCCAACTCGCTGCTACCGGGGCGCGGTGGAGCCGCCCTGCTGCTGATCGCCCTGGTGTACGCGCTCGGCGCCACCCTGCCGAAGGCGGCGCGACGGGCCGTCGCCGTGGTGGACCGGCTGTACTACGGCGAACGCGCGCAGCCGTACCAGGTGCTGCGCACGCTCGCGGGGCGGGTGCGGCAGGTCGTCGACCCGGAGCAGCTGCCGGCGGCGCTGTGCGCGACCGTAGCCGAGGAACTCAAGCTGCCCGGCGTCACCCTGGCCGTCACCACCCGGGCCGGACGGCGCACGCTGGCCACCGCCGGGCGGCTGAACGGCCGCAGCCAGGGCTTCGCGCTCGTCCACAACGGGCTGCCGATCGGCGAGTTGACCGTCGGGCTGCGGACCGGCGAGGAGCGGCTGGCGGCGACCGACGTGGACATCCTGCGTTCGCTCGCCGACCAGGCCTCGCCCGCCGTCGCCTCCCTGCAGCTCCAGGAGGACCTGCTGGCCAGCCGGGAGCAGATCATCGCCGCCCGGGAGGAGGAACGACGGTGGCTGCGGCGGGACATCCACGACGGGCTCGGGCCGGCCCTGGCCGGCCTGCGGCTGCGGGTGGACAACGCGGCCTCGACGGCGGACGGCGGGCTCGCGGATCCGCTGCACACCGTCTCCGAGGGCCTGGGGATGGCGATCCAGGAGGTCCGCCGGATCACCGACCGGCTCGGGCCGGCGCCGCTGGGCGAACTCGGACTGGCCCGGGCGGTCCGGCAGCTGGCGGACAACTTCATCGGGGCGGGGCTGGCCGTGACGGTGGAGGTCTCCCCGGAACCGCTGCCGGAGCTGGCGGCGGCGGTGGAGGTCGCGGCCTACCGGATCACCGCGGAAGCGCTCAACAACGTGCTGCGGCACGCCCGGGCCCGGACCGCGCGGGTGACGCTCCGGGTGGACGACGAGGCGCTGACCCTGACCGTGCAGGACGACGGGGTCGGGTACCGGTGGGAGGCGGGGACCACCGAGGAACCGCCGGGCGGTGGGGTCGGCCTTCGGTCGATGGCCGACCGGGCGGCGGAGATCGGTGGCTGCTGCACCGTCGGACCGCCGCCCGAGCAGCACGGCACACAGGTGCTGGCGGTGCTGCCGCGCTCGGCGGCGGCCAACCGGTAGCGGGCCCGGCGGTGGCCGGGGGGGGCGGGCGAGCGGGTGACAGCTGACAACCGACGGCTGACAACTAACAGCTGACAGATTTCAAAATCTGTCAGCTGTTAGTTGTTCGTTGTCGGCTGTCAGCTGTCGGTCGGAGGGGGTGGCGGCGCGGCGGGCTACTGGCCGGGCCCGCACCCGAACGGGCAGTCCTTGGGCGTGACCGTGCCGGGCTTCGACTCGGAACGCCCGGTCGACTCCGGGACGGGTCCGAAACAGGCCTTGCGTAGTGCCAGGGCTGCCGCGATCACGCCCGCCAGCGCTCCGGCCGTACAGATCACCCTGGTCGCAGTCGTCGAGGCAATCGCAGTGTTCGTGGACATGAGGTGGTACTCCTGGTTCTTCCGAGCGGCCGATCCGATCGATCAATCGCTCTGCCCACCACTGTGCGGACGGGACTGCCCCGTTTGCATGGGTTCGAGGTCCTGTTCAGGTCCCAGAACCGCGCCGACCCGGCCGCGCACGGCGGTCACCGGCCCGCCCGCACCGGCTCGCAGGACGTACCGCTCACCGGCCCGGAGGTAGACCAAGTCACCTGGGAACAGCGGCACTTCGCGGTCGGCGAGACCGAGGCGGGCGTCGGCGCCGGAGAGCAGCACCAGGAACGTGTCCACCGCGGTCACGGCATACGGCCCGTGCTGCCCACCGGGGGTGAGGAGCACGGTGTCGACGGCAATCCGCCGGGCGGACCGGACCGGACCGAGGAGTCGCGAACCGGCGCGCTGGCCGGGGATATGGGCGGCGGACAGGACGGGCCGGACGGTGAGCACGGCGGTCGGTGCGCCGCGCACGGCGGTGAGCCGGTGACTGCTCCCGGGCGGGTGGTGCAGCGCCTCACCCGGGGACAGGATCCGGCCGCCCGCGGACAGTCGTCCGGCCAGCACCACAGTGACCGACTCGACGGATTCGCAAGGGAGTTGCTCGACCCGAACGCCGGGCGGCAGGGTCTCGACGGTCAGCGCGGCACGGACGGACGGGCGGCGCTCGGGGTCGATCAGCCGCTGGTAGACGGGCGCGGTGCGCGGGACGGCAGCGGGGACGAGGATCACAAGTGGCTCCCGGAGAACGGTGAAGGGCGGGGCTAGCGGCGGTCAGGGCCGGTGAAGGTCAGAGCTGGTGGAGGTCAGGGCCGGTCGCAGTGTTCGGCGCGGCGGCGGGCGCGTGAGGCCCGGGTGCCGGCGCGGTGGCGGGGCACGGCCAGGGTGAGGCAGAGCAGTTCCGCACCGAGCGGGCCGGCCTCGATCCACAGGGTGCGGCCCTTGCGGGCCAGAAGCAGGTCGCCGTCCGATGCCAAGTGGTCCGGCTGGTCGGCGAGTTGTCCGATGACGGCGGCGCCGCGCAGTACGTGCAGCACGGTCTCGGCATCGGGCCGCCCGGGCAGGACGTGGTGGGCGCCCGGGCTCAGCCGCAGGTGGTCGAAGGCCTCGCACGCGCTGGTGAGCATGGCGCGACGGGCCAGTGAACGGATCCGGACCCGCTCCCCGTTCGGGCCGAGCAGGACCGTGGCGGAGCCGGTGTCGGTGGTGACGATCACCTCTGGTCACCTTCTTCGGGTTCTTCGGGTTCGTCGGGTTCTTCGCCGGAGGCTTCGGCTTCTCCGGCAGCCGGTCCGGCGGCCGGTTCGGCGGACGGTTCGGCGGACGGGGGAACGGCCAGGACGGCGTGGAAGTACTCCAGTCCGGCCGTTCCGGCGGTCAGGACGGTCCGCGCGCCGAGCGGGAGCACGACGGCGGTGCCCTCGACCAGCGGCAGGCCGGTGTCGGCGCGCTCGGGGTGGTCGGGGTGCACGACGTCCTCCGGCAGGGTGGCGAGGCCGGAGCCCCCAGTGACGTACAGCGCGT
The DNA here is from genome assembly GCF_040637885.1 of Kitasatospora sp. NPDC028055. NCBI lineage: Bacteria > Bacillati > Actinomycetota > Actinomycetes > Kitasatosporales > Streptomycetaceae > Kitasatospora > Kitasatospora sp. NPDC028055. The sequence goes on along the minus strand of NZ_JBEZXE010000086.1, from coordinate 9,793 downwards.
GCTCGACGCCCTCGGCGGTCACCTCGGCGCTCCGTCCCGGTTCGAGCCACTGCAGGCCGACGGCGCGAAGCGGTCCCGCGAGCAGGCATCCGGGGTCGACGGCGGAGCCGCGGCGGCGCAGGTCGGTAATGACGGTGCCCGGCATGTCGGACGCTCCTTCGGTGCTGGGCGGGCTTTGCGGACCGCCTCTGCGCACCACGTTCCGCCGCCCGCCGTCCCGGTCGCACGGGGGTGTCGTCCCGCACCGCTCCCGGCCGCGCGGCCGTACCGTCCCGGGCCCGGACGCGCGTAGTCCCGGGCGGCACCCGTCGCGGTCCCGGGCCCGCGGCCACCCAGGTCCTGCCCCGGTCCCGCCCCTGCCCCACCGGGTCCTGCCAAGGCCCCCGTACGGCCCCCGCCAAACCCTCAGCAGGCGGCCGCCGGACGCCCCCCACCCTGCCCGGAGCAACGCCCGGCGGAACGCCCGGAGGGACGCCCGGGACCGGTGCACCGGACCGGCGTACGGTGGAACTCGGAGGCCGTGGAATGCACGTCACCGGAACCCACTTCACCGACCGCACCGAGGCGGGCCGCCGCCTGGCCGACCGGCTCGGCCACCTCGTCGGCCCCGGCACCGTGGTGGTCGCCCTGCCCCGGGGCGGGGTGCCGGTGGCGGCCGAGGTGGCGGCGGCGCTCGGTGCGCCGCTGGACATCTGCGTGATCCGCAAGCTGGGCGTGCCGCACCAGCCCGAGCTGGGCATGGGGGCGATCGGCGAGGACGGCGTCCGGGTGCTGAACGAGCAGGTCATCCGGCTCGCCGGGGTGGATGACGGGCAGCTGGCGCAGGTGGAGCGGCGCGAGCGCGCCGAGTTGGAGCGCCGGGCCGTGCGCTACCGGGGCGACCGCCCGGCGGCCGACCTGCGCGGGCGCACGGTGGTCGTGGTGGACGACGGCGTCGCCACCGGCTCGACCGCCCGGGCCGCCTGCCGGATCGTCCGGGCGCGCGGGGCGGCGCGGGTGGTGCTGGCCGTCCCGGTGGCGCCGCGGGACTGGACGGAGCGGCTGTCCGAGGTCGCCGACGAACTGGTCTGCGTCGACACGCCGTCGCCGTTCTTCGCGATCGGCGAGTTCTACGCCGACTTCACGCAGACCGGCGACGAGGAGGTGCTGCGGCTGCTGGCCGAGGCCAGGAGCGAGCGGCCCGACGGAAAACCGGCCGACGGGGAGCCACCCAGCGCGAAGCCGTCCGGCAGGCAGCCGCCCGCCGGGGAGCCGAACGGGATCGACCGCGAGCTGCCGCTGGCCGTCGCCGGGGTCCGGCTGACCGGCCGGCTGACCGTGCCCGCCGGGGCGCGCGCCGCGGTGGTCTTCGCGCACGGCAGCGGCAGCGGCCGGCGCAGTCCGCGCAACCGGCACGTCGCCCGCCACCTGAACCGCCGCGGGCTGGGCACCCTGCTGTTCGACCTGCTCACCGAGGCCGAGGAGCCGGACCGGCGCAAGGTGTTCGACGTCGCCCTGCTCGGTTCGCGGCTGACCGCCGTGACCGAGGAGCTGGGGCGCACCGAAGGGGCCCGGGGGCTGCCACTGGGGCTGTTCGGCGCCAGCACCGGCGCGGCCGCCGCGCTGTACACGGCCGCCGAACTGGGCCCCGCAGTGCGCGCCGTGGTCTCCCGGGGCGGGCGGCCGGACCTCGCCGGGCCGGACGTGCTGGCCCGGGTGGACGCCCCTACGCTGCTCCTGGTCGGCGCGCTGGACACCACCGTGCTGGACCTCAACCGGCGGGCCCTGGCCCGGCTGGGCGGCGTGGGCGAGCTGGTGGTGGTGCCGCGCGCGAGCCATCTGTTCGAGGAGCCGGGCACCCTCGACCAGGCCGCTGAGCTGGCCGGGGACTGGTTCCTTCGCCACCTCCCGCCCGCCGACGGGCCCGGCCCCGAGGGCCGGTAGGTGCGGCTGCACAGAATTCCGCTGCACAGAATTCCGGCGATGACCGCCCGGAGACAGCACATTTTGCGCAGCCCGAGCCGGGATTTCCTGGCCAGCTTGTACACATTGAGCAGTGAAAAACCGACCTGTTGCCCAACCCCCAGGACAGGAGCAAGCTCTCCGCAACCGCACCGCCCACCCGTCGCCGTGCGGCCGCGATCCACGCGATCCGACCCGGCGGGCCGCAAGGCCCCCGAACACCCCCCGGAAGCCTCAACGCCGAGGCCCTGACTGGAGGAACGAGCGATGACCCCGCAGTCCCACGCCCTTGAGCTGACCCCCGAGGAGCGCGAGGCCGGCCTCGACGCCGACCAGCTGCGCCGCCTCGTCGGCCTCGTCGAGCACGACCAGGCCTCCGACCCGTTCCCGGTCACCGCCCAGGACGCGGTCGTCTTCGTGGTCGGCAACGCCACCCAGACGGCCCAGTTCTACCAGGTCGTGTTCGGCATGGAGCTGGTCGCCTACTCCGGCCCGGAGACCGGCCGCCGCGACCGCAAGGCCTACGTGCTGCGCTCCGGCTCCTGCCGCTTCGTGATCAAGGGCGGCGTCCAGCCGGACAGCGCGCTGCTGGACCACCACCGCCGGCACGGCGACGGCGTGGTCGACCTCGCCCTGGAGGTCCCGGACGTCGACAAGTGCATCGAGCACGCCCGGGCCAGCGGCGCCACCATCCTGGAGGAGCCGAACGACGTCTCGGACGAGAACGGCACCGTGCGCCGCGCGGCCATCGCCACCTACGGCGAGACCCGCCACACCCTGATCGACCGCTCCCGCTACCAGGGCCCGTACCTGCCGGGCTACGTCGTGGCGCAGAGCACCGTCACCCACCCTGAGGGCACGCCCAAGCGCCTGTTCCAGGCCCTCGACCACGCCGTCGGCAACGTCGAGCTGGGCCGGATGGACGAGTGGGTCCAGTTCTACAACCGGGTCATGGGCTTCGTGAACATGGCCGAGTTCGTCGGCGACGACATCGCCACCGAGTACTCCGCCCTGATGTCCAAGGTCGTCGCCAGCGGCAACCACCGGGTGAAGTTCCCGCTCAACGAGCCGGCCATCGCCAAGAAGAAGTCCCAGATCGACGAGTACCTGGAGTTCTACACCGGCCCCGGCTGCCAGCACATGGCGCTCGCCACCAACGACATCCTCACCACCGTCGACGTGCTGCGCTCGCGCGGCGTCGAGTTCCTCAACACCCCGGACGCCTACTACGACGACCCGGAGCTGCGGGAGCGGATCGGCAAGGTGCGGGTCCCGATCGAGGAGTTGAAGAAGCGCGGCATCCTGGTCGACCGCGACGAGGACGGCTACCTGCTGCAGATCTTCACCAAGCCGATCGGCGACCGCCCGACCGTCTTCTACGAGTTCATCGAGCGGCACGGCTCGCTGGGCTTCGGCAAGGGCAACTTCAAGGCGCTGTTCGAGTCCATCGAGCGCGAGCAGGACCGTCGCGGCAACCTGTGAGCGTCGGCCTACCCTGATTGACGGCGGCCCTGACGGACGTTCGAGGCGTCGAGGAGGAGCACGGAGATGGCGTACTACCGGCAGCTGGGCAACATCCCGCCCAAGCGGCACACCCAGCACCGCACACCCGAAGGCGGGCTGTACTACGAGGAGTTGATGGGCGAGGAGGGATTCTCCTCCGACTCCTCGCTGCTCTACCACCGGGGCATCCCCTCGGCGGTGGTCAACGCGGTGCCGTGGGAGCTGCCCGACCAGTCCACGGTGCCCAACCATCCCCTGCTCCCCCGCCACCTCAAGCTGCACGAGCTGTTCGCGGACCAGGAGTGGAAGTCCGCGGACGTGGTCGGCAGCCGCCGGCTCGTCCTCGGCAACGGCGACGTGCGGATCTCGTACGTCGCCGCCGGGGCCCCGAGTGAGCTGTACCGCAACGGACTCGGCGACGAGTGCGTGTACGTGGAGTCCGGCGCGGGCACGGTCGAGACGGTCTTCGGCTCGATCGAGGTCGGCCAGGGCGACTACGTGATCATCCCGCGCGCCACCACCCACCGCTGGGTGCCGACCGGGGACGAACCGCTGCGCGCCTACTGCATCGAGGCCAACAGCCACATCACCCCGGTCAAGCGCTACCTCTCCAAGTACGGGCAGCTGCTGGAGCACGCGCCGTACTGCGAGCGGGACTTCCGCGGACCGGTCGGGCCGCTGGTGGTCGAAAACGCCGACGGCGACGTCGACGTGCTGGTCAAGCACCGCGGCCCGAACGGGATCTCGGGCACCCGCTACACCGTGCCGCACCACCCCTTCGACGTGGTCGGCTGGGACGGCTGCCTGTACCCGTACGCCTTCAACATCCGGGACTTCGAGCCGATCACCGGGCGGATCCACCAACCGCCGCCGGCCCACCAGGTGTTCGAGGGCAACAACTTCGTGATCTGCAACTTCGTTCCCCGCAAGGTGGACTACCACCCGCTGTCGATCCCGGTGCCGTACTACCACGCCAACGTGGACAGCGACGAGGTGATGTTCTACTGCGGCGGCGACTACGCGGCCCGCAAGGGCTCCGGCATCGCCCAGGGCTCGATCTCGCTGCACCCGGGCGGGCACACCCACGGGCCGCAGCCGGGCGCCTACGAGCGCAGCATCGGCGTGGAGTTCTTCGACGAACTGGCCGTCATGGTGGACACCTTCCGCCCGCTGGAGCTCGGCGAGGGCGGGCGGGCCGCCGAGGACCCCAACTACGCCTGGACCTGGGCGGGTCGGGGGCCCGCGCGATGAGCGCCGACGGCTCGCCGGTCCCGGAGCTGTTCCGCGGGCTCTTCGACGACGCGGCGGTGTTCCCCCCGGGGAACCTGCCGGTCGCCGAGGCGGTGCCCGCGCACCGCGTCCACCGCACGGCCTGGTACGCCGACGCGGTCGGCCCGTTCCTGTGCGGGGCGGGCCGGTTGGGCGAACTGGCCGCGGCGGTGGCGGGCACCGGGCCGCTCAGGGTCGGGCTCGTGCTGCCGGGGGGCAGCAGCGAGCTCGGACCGGCGCTCACCGCCGCCGCACCGTTCGAGCTCGCGGGCGTCGAGCTCGCCACCCGAGACGTGCAGGAGGCCGTGGCCGAACTGGACCGGCTGCTGCCGCCGGACGTGCCGGCCGCCGTCGAAATGCCGCGCGAACTCCTGCGCGGGGACGGCCTGGACGAGACCCTGGACGCCCTGGTCGACAGCGCCTACCGGGCCAAGTTCCGCACCGGCGGGGTGGTGGCGGAGGCGTTCCCGGACGAGGACGAACTGGCCGCCTTCCTCACCGGCTGCGCCCGCCGCGGCCTGCCGTACAAGTGCACGGCCGGACTGCACAACGCCGTCCGGCACACCGACCCGGTGACCGGCTTCGAGCACCACGGCTTCCTCAACGTGCTGCTGGCCGCCCAGGAGACGGACCGCGCGGCAGCGGCCGAGGTACTGGCCGAACGCGACGGCGAGGTACTGGCCAAGGCCGTCCGCGCCCTGACCGGGCACCAGGTTACGGTGATCCGCAACTCGTTCACCGCGTTCGGCACCTGCAGCGTCGCCGAACCCCTGGACGACCTGGCCGGGCTCGGCCTGCTGTCGCCCAGTCCACTCCTCCAGGAGGACCGTTGAGCACCCCCCGCAGCTGGCTGACCAGCGCCCAGGACTCGCCGTTCGGCGTGCACAACCTGCCGTACGGCGTCTTCACCGCGGCCGACCGGCCCGGGCGGCGCCGGATCGGCGTGCGCGTCGGGGACTTCGTGCTGGACGCCGGGGCGGCCGCCCGAGCGGCCGGGGCGCCGTCCGTCCTGCTGGACGCGGACTCGCTCAACCCGCTGATGGCGGCCGGGCGTTCGGTCTGGACGCAGGTGCGCGCCGACCTCACCACCTGGCTGACCGACGAGTCCTTCCGGGAGGCGCTGTCGCCGGCGCTGCTGCCGGCCGACGAGGTCGAACTGCACCTGCCGTTCGAGGTCGCGGACTACGTCGACTTCTACGCCTCCGAGCACCACGCCACCAACCTGGGCCGGATCTTCCGCCCGGGATCGGAGCCGCTGACGCCCAACTGGAAGCACCTGCCCATCGGTTACCACGGGCGGGCGGGCACGGTCGTGGTCTCCGGCACCCCGGTGGTGCGTCCGCACGGGCAGCGCAAGGCGCCGGCCGACGCCGCGCCCAGCTTCGGGCCGACCCGGCGGCTGGACATCGAGGCCGAGGTCGGCTTCGTCGTCGGCACACCGTCCGAGCTGGGCCGCCCGGTCGTGCTGGACGACTTCCGCGAGCACGTCTTCGGCGTCTGCCTGCTCAACGACTGGTCGGCGCGCGACATCCAGGCCTGGGAGTACGTGCCGCTCGGCCCCTTCCTGGGCAAGTCCTTCGCGACCTCGGTCTCGCCGTGGATCGTGCCGCTGGACGCGCTCCAGCACGCCCGGGTCTCGCCGCCGGAGCGCGACGTCGAGCCGCTGGCGTACCTGGACGACCGCGGTGGCGAGCCGTGGGGCCTGGACCTGGCCATGGAGGTCCGGCTGAACGGGCACCTGGTGTCGCGGCCGCCGTTCGCCTCCATGTACTGGACGGCGCAGCAGCAGCTGACCCACATGACCGTCAACGGCGCCTCGCTGCGCACCGGCGACCTGTTCGCCTCGGGGACGGTCAGCGGGCCGGAGCCGGACACCCGCGGCGCGCTGATCGAGCTGACCTGGAACGGCGAGGAGCCGCTCAAGCTGCCGGACGGCACCACCCGGACCTTCCTGGAGGACGGCGACGAGGTCGTCATCACGGCGACGGCCCCGGGGCCGGACGGCGTGGTGGTCGGCTTCGGCGAGGTCTCGGGGCGGGTGCGGGGCTGACAGATAACAAATAACAGACGACGGATAACAGCTGACAGATTTCATCATCTGAAATCTGTCAGCTGTTCGTCGTTCGCCGTCCGCCCCTCTCCGTCTGCCCCTCCCCGCTCCGTGCCGCCTACAGCCCGGCGCCGCCCGTGGCGTCGATGACCCGCCCGGTGACCCAGCGCGCATCGTCCGAGGCCAGGAAGGCGACGATGTCCGCGATGTCCTCCGGCTGCCCGACCCGGCCGAGCGCGGCGAGTGAGGCCGCGTGCGCCTGCGCCTCCGGGTTTCCGCGCAGCCAGCCCGCGTTGACGTCGGTGTCCACCACGCCGGGCGCGACCGAGTTCGCCGTGATCCCGCGCGGGCCCAGCTGCTTGGCCAGGTTGAGCGTGAAGGTGTCGAGCGCGCCCTTGGTCGCGCCGTAGGCGATGATCTCCGGCATCGCGAGCCGGGCGGCCCCGCTGGAGATGTTGATGATCCGGCCGCCGTCCCGCATCCGCTCCAGCCCGTGCCGCACCACGAAGAACGGCGCCCGGACGTTCACCGCGAACACCTCGTCGAAACCCTCCTCGGTCAGACCCGCGAGGTCCGAACTGCGCCCGATCCCGGCGTTGTTCACGATGATGTCAACCCCGCCGCGGGGGGCATGCGCCCCGATCTCCGCGTCGAACGCCGCCCAGAGCGCGGCCGCGTCCCCGTGCCGCCCGAGTTCGGCGCGCAGCGCGAAGGCCCGCCCGCCGTCGGCCCGGATCCCGTCGACCACCTCCCGCACCGCCGTCTCGTCCCGGGCGTAACCGACCGCGACGACGGCACCGTCGCGTCCGAGCCGGCGGGCGATCGCCCGACCGATCCCCCTGCTGCCACCGGTGACCAGCGCCACCTTGCCCTCGAGTCCGTACGTGCCCATGACCGAGCCCCTCCTGCTACGTCGACACTTCTTGAGCGATCACTCAAAAAAGAACCTAGCACACACTTCTTGAGCGACTGCTCTAAAATCCGATCCATGACCGAGGCAGCGACACCCGACAGCGCGCCGGCGGCCGGCCCGGCCCCCCGCCCCCGACGCGGACGGCCGCCCGCCTTCGACCGGGAGGAGGCCCTGTCCGCCGCGACCCGGCTGTTCTGGGAACGCGGCTACGAGGCCACCTCCGTCACCGACCTGACCGCCGCCATGGGCATCCGCCCCGGCAGCCTCTACGCCGCCTTCGGCGACAAGCGCTCGCTCTTCGAGGAGGTCGTCCGCCGGTACGGCCGATCCCCGGTCGGCGCGTTCGTCGGCGTCGCGCTGGCCGAGGAGACCGGCGCCCGGGCCGCCTTCGCCCGGATCCTGCGCGAGGCCGCCGCGATCTACCCGGACCCGACCCACCCGGCGGGCTGCCTGGTGATCAGCGCCGCCACCAACGTCACCCCGCAGGACGCCGGGGTCCAGGCCCTCCTGCGCGACCTGCGCAACCGGAACCGGCAGGTCTTCGAGGACCGGCTGCTCGCCGCCCGGCAGGACGGCGAACTGCCGCCCGGGGCCGACCCGAAGGCGCTGGCCGGGTACATCGCCACGGTCATCCAGGGGATGTCCCAGCAGGCCCGCGACGGCGCCACCACCGAGGAGCTCGGCCGCGTCGCCGAACTCGCCCTGCGCGCCTGGCCGTAGCCACCTGCCGTAGCCGTCCGCCACGACCGCGGCCACAACCGCCCCCCCTGCCGCCCCGCTCCCGGGGCCGCAGTGGGCCCGGGCGGCCTCGTGATCGAAACGGCCCAACCGCCCCGGTACCGTGGACCGCGGCAGGCGAGATCACCGAGGGAACGGGAGCGGTTCCGATGAGCGCAGCGGCGGCAGAGGCGGCAGCGGTCCAGCAGGCCCAGGAGGTCCAGGCCGTCCTGGATGGCGACGGCGGCCTCGGCCGGATCGTGCTCAACCGCCCGCGAGCCCTCAACTCCCTGACCCACGGCATGATCACCACCATCCGGACAACGCTGGACGACTGGGCCGCCGACGACCGGGTGCGCACCGTCGTGCTGACCGGCGCCGGCGAGCGCGGCCTGTGCGCGGGAGCGGACCTGCGCGCGATGCACGCCGACGTCACGGCCGGCGGCGCCGGCACCCGCGCCTTCTTCCGCGACGAGTACCGGGTGAACGCGCTGATCGCCCGCTACCCGAAGCCCTTCGTCGCGGTCATGGACGGCATCACCATGGGCGGCGGCATCGGCCTGTCCGCCCACGCCGCGCTGCGGATCGTCACCGAGCGCTCCGTGATCGCGATGCCCGAGACCCGGATCGGGCTCGTCCCGGACGTCGGCGGCAGCCTCCTGCTCGCCCGCGCCCCGGGCGAGTTCGGCACCCATCTCGGGCTCACCTCGGCCTCGATCGGCCCCGCCGACGCGCTGTTGTGCGGTTTCGCGGACCACTACGTCCCGTCCTCCCGCCTGCCCGAACTGCTCGACGCCCTCGCCGGTGGCGCCGATCCGGCCGCGACCGTCGCCGCCCACGCCGAGCCCGCGCCGACCGCCGGAACCACCGGGACCGCTGGATTGGCCGCTCAGCGGGAGTGGATCGACACCTGCTACGCGGCCGACACCGTCGAGGAGATCGTCCGGCGCCTGCTCGACTCCGGAGTGCCGGAGGCGAAGGAGGCCGCCGAGCTGCTGCTCGGGAACTCCCCCACCGCCGTCAAGGTCACCCTTGCCGCACTGCGCCACGCCCGTACGCTGCCCTCGCTGGAGGCCGCGCTCGACCAGGAGTACCGCATCTCCTGCGCCGCACTGGACCGGCCGGACCTCGCCGAGGGCATCCGTGCCCAGGTGATCGACAAGGACCGCGATCCGCAGTGGTCGCCGCGCACGCTCGCCGAGGTGACGGAGGCCGATGTCGCGAGCTTCCTCGCCCCGCGCGAGGGCGACGAGTTGGGCCTCGCCTGAGCGGCCTGCCCCGCTGGAACACCTGCTCCCTGGAACGCTGGAGAATCTCAATGACCGTGTCAAGCCGTCTGCGTGACCGGCGGAGCGGAGGTGAACAGCCTGTTGTCTCGCAGCATCGCCCAAAGCACGTCG
>NZ_JBEZXE010000085.1:0-20402 GCF_040637885.1 Kitasatospora sp. NPDC028055 | reverse complement strand
CAGGGGGGACCCTGTGGGAGAGTAGGACGCCGCCGAACAATCATTCAGAGAAGGCCCACCCGGGTTACCGGGTGGGCCTTTTCGCGTTTCCCGGAAAACCGGGCTGGGCCGGGCCGGCAGCCCCCTGGCCGACCCCCGCCGAGTGGCTGCTCCTCCGTCAATATGCCGCTAAAACCGCCTGATCAGTGCACCGATCAGCGGAATACCGCCGCCCACGCCGTAGTCTCGAAGGCAGGGGGAACAGGTGTCCGGGGGTGGCTCCCGGACAGAGCCGGATCAAGAATGGTGCTCATGGGACGAGGCAGGCTGCGCATCTACCTCGGGGCGGCCCCCGGGGTCGGCAAGACGTACGCCATGCTCGCCGAGGCGCACCGGCGGCAGGAGCGTGGCACGGACGTCGTGGTGGCGTTCGTGGAGGACCACGGCCGGCGACGGACCGCGGACCTGGTGGCCGGACTGGAGGTCGTGCTCCGGCAGCAGGTGGTGCACCGGGGCGCCCGGTTCTCCGAGATGGACCTGGACGCCGTGCTGGCCCGCCGCCCGGAGGTGGCGCTGGTGGACGAGCTGGCCCACACCAACGTGCCCGGCTGCCGCAACGAGAAGCGCTGGCAGGACGTCGAGGAGCTGCTCGCGGCCGGGATCGACGTGATCTCCACCGTGAACGTCCAGCACCTGGAGTCGCTCGGTGACGCCGTCGAGGGCATCACCGGGGTGCGCCAGCGCGAGACCGTCCCGGACGAGGTGGTCCGCCGGGCGGACCAGATCGAGCTGGTGGACATGTCCCCCCAGGCGCTGCGGCGGCGGCTGGCGCACGGCAACGTGTACATGCCGGAGAAGATCGACGCCGCGCTCGCCAACTACTTCCGGCCGGGCAACCTGACCGCGCTGCGCGAGCTGGCGCTGCTGTGGACCGCGGACCGGGTCGACGAGTACCTGCAGAAGTACCGCGCGGAGCAGGGGATCGTCGGCACCTGGCAGGCCCGGGAGCGGATCGTGGTCGGCCTGACCGGCGGGCCCGAGGGGGCGACGCTGATCCGCCGGGCCGCGCGGATCGCGGCCAGGGTCTCCGGCGGCGAGCTGCTGGCCGTCCACATCTCCCGCTCCGACGGGCTGGCCGGCTCCGGCTCCCCGCAGACGCTGATCGAGCAGCGCGCGCTGGTGGAGAGCCTCGGCGGTTCCTTCCACAACGTGCTGGGCGACGACCCGGCCGACGGGCTGCTGGACTTCGCCCGGGGGGTGAACGCCACCCAGATCGTGCTGGGCATCAGCCGCCGACCCCGTTGGCAGTACGTGTACGGGCCGGGCGTCGGCACCCTGGTCACCCAGAAGGCCGGGGACATCGACGTCCACATGGTCACCCACGAGCACGCCGGGCACGGGCGGCGCAACAAGATACCCGTGCGGCGGATCACCGACCTGGGCCGGACCAGGACCATCGCCGGCTGGCTGGTCGGGCTGGTCGGCCCGCCGGTGCTGGCACTGGTGCTGACCACCATCGGCGGGCTGGGCCTGTCCACCGACATGCTGCTGTTCCTGTCGCTGACGGTGTGCGCGGCACTGGTCGGCGGGCTGCTGCCGGCCATCGGCTCGGCGCTGGTCGGCTCCTCGGTGCTGAACTTCTACTTCACCCCGCCGCTGCACACCTTCTCCATCAACGAGCCGCAGAACATCATGGCGGTGGCGATATTCACCATCGTCGGCTGCTCGGTCGCCTCCGTGGTGGACCTGGCGGCCCGGCGCACCCACCAGGCGGCCCGCGCCCAGGCCGAGGCGCAGACGCTCAGCGCGCTGGCCGGCACGGTGCTGCGCGGCGCCCCCAACGGGGACGGCGTGCTGACCGCGCTGATGGAGCAGGTCCGGGAGACCTTCGGGCAGGAGAGTGCCGCACTGCTGGAGCGCCCGGAGCCCACCGGGGGCTGGGTGCCGGTCGCCACTGCCGGGCCGCACCCGCCCGGGCGCCCCGAAGAGGCCGACGTGGACGTCCCGGTCGGGGAGAGCCTGGCCCTGGTGCTGCGCGGCCGGGTGCTGCCCGGCACCGACCGCCGCCTGCTGGGGGCGTTCGCCGCCCAGGCCGCCGTCGTGCTGGAGCGCCGCCGGCTGGCCAGGGAGGCTGCCGCGGCCCGCCGCGAGGCCGAGGGCAACCGGATCCGCACCGCCCTGCTTGCCGCCGTCTCGCACGACCTGCGCACCCCGCTGGCGGGCATTAAGGCCTCGGTGACCTCGCTGCGCTCGGCCGATGTGCAGTGGGACCCGGAGGACGAGGCCGAACTGCTGGCCGGCATCGAGGCCGGGGCCGACCGTCTCGACCACCTGATCAACAACCTGCTGGACATGAGCCGGCTCCAGACCGGCACCGTCACCCCGCTGATCCAGGAGACCGACCTGGACGAGGTGGTGCCCTACGCGCTCGGCGGCGTCCCGCCGGAGTCGGTGCGGCTGGAGGTGCCGGAGACGCTGCCGATGATCCGCGCCGACGGCGGACTGCTGGAGCGCTCGCTGGCCAACCTGGTCGAGAACGCCGTCAAGTACAGCCCGGAAGGCGTCAGGGTGCTGGTCAAGGCCGACGCCCTCCACCAGCCGGGCCGGCCGGGCCGGGTCGAGCTGCGGATCGTGGACCGCGGACCGGGCGTCCCCGAGGACGCCAAGGAGCGGATCTTCGCCCCCTTCCAGCGCTACGGGGACGCGCCGCGCGGCGCCGGGGTCGGCCTCGGCCTCGCGGTGGCGCGCGGGTTCGTCGAGGCCATGGACGGTACGGTCACCGCCGAGGACACCCCCGGCGGCGGCCTCACCATGGTCGTCAGCCTGCCCGCCGTGGAACGGCCGCCGGAGCGGCCCGGCCCGGACGCGCCGGGCGGCGAGGGCCACGACCCGCTCTCCGAACTGATCACCTGAGACCCGGCGCAACCACGCCGTACGCACAAACCACGCCGTACGCACAGCCGAGACAACAGTCCGTAAGATCCGACAGCCCGAAAGGCGGAGCCCGTAAATGACCCGGGTCCTCGTCGTGGACGACGAACCGCAGATCGTCCGCGCACTGGTGATCAACCTCAAGGCCCGCAAGTACGAGGTCGACGCGGCCCATGACGGGGCGAGCGCGCTGGAACTGGCCGCCGCCCGCCATCCCGACGTCGTCGTCCTCGACCTGGGCCTGCCCGACATGGACGGCGTCGAGGTGATCCGCGGCCTGCGCGGCTGGACCCGGGTGCCGATCATCGTGCTGTCGGCCCGGCACGCCTCCGACGAGAAGGTCGAGGCCCTGGACGCCGGTGCCGACGACTACGTGACCAAGCCCTTCGGGATGGACGAACTGCTCGCCCGGATGCGGGCCGCCGTGCGCCGGGCCGAGCCGGTCGCCGGGGAGGACGACTCGCTGGTCGTCACCGAGAGCTTCACCGTCGACCTCGCCGCCAAGAAGGTCAACCGGGACGGCACCGACGTACGCCTCACGCCCACCGAATGGCACCTGCTGGAGGTTCTGGTCCGCAACGCCGGCCGACTGGTCAGCCAGACCCAGCTGCTCCAGGAGGTGTGGGGCCCGGCCTACCGTACCGAGACCAACTACCTGCGGGTCTACCTCGCCCAGCTGCGGCGCAAGCTGGAACGCGACCCTTCGCACCCGCGCCACTTCATCACCGAACCGGGCATGGGCTACCGCTTCGAGAGCTGACCGGCGGGTCCCCGGCGGCCTTCCGGCAGCCTCCCGGCCCGGGCGACGCCTGCCGCCGGGGGCGCCGAAACCGGTACCCTGCCGACATGAGTGGTGACAACAGCAGTGGCCAGCCGCCGGGGCGATTCCGCCGCATGCTCAGTCGGCTGACCACCTCGGCCGAGGAACTGGACGCCGAGGACCTGCGCCAGGAGATCGCCGCCGAGTCCGGCTGCACGCCGATCGCGGGCTGCGCCGACCGGCAGCTGGTCACCGTCGCGGGCACGCTGCGCACGGTGACGCTCCGCCCGCGGGCCGGGGTGCCGGCCCTGGAGGCGGAGCTCTTCGACGGCACCGAGGCGCTGGAGGTCGTCTGGCTGGGCCGCCGCTCGATCGCGGGCATAGAACCGGGCCGCCGGCTCGTCGCCAGCGGCCGGATCAGTCACGCACGCGGGCGCCGCGTGCTGTTCAACCCCCGCTACGAACTGCGTCCGGTCGGACACGGGAGCGAATGAGCGTGAGCAACCACCCCGGCGGAGACGCCGCCGCCCGGATCGACCTGGACGCCGCCGACGTGGCGGCCTGGCAGGACACCGCCGCCGCCGAGGCGGTGGACGGACTGGCCCGGTCGATCGAAGGCATCGCGCCGGCCGCCGAGCGGCCCCTGGACCCGGCGGCCGACGAGGCCGCCCGGAAGGCCGCCTCCAAGGAGGCCGCCGACACCGTCCTGCAGGCCTTCGGCGGCGTGCGCGGCATGATCGACATGACGCTGCCCGGCCTGGTCTTCATCGTCACCTACAACCTCACCCACCAGGTCAGCGCCGCCGCCTGGGCCGCGCTCGGGCTCAGCGCCCTGTTCGTGGTGGCGCGGCTGGCCCGGCGGGAGACCATCCAGCACGCCTTCAGCGGCGTGTTCGGCGTCGCCCTCGGCGCCTGGATCGCGATGAAGAGCGGCAAGGCCGAGGACTTCTACCTGCCCGGCCTGCTCTGGAGCGTCGGCTACTGCACCGCCCTCGCGGTCTCCGCCGTGGTGCGCTGGCCGATGATCGGGGTGATGCTCGGCCCGATCACCGGCGAGATGTTCACCTGGCGCAAGGAGAACCCGGGCCGGCTCGCCGCCTACACCAAGGCGACCTGGGCCTGGGTGGTGATCATGGGCCTCAAGCCGGTGATCCTCTTCCCGCTGTACTTCACCCACAACGTCAACCTGCTCGGCTGGTTGAAGGTCGCCCTCGGCATCCCGCCGCTGCTGCTGGCGATGTACGTCACCTGGCAGATCCTGCTCAAGGCGCCGCCGCCGATCAAGGCGCCGGTCGACGACGACGAGGAGGAGCCGGCCAAGTAGCCGCTCCCGCTCCCGCGCACAGCACTGCGCGCGCACCGTACGGCCGAGGGCCCGCACCCCCTGAACGGGGATGCGGGCCCTCGGCCGTACTCGCGTTCGCCGTGCGCCGCTCGGCCGGGCGCTGCCTACTGGGCGCCGGAGGTCGCCGACAGCAGCTGCTCCAGCTCCTCCTCGCGCTCCTGCGCGGCCACGAAGAGCAGCTCGTCGCCGCCCTCCAGGGTGTCGTCCTTGGCCGGCACCAGCACCCGGCCCTCGCGGATGATGCTCACCAGCGCGGTGTCCTGCGGCCAGGAGACGTCGCCCACCCGGGTGCCGACCAGCTCGGCCTCGCCGGCCAGGGTCAGCTCGACCAGGTTGGCGTTGCCCTGGCTGAACCGCATCAGGCGGACCAGGTCGCCGACGCTGACCGCCTCCTCGACCAGTGCGGACATCAGGCGCGGGGTGGAGACGGCCACGTCCACGCCCCAGGACTCGTTGAAGAGCCACTCGTTCTTCGGGTTGTTCACCCGGGCGACCACCCGCGGCACCGCGTACTCGGTCTTGGCGAGCAGCGACACGACCAGGTTGACCTTGTCGTCACCGGTCGCGGCGATCACCACGTGGCAGCGCTGCAGCGCCGCCTCGTCCAGCGAGGTGATCTCGCAGGCGTCGGCCAGCAGCCACTCCGCCATGGGCACCCGCTCCACCGAGATGGCGTTCGGGTTCTTGTCGACCAGAAGGACCTCGTGACCGTTCTCCAGCAGCTCGCCCGCGATCGAGCGACCCACGGCACCGGCTCCGGCAATGGCGACCCGCATCAGTGACCCTCCTCCTTCGGCCCCTGCGCGAACGCGGCCTCGACCGCCGTCAGGTCGGCCCGGCGCAGCATCACGTGCACCAGGTCGCCCTCCTGCACCACCATCTGCGGCGAGGGGAGCATCCCTTCACCGAGCCGGGTGACGAACGACACCCGGGCGCCGGACGCCTCCTCCAGGCGGCTGATCCGCTGGCCCACCCAGTCCGGGTGGTACGCGACCTCGGCCAGCTGCACGCTGCCGCTCGGGTCCTGCCACAGCGGCTCGGCGCCGCTCGGCAGCAGTCGGCGCAGCATCTGGTCGGCGGTCCAGCGGACCGTCGCCACGGTCGGGATGCCCAGGCGCTGGTACACCTCGGCGCGGCGGGGGTCGTAGATCCGGGCCGCGACGTTCTCGACGCCGAAGGTCTCCCGGGCGACCCGGGCGGCGATGATGTTGGAGTTGTCACCGCTGGAGACGGCGGCGAAGGCGCCGGCCTCCTCGATGCCCGCCTCGCGCAGGGTGTCCTGGTCGAAACCGACCCCGGTCACCCGGCGCCCGTTGAACCCGGCGCCCAGCCGGCGGAAGGCGGTCGGGTCCTGGTCGACCACGGCCACCGAGTGGCCCTGTTTCTCCAGCGTTCTCGCGAGGGCGGAGCCCACGCGGCCGCAGCCCATGATGACGATGTGCACCGGCGCTACCTCACCCGTCCCGAAGGGGTCTTGACCTGCGCAAACACCGTTCATCTCCCTTTCCCGCCCGGGCGTTCCGGGGCGAGGGCTCTCGTGGGGCGTCGGCCGGACTCCGCTCGACAACCAGAGTGTTGCCCACCGACTCGTATCCGACACGCTAGCCGGTCCACCGAACACAGTCGCGACGAAGGGGGGGATGAACGGCGCAAGCCACGTCGGGAAACCCCTACGATTCCTTAACGTGCCTATGCCGACTGACCTTCCGAAACGCCTGCTGATCGGGCGCGCCCTGCGCAGCGACAAACTCGGGGAGACGCTCCTCCCCAAGCGGATCGCGCTGCCCGTCTTCGCCTCGGACGCGCTCTCCTCGGTCGCGTACGCCCCTGAGGAGATCCTGCTCACGCTCTCCATCGCGGGCGTCTCGGCGATCCACTTCTCCTGGCAGATCGGCGTCGTGGTGGCGGTCGTGATGCTCGCCGTCGTCGCCTCCTACCGGCAGAACGTGCACGCCTACCCCAGCGGGGGCGGCGACTACGAGGTGGCGACCGTCAACCACGGCCCGGCGGCCGGACTGGTCGTCGCCGCGGCCCTGATGGTCGACTACGTGCTCACCGTCGCCGTGTCCACCACCTCCGGCGTCGCCAACGTGGTCTCCGCCGTCCCGGCGCTGCGCGGCCACGAGATGATCGTCTCGGTGGTCGTGGTCGTGCTGCTGATGGGCATGAACCTGCGAGGGGTGCGCGAATCCGGCTCCGCCTTCGCGGTGCCCACCTACGCCTTCATGGCCGGCGTGATCGGCATGGTCGGCTACGGCGTCTTCCGGCACTTCGTGCTCGGCCAGTCCATGCCCGCGGAGAGCTCCGGCTTCCACCTCGCGGCCACCCCGGGCAACGACTCGCTCTCCGGCTTCGCGTTGGTCTTCCTGCTGCTCAAGTCCTTCTCCTCCGGCTGCGCGGCGCTCACCGGCGTCGAGGCGATCTCCAACGGCGTGCCGGCCTTCCGCAAGCCGAAGAGCAGGAACGCGGCCACCACGCTGCTGCTGATGGCGAGCATCGCCGTGGTGATGTTCATGGGCATCATCTGGCTGGCCCGGCTCACCGGTGTGCAGATGGCCGAGAACCCGGCCGAACAGCTGGTCGGCTCCGGCCCCGGCTACCACCAGAAGACGGCGCTCGCACAGATCAGCGAGGCCGTCTTCAACAACTTCACCCCCGGCTTCTACTTCGTCGCCGCCGTCACCGGCCTGATCCTGGTGCTGGCCGCCAACACCGCCTTCAACGGCTTCCCGGTGCTCGGCTCGATCCTCGCCCAGGACCGCTACCTGCCCCGCCAGCTGCACACCCGCGGCGACCGGCTGGCCTTCTCCAACGGCATCATCCTGCTGGCCATCGCCGCCATCCTGCTGATCATCGCCTTCAACGCGGACCCGACCCGGCTGATCCAGCTCTACATCGTCGGCGTCTTCGTCTCCTTCAACATGAGCCAGTCCGGCATGATCCGGCACTGGACCCGGCTGCTGCGCACCGAGACCGATCCGGCGAAGCGGCGGCACATGCAGCGCAGCCGGGCGATCAACGGCTTCGGCCTGGTGATGACGATGGCCGTGCTGATCGTCGTCCTGGTCACCAAGATCGGCCACGCCTGGATCGCGATCGCCGCGATGGCCGTGCTGTTCGTGATGATGAAGGGCATCCGGCGCCACTACGACCGGGTCTCCGCCGAGCTCATCGCGGCCGAGGAGCCGGACGACGTGGTGCTGCCCACCCGGGTGCACGCCATCGTGCTGGTCTCCAAGCTGCACAAGCCCGCGCTGCGCGCCCTCGCGTACGCCCGGCTGGCGCACGCCCACACCCTGGAGGCCGTCACCGTCAACGTCGATCCGGCGGACACGGCGGCGCTGCGGCGGGAGTGGGACGAGCGCGGCATCGAGGTGCCGCTCAAGGTGCTGGACTCGCCGTACCGCGAGATCACCGGGCCGGTTCTGGACTACGTGAAGAACCTGCGGCGCAGCAGCCCGCGGGACGTGGTCGCGGTCTACATCCCGGAGTACGTGGTCGGCCACTGGTACGAGCACCTGCTGCACAACCAGAGCGCGCTGCGGCTCAAGGGGCGGCTGCTGTTCAAGCCGGGGGTGATGGTCACCTCGGTGCCGTGGCAGCTGGAGTCCTCGGAGCGGCGCAGGCCGCAGAAGGCCTGGTCGGCGCCCGGATCCGTCCGCCGTGGCGAGCCGAGGGCGCCGAAGGCCGTAAAGTCGAAGGATTCCGTCCGTGCCGGTTCCAACGCCGGTGCCACCTCCGACCGCAGCAAGGACTCCTCCCAGTGACGCGCAACACTCCGCCCCGCTCCTCGGGCTCCTCCGGCGCCTCCGGCAAGGGCAAGGGCGCCCGTCGGGGCGGCTCCCAGCCCGGGCAGGTGGCCCGGCCGCGCTGGGGCAAGCCGCACCGGCCGGAGGCCACCGACCGTGACGGGCTGACGGCGCGCACCGCGCCGGTCGTGCCGGGGGAGGCCCCGGAGGAGAAGCCCGTCCGGGGCGCCAAGCCGGCCCGGGGCGAGAAGCCCGTTCGCGACGGGAAGGCCGTTCGCGAGGGGAAGCCCGCCCAGGATGGGAAGGGCGCGGCCGGGGCCGCCCGGAAGGCGCCGCGCAAGCAGGCGGTGCGGCCGCCGAAGGCGCTGCGCGGTGCGGCTGCCGGGGCGGCGCGGCCGCGGCGGGCGGAGGCGCCGACCGGGGACCCGCTGGTCGGCGAGCGCTACGAGGTCGAGGTCGGCCCGGTCGCACACGGCGGCGGGCACTGCGTGGCCCGGCACGAGGGGCGGGTGCTGTTCGTCCGGCACGCGCTGCCCGGCGAGAAGGTGGTCGCGCAGGTGACCGAGGGCACCACCACCTCGCGTTTCCTGCGCGCGGACGCCGTGGAGGTGCTGGAGCCCGCCAAGGACCGGATCGAGGCCCCCTGCCCGTTCGCCGGGCCGGGCAAGTGCGGCGGCTGCGACTGGCAGCACGTCACCCCGGGCGGGCAGCGCAAGCTCAAGGCCGCGGTGCTGACCGAGCAGCTGGCGAAGCTCGCCGGGCTGACCCCGGCCGAGGCCGGCTGGGACGGCAGCATCGAGCCGGTCGGCGGCAAGCTGGCGCCCGGGCAGGTGCCGGCCTGGCGCACCCGGGTGCAGTACGCGGTGGACGCGGAGACCGGCAAGGTCGGTCTGCGCAAGCACCGCTCGCACGGCGTCCAGGTGATCGACCGCTGCCTGATCGCCGCCGAGGGCGTCACCGAGCTCGGCATCGAGTCCCGCGACTGGCCGGGGGTGGCGAGCGTCGAGGTGGTCGCCGCGTCCGGCTCCTCGGACCGCCAGGTGGTGCTGACCCCGCGCGACGGCGCCCAGCTGCCGCTGGTCGAGCTGGACAAGCCGGTGTCGATCGCCCGGATCGACGACCAGGGCGACGTGCACAAGGTGCACGGGCGCGGCTTCGTCCGCGAGCGGGCCGCCGGGCGCACCTGGCGGGTCAGCAACGGCGGCTTCTGGCAGATCCACCCGGAGGCGCCGGACACCCTGGTCGACGCGGTGCTGGACGGTCTGGACCCGCAGTGGGGCGAGAGCGCGCTCGACCTGTACTGCGGCGTCGGCCTGTTCGCCGGCGCGCTGGCCGACCGGGTCGGCGAGGACGGCGCGGTGCTCGGCATCGAGTCGGCCAAGCAGGCCGTCGTCGACGCCCGGCACAACCTGGCCGCGCTGGACAACGTGCGGATCGAGTGCGACCGGGTCGAGACGCTGCTGCCGCGCACCGGCATCACCGCCACCGACCTGATCGTGCTGGACCCGCCGCGGGCCGGCGCCGGACGTGAGACCGTCGCGCACCTGGTCGGCCTGGAGGCCCGCCGCATCGCGTACGTGGCCTGCGACCCGGCGGCGCTCGCCCGGGACCTCGGGTTCTTCCGCGAGGGCGGCTACCGGCCGGTCTCGCTGCGGGCCTTCGACCTGTTCCCGATGACCCACCACTTCGAGTGCGTGGCCATCCTGGAGCCGACCGGGGTCTGACCCCGCCGGTCTTCGAACGCCCGGAACGGCCGAGGAGGCGGCACCCCGTACGTCACGGGGTGCCGCCTCCTCGGCGTTGGGCGGGGCACGCGCTACTCGTTGCGCTCCTCTTCGTCGGCGCTGTGCGGAAGGTCGATGCCGTGCTGGGCGGCGAGCCGTAGGAGTGAGGCGACCCGGCCCTCGTACGCCTGGACGCCGTCGGCGTCCCCTTCGGCCCGGGCCGCCGCGAGGTCCTGCCGGGCCTGGGCGAGCTGCTCGCGCAGCTCCTGGTCGAACATGGCTGTCATTGCCGGCCTCCACAAAACCGGTCGGTGCCGCTCGGGGAACGCTCAGGAGAGTTCAGAGTCCCGGATGGTGCAGGACTCTTCAAGTCAGACCCGGTCGGGTCGGGGGGCCGTGCCGGGTCCGTGTGGGGGCGGGGCGGGTCGGGGTCGATCGGCGGCGGGCACGGGCGGGGCCGGGTGGCGGAGGCCGTGGCGGGGTAGGGAGCGGGTGGGTGAGCGGCTCGGCGGGCGTCCGCGGGGCGGTTCGGTTGGCGGTTCGGTGACGGAGGGGTTGCGTGGGGGCGTGCGGCAGGTGTGCGGGCGGTGTGCGTGCGCCCTTGTTGTGCTAGCACTTCGGCGCTAGCTTGAACGGCATGGGCAAGAAGCAGCTGAACGTCCGAGTGGACGCCACGACCGCCGAGATGGCCCGGGAACGGGCGGAGCAGCAGGGGATCAGCATGAACCAGTACATCGAACGCCTGGTCCAGCAGGACATGGGTGAATCGGGACGGGCCTTCATCGACGCCGCCGCACAGTTCATGAAGGAGTACGAGGCGTCGTTCCTCGCCGAGTTCGGGGACTCGGGCGAGCTCCAGGACGTGCGCCGTTGAAACTGGAGGTCGACCTCTCGTGGCTGCTCATGACCGCCGAGCAGTACACGCCCGGTGACCCGCAGGTCACCGACTACGGCTCGCTGCTCGCGGCCGTCACCCGGCACCAGGCCGAGATCTTCGACATCTCCGTCTACCCTGAACCCCAGGACCGCGCGGCCGCGTTGATGCACCAGCTGATCCGGGTGCCCGCCCTGGAGAAGACCAACGAGCTCTTCGCGACCGCCGTCGCCTACGCCTACCTCGTCGCCAGCGGCTGCACCGTCGCCACCACCGCCCGCGAGGTGCGCAGCCTCTCCCGGGCCATCCGGGAAGGGCGGCTGGGGGTGTCCGGGGTCGCCGAACGGCTGGCGGCCTGGGTGGTCGACGAGGCCGAGGGGGAGGGCGTCACGGGGGCGGAGGACGAGGACGAGGACGACGACTGAGCCGCGTCCCCGCCCGTCCGGTGGCCTTGCCCGTGCTTGTGCCTCTGCCTCTGCCTGCGCCTGTGCCCGCGCCTGTGCCGTGCGGGTCTAGGCCGGGGAGTCCGCGGCGGCGGGCTCCGCGATGAGGGCCGTGGCGAACGGGCGGAAGCCGGCCCGGCGGTAGATCCGGGCGACGTCCTCGTCGCTGGCGGACAGGAACACCGTCCGCACGCCGTTGGCGCGGGCGTGCGCCACCAGCGCCGCGGTGACCGCCAGGGCCAGCCCGCGGCGCCGGGCGGAGGGCAGCGTCCCGACCCCGACCACCTCGGTGACCGAACCCACCGGGTTGTGCTGGCCCGCGCAGAGCACGTCGCCGCCCTCCAGCGCGGCCGCCAGCACGCTGACCCCGTCGGTGATCCGCTGCGCGATCCGTGCCACCCCGCCGTCGGACGTCAACGTCGCCGCGCTCACGGCCAGTTCGGCCGCGCCCGCGCTGCCGGTGGCGGTGCCCGGGGTGCCGAAGGCCACGTGCGGGACGGCCACCGCGTCGGCCAGCTCGGGGGCGTCCGCGGCCAGCACCCGTACCTCCACCTGCTCCGGGAGCGCCGGTGCCGGGGCCGTCGCGTCCTGCGGGCCGAGCACCAGCAGCGGGTGCTCGTGCACCGCCAGGCCGGCCGCCTCCACCGCCGCGCGCAGCTCGGGGTTCCGCTCGGCCACCCACTCGAAGGCCTCCGGCAGCCCCAGCTCCCGCTGCCGCTCCAGTACCCGGCGGACGTCGTCGGCGGTGGCGGCCGGGCCGCCGTGGCCCGGGGTGGGGCGGGCGTAGTAGTGCCAGCCGGTCTCGCCGCGGCGGACGAACAGCGTCAGCGGGCCGAAGTCCTCCGCGGTGGCGGCACTGCGGGGCACGGCGTCGTAGTAACGCTCGATCCCGTCGAGCAGGGCAGGGTCCGGAGCATGATCAGCAGAAGTCACGGCGTGCATCAAAGCAGGGGCCGGGGTGGCGCGCCACCGGTTTGTGCGGCGGACCGGCGTTCGATTGTTGCCGAACGCTTACCCGCTCGCGGCGATCTTGTGCGTGTACGCCGGGCAAGCTGATGCCTTCACAGCTCTGCCGAGGGGGACGGCGGACATCCGCACTCGGCGAGGCAAGGGGGAAGTCAGGCCCATGAGGCTCTGCTTTCTGGTGGAGGAGCACTACCGGCGGGACGGCATGCCACTGGACGTCGCGCGTCAACTCACCGGCTGGGGGCACCGGGTGGACGTGCTGCGCCCCGGCGACTCGCTGCTGGCGATCTCCGAGGCGGTCCGGGCCGGCAGCCACGACGCCTGGGTGCTCAAGACCGTCTCCGGCGGACCCGGGCTCACCCTGCTGGAGGCGGCCGCCGCGGTCGGCCTCACCACCGTCAACGACGTCCGCTCGATCCGCGGCGTCCGGGACAAGGCGCTCGCCTCGGTGATCGCCCGTACCCGCGGCCTGCCCACCCCGGTCACCTATGCAGCCGCCCGCTGGGAGCGGCTCGCCGAGATCCCGGCCGCCGAGTACCCGCTGGTCGTCAAACCCGCGGACGGCAGCTCCGGGCGGGGCGTACGACTGGTGGCCGGACCCGACGACCTGATCGGCCTCGGCCCCGAACTCGCCGGGGAGGGACTGCTGATCGCGCAGCCGTACGTGCCCAACAGCGGCACCGACCTCAAGGTGTACTGCGTCGACGGCGAACTCTTCGCGACCGAACGGGAATCGCCGCTGCACCCGGGCCAGGGCGTGCGCGAGCGGCCGGTGCCGCTGCCGGCGAGCGTGGCACGGATCGCCGCGCAGGTCGGCGAGGTGTTCGGGCTCGACCTGTACGGCGTCGACGTGCTGCTCGGGCCGGACGGGCCGGTGGTGGTGGACGTCAACGACTTCCCGAGCTTCCGGCAGGTGCCCGACGCGGTGGAGCGGGTCGCCCGGGCGGTGCTGCGGCTCGCGCGCAGCGGTACGGCCGTGTCGATGCCCGCGCTGGTTCCGGCCGGCGGCGAGGAGTACGGCCGGAGCGACCTGGTGGACGGCGGGCTGCGGTGAGGGTCGCACTGATCACGGGCAACCCCGGGCACCCGCTGCTCGCGGCGGCCGCCGGGGTGCTGGAGCGGCGCGGCTGCCGGGTGGAGGCCGTCCCACTCGACGGCGGCCGCGTTCCTCGGGGAGCGCTGGCCGATGTCTACCTGCTCAAGGCGCGTACGCCGCAAGCACTCGCGCTGGCCCGGGAGTTGGAGCGGCGCGGGGCGGCGGTGGTCAACTCGGCCGCGGCCACCGGGCTCTGCCAGGACCGGGTGCGGATGGCCGCGCTCGCCCGGGGCGCCGGGCTGCCGTTCGCGGCGACGTTCACGGCCGGCGCGCTGGGCGAACTCACCTACCAGGACTGCCCGTTCGTGGTGAAGAGCCGGCACAGTCGGCGCCACGACCTGGTCGCGCTGGTCGACGGCGCGGCCCGGCTGCGGGAACTCGCCGAGCGCTGGCCGCAGGAGGAGGTCGTCACCCAGCGGTACTACCGGGGCAGCGGCTGGGACCAGAAGCTCTGGGTGGTCGACGGACAGGTCTTCGCCGCTCGGCGGCGGTCCGAACTCTCCGTCGGCGACGAGGGGGTGGGGGCGGCCGAGGAATGGCAGCCGTCCGCCCGGCGGGCCGCGCTCGCCCTGCGGGTGGGCGAGGTGTTCGGGCTGGAGGTGTACGGGGTCGACCTGCTGGACGGGGCCGACGAGCCGGTGATCGTCGACGTCAACGCCTTCCCCGGCGCGCGCGGGCGGCCCGGGGCGCCGGAGGCGCTCGCGGGGCTCGCCTTGCGGGTGGCGGCGGAGCGGTCGCGGGGGCGGGCTCCGGTTTAGGGCGTGCCTTGTGGACCAGGGCGGGCGGGTCCGGGCCGTGGGCCGCAGACCGCGGTGCGTGGGCCGTGCTGCGTGGGCCGCGGTGCGCGGGGTCGGTGTCGGTGTCGGTCCGGCGGGGCGGCCGACCACCGGCCGGGGTGGTTAGGCTGGCTGGCGCCCCCGACCGGCCGGGGCCGAACGGCGAGAGAAGACGGAACGTTGCTGCAGGACATCGAGCCCTACCTGGCCTGCCCCCACTGCGCGCAGGACCTCACCCGGCACGAGCGCAGCCTGCGCTGCCCCGCCGGCCACAGCTTCGACCTCGCCAAGCAGGGCTACGTCAGCCTCCTCGCCGGTGACGCCCACACCGGCACCGGCGACACCGCCGACATGGTCGCCGCCCGCGCCGACTTCCTCGCCGCCGGGCACTACCGGCCGATCGCCGACGCCCTGGCCGCGGCGGCCGCCGCGGCGGTGGGTGACGCGGCGGTGGGTGACGCGGCCGACGGCGGAGCGGACGGCTCGCGGGGCCTGGTCGCCGACCTCGGCGCCGGCACCGGCCACTACCTCGCCCACGTCCTGGACGCCCTTCCCGGTCGGGTCGGCGCCGCCCTCGACATCTCCAAGTACGCGCTGCGCCGCGCCGCCAAGGCTCACCCTCGGATCGGCGCGGTGGTCTGCGACGCCTGGCGCCCGCTGCCGCTGCGCGACGCCTCCGCCGACCTGGTCCTCAACGTCTTCGCCCCGCGCAACGGACCCGAGATCCGCCGCGTGCTGCGCCCCGGCGGCACCCTGCTGCTGGTCTCGCCCACCGCCCGCCACCTGCGCGAACTCGTCGCCGCCCTCGGCCTGCTGTCGGTCGACGAGGAGAAGCAGCGCCGGATCGACGAGAAGCTCGGCCCCTACCTCACGCCGGCCGGCCGGCAGCCGGTTGAGTTCACCCTGCGGCTCTCCGCCCAGGACGTGCGGACCGTCGTCGGCATGGGGCCGAGCGCCTGGCACACCGACCCCGACCGGCTCGCCGCCGCCCTGGACGAACTGCCCGAGCCGGTCGAGGTGACCGCCTCGGTGACGGTGGCCGCATACCGGCGGCCGTAGCGGCGGACCGCCCTGGGTCAGCGGCGCGAGACGGGCCGCCACGTAGGGATGAATCTGGTGAGCAGGGACGTTTCGCCCCGTCGGGCTGCGGCTAACGTCCGACGGGTGAACCGCGACGCCGCCGCCCCCGCCGGGCCGGCCCAACTGCGCCCCGACGCCCCCGGCCCCGAACGGCCGCCAGTGCCACGCCCCACCGTCGAGGAACTGCGGCTCACCGCCTTCAAGTCCTACCGGCGGGCCGTCCTGCCGCTCGCGCCGCTCACCGTGCTGCACGGGCCGGCCGGGGTCGGCAAGTCCAACGCCCTCGACGCGCTCGCCGTGCTGTCCCGGCTCGCCCTCGGCGAGGAGATCCCCGACTCCCTGGACGGGCTCCCCGACCGCACCGGCCCGCTCGCCACGCCCGTACGCGGCGGACTCGCCGGATGCGTGCCGCACGGGCGCGACGCCGTCATCCTCGGCTGCACCGTCCGCTCGCCGCGCGGCCGGATCCGGCTCGACCTGGTGATCCGCACCGACGGAGCGGTCCGGATCGCCCGGGAGTCGCTCACCCTCGACGGCCGGACCCTGGTGGACACCGGCGAACAGGACGTCCGCAACGGGCGCGTCAACGTCTGCTGGCACAACGACACCCGGCAGGGGGACATCCGGGCGCCGTTCCCCAGCAGCACCATGATCACCGCCCAACTGCCGCTCCGGGTCGCCGGCTCCTCCACCGGCGAACGGCTCGTCCTCGCCGCCGCCGAGGACCTGCTCACCGCACTGCGCGAGGTCTTCCCGCTGCACCCCGTCCCGGCCCTGATGCGGGGCTGGGCCAGAGCCGACCCGCAGGCCCGGCTGCGCAGCAACGCCGCCAACATCTCGGCCCTGATCAACCGGCTCGCCCACGAGTGCCCGCGCCGGTACGGGCAACTGCTGCGGGCCGTCCAGGAGGCGGCGCCCCACCCGCTGCTCGGCCTCACCCTCGCCGAGCGCGAGAGCCGGACGGGGCGCCGGGTGCTGGCCGTCTTCGACGAGGGCGTGCTCGGGCGCACCGGCGCCGACCAGGCCTCCGACGGGATGCTGCGCCACCTCGCCTTCGCGGCGGTGCTGCTGACCGGGGCGGGGGTGCTCGACCTCGACGTGGCCGCTGAGGTGCCGTGGGCGCACCGGCAGCTCACCGTGCTCGCCGAGGACCTCGGGGCCGGGCTCGCCACCGAGCAGACCGCCTCGCTGCTGCGGCTCGCGCGGGACATGGCGGGGCGCAACCAGCTGCGGGTGGTGGCCGCGCTCCAGGAGCCGGCGGCGGCGCGGGACGCGTTCGGGGCGGGCGGGGAGCGGACGGGGGCGGTGGCGCTGGTCGAGTGCCGGCGGGACCCGGCGACGGGGTCGACGGTGCTGCGGCCGGAGACGGCCCGGGTGCCGGTGCAGTACGGGCGCGGGGAGGAGGGCCCGGCGGACGCGGGGGGTGGGGGAGGCTCCGCTGTGGCCGGGGGAGCGGATGGGGTAGACCTGGGGGCGTGAACGAGCGAGTGACGAGGTCGGGGGAGTCGGCGGCGGACCGAGCGGCCGGGGCGGCCGGGGCGGCTGGGTCAGCTGGGGTGTCCCGGTCGGCGGGGTCGGCCGGGTCAGCCGGGTTGTCCGGGGAGCCGACGCTGGAGGGGCTGCGGCAGCGGCTGGTGGACTTCGCGGCGGCCCGGCGGTGGGAGCCGTACCACACGCCGAAGAACCTGGCGGCGGCGCTGAGCGTGGAGGCCGGGGAACTGCTGGAGATCTTCCAGTGGCTCACACCGGAGCAGGCCGCGGCGGTGATGACGGACCCGGAACGGGCCCACCGGGTGCGCGACGAGGTCGCGGACGTGCTGGCGTACCTGATGCAGTTCTGCACGGCGGTCGGGGTGGACCCGCTGGAGGCGCTCGCGGCCAAGATCGACCGCAACGAGCACCGCTTCCCGGTGCCGGGCGAAGCGGCTGACGTCAATCCTGACAAGGGCTGATCACCCTTGTGAGGGACGGAAGTTATCCACAGCCCCCGGGTTTTCCACAGCTTTCAAAAGGGTGGATGCGTCCCACCCCACCCTCCCCGCACGCTCTCCCCGTGACCACCCCACCGCCCCGGCGGAGGTGCTGGTCGACGGCGACGACGAGCGGAAGGAGCGGGGGCCATGGAGGCACTGCGACTGATCAAGACGGCCCGGCACGCCCTGGCCGAGGCCAGGCACGTACCGGACGTGCTGGCCGAGGCGCGGCAGGCCGCGCTGCTCACCGAGGCGGTGGGCGCCCGGCTGGCGGAGTCCGAGAGCGACGAGCTGACGGGCCTCGGCCAGCAGCTCTCCGAGGCGGGCGCCCATGCGGCGGTCTGCCTGGAGCGGTCCGTCGCCACGAACGCCCTGGTGAGCGGCGGTAGGGCCGGTCGGCTCACCGAACTCGGCGAAACGGCGGCGACCTTGGGGGCGCTGGAGGAGCTCCTGCGGGAGGTCGGGGAGACGCTCGTGGTGCTGGCCTGCGGGGCGGACACCGAGAGCCTGTACTGGACGTGCATCGACGGGGTCGATGCGGTGTCGGAGTGCAAGGACGTGGCCGCGCGGTTGCGCGAGGCGACCGGGCGGGGCGAAGCGGCGGAGCGCTCGGTGCTCGGCGGCGCGGAACCGGAGCCGGAACCGGACGGTCAGGGCGCGCCGTTACTGGTGGTCCGGCTCGGCCCGCCGGGTGCGGGCGGGCCGACGGAGGAGGAGCGGGCGCCGGACTACCGGGTGCCGGACGCGGAGTCGGAGGTGTCGTTGACGGCGGGATAGGCGGCGGCCGGGGCGATGTCCCGGGTGTTGGACTGGAGTGCGGCGAGGTCCGCGGTCACCGAGGCGAGCAGTTCCTGCATCTGCTCGAGCAGGGTCTTGGGGGTCGCGGGTCCGGCCGAGTCGCCGGTGGCCGAGCCGGTCGGGCTGCTCGGGAACGGCGGCGTGGCAGAGGGTTCGGACATGACAGGGACCTCTTCGGATCGGCGGTGCGGTGTGCCGCACCGACCAACGAACCGTTCCGGCAGCCGGTCACCGCGCACCACCCGATGCGGTCCAACTCCGGTACGCCGTAAGCCTCTCGAGTGATCCGGGGTTGCCGCTGCAACACGGCCTCGGCTAGGGGCGTGGGTCGCCGACTGGGAGGGCATGGGTGCGGATCCGGTGCCGTTTCGTGCTGCGGATCCGTAGTGCTGCAGCGAAGGCGGCGACGAAGATCATGGCGATGCCTGTGCCGGTCAGCACTTGGCGGGCCCCAAGGGCGGTGGTGAGAGGGCCGCCCAGTGCCGCGCCGACGGGCGACGCTGTCAGTAGGACGGATGCGCGCAGGGCGAGGACGGTGGTGAGGAGGGTTGTCGGGGTGTGGTCCTGGAACAGTTTGAAGGCCAGGGCGTTGTAGGGGCCGTAGATCACACCGGCCAGGGCGAAGCCCCCGAGGGAAAGCACTGCTGGTGCGTGGAGTTCGAAGGGCAGCATGGCCAGACCGTGACCGGCGATGATGCACAGCAGGACCGGCCACAGCGGCAGGTTTCGCAGAGTGCCGACGGCCAGGGTGCCGATGACCGCTCCGATGCCGAATGCGGCCCAGTACAGGCCGAGGGCCCCCGCGCCGGCGTGGAGGTCTTGGGCGACGAACAGGGGCAGGGCAACTTCGACGGGTCCGTAGAACAGGTTGAACAGCCAGGTCACCGCGAGGAGGCCGAGCAGTTGGGGCCGGGCGCGTAGGAGGCGCAGGCCTCCGCCCGGTCGGGTGTCGGGGGCAGGTCCGGCAGGCGCCGGAGGGTCCGGCTCGCCCAGGCGCGCGCTCTGGAAGGCCAGTGCGGCGAAGGACAGGGCGTCCAGGCCGATGATCCAGGCCGGGGCGATTGCCGCCGCGAGGACTCCGGCGAGTGCTGGGCCGACGATCGTGGACGCACAGGTGCTGGCGCTGAGCAGTGCGTTGGCCGCCAGGTGCTGCTCGGCAGGGAGGACTTGGGCGGCCAAAGCGTACTTGGCACTGCCGCCCCAGGCGTGCAGGAGGGATGAGCCGGCGAGCAGCGTGAGGTAGAGAGCAGGGTGGAGTATGCCGAGCGCCCACGAGAGGGGGATGCAGCCGAGGAAGAGAGCGCGGGTCCAGGCGTTCGCGCGGATCAACCGCTGTGCGGGAAAGGAGCACAGCCATCGGCCCAGCAGCAGTGCGCCGATGGCGCCCGGCAGGATGTAGGCGGCGACTGCGGCTCCGATCAGCGGGCCGCCCGCGCCGGGCGGGGAGATCTGTACCGCCAGCCATGCCACCGCGACCACGCTCATCCCGTCGCCGAGGTCGGATATCGCTACTGCGGGCAGCAGGCGCCGGAACGGGCGGTGGGCGAAGAGTGGTCGGTAGCCTCGGGGCAGCCGACGGAGCAGGTGTGCTGAGAGCATGTGGCCAGGCAAGCGGTTCAAGCGCGCTTGAAGTCAAACGGCCGGCGATGCGCTGCGACACGTGGGCACAGGGGAGTTGGATCGCGCTGATCCGGATGGTGCAGCGCGCGGTGCTCACCCTGGCTGAGATCCGCCGGCTGCTGGACAGTCAGGGAGGACGGATCCCCTCCCGCTGCCTGGGCAGCGTGATCAGCAATCGACGGCCTGCGTACGTTTCATGACTATTCGTGCGGGAGGCGGGAGGCGGGCGGAGGGGATCCGTCCTCCCTGACTGTCCAGCAGCCGGCGGATCTCAGCCAGGGTGAGCAC
>NZ_JBEZXE010000084.1:0-21169 GCF_040637885.1 Kitasatospora sp. NPDC028055 | reverse complement strand
AGCGCGCGGCGTTGGGGTGCGTGCATCGCAAGGCGGAGGAGGGAGTCCATGCGGAGCATCGGCGACTGACGACAACGCGGCGAGGTGCGTGCCCCAACGCCGCGCGCCCGGCGGGAATTGTCAGACACGCCCTAGCAGCCGAAGTCGACGACGACGTCGGCGCCCGCGCGCAGCGCCTCCAGGCCGAGCGAGAGCAGGCGGCCCTCCAGCACGTCCCGCTTCCCCTCCGCCTCGGCCGTGCCGAACAGCGGGAGCATCCACTCGTCCGGGCTCAGCCGGACCGCCCGGTGCTCCGCGGCGAGTCGGCGTGCCAGGGTCGTCTTTCCGGCGCCGGGCAGCCCGACCATCAGGAAGAGCGTCGTCACGCCCGCATGGTGGCAGCCGCGGCGTGGCGGGCGCGAACGCTTTTGCCCCGGGACGAAGCACCGGAGTCATCGTGGTGGCCGCTGCCCCGGCGCGGAACCCTTCTCAGGTCTGAACCACTGGTAAGGGTCTTGTCCGACGGGGCAGTTGTCCGCCGCGCCCATCGCGGGGTGATCATCCGCCAGTCATACGCACCGGATAGCCTCGTCCGCGCACGAGGACCGAGGAACCAGCGAACACCGCGCGACCGCGACCGGGGGACAGGGCATGGCGCACACCGACGACGACGGCGACGAACGGCTGGCGGCCGAGGGCGAGGTGGCCGTCGCCCGGCTGGCGATCGACTCCGGCGACCTCGGCCACGCCGCCGACCACCTCGCCGACGCCATCCTCGCCGACCCCCAGCTGCCCGAACTGCACGAGGCCCTGGCCGAGTTGTGCGCCGCCACCGGCGGCCCCGCCGCGGCCCGCGAGCTGTTCCCGCTGGACGGCGAGGTCTACCTGGGCACGGTCGTCTGCCGCGCCCACGTGGAGGCCGCCGCCGGGGACTGGGACACCGCCGTCGGCCTGCTCGCCTCGGCGATCCAGTACGAGCCGGCCCGCCCCTGGGCGCACACCGCCTGGCTCGCCCGCGAGGACCTGCCCACCCTGGTCGACCCGGACGCCGTCGCCCAGGCGGTGGCCCGCGCCGCCGGTGCGCTGCCGGACCCGCTGCCCGCCGAGCTCGCCGACGCCGTGAGACCCTTCGAGCGCTTCCTGCGGGCCGTGGTGGCCCGCCACCCCGACCACCCGTTGCTGCTGGCGATGGCCTCCGGCCTGACCCGCCGCTTCGGCGCCACCACCCGCGCCGTCGAACTCGCCGAGCGGGCCCACCGGCTGGCCCCCGACTACCTGCCCGCCGTGATGCTCGGCAACGCCCTGCGCGCCGACGGCCGCCCCGAGCACGCGCTCGCCGTCTGGGAGGCCGAACTGGCCCGGGTCGCACCGGCCGAGGGCAACTCCAGCGGCTACCTCGCCGTGGACGTCGCCGAGCTGTACGGCGTCCTCGGCCGGCCCGCCGAGGGCCTGCCCTGGCTGGAGCGGGTCCTCGCCGCCGAACCCGGGCACCCCAAGGCCGGCCCCGCCCTGTACGGGCTGCGGCACGCCGTCGACGGCGAGGCGGTCCACCTGCTCGCCCTCGCCGACCACCACCGGGACCACCCCGACCACGCCTACGCCCAGGACCTGCTGGAGCGGCTCAGCCACCGGGAGCCCTGGCTCGGCATGGTCTCCGGCACCACCGAGGCGACCGTCAACGTGCTGCACCAGGTGCTCGGTTCGTCCGGCGCCGGCCGCGACACCGAGGTCGACTGCACCGCCTCCGCCGTCGAGCCGCCCAGCTCGGTGCTGGCCGTGCACCTCGCGCTGCCGCGTTCCACGGTGTCCTACCGCTCCGTCGGCGAGCCCGACCCCCGGCTGCCGCTGACCGAGCCCACCACCCGGATCTGGGCCTGGGGCGGCACCGACCCGCGCCCGGCCGTCGCCGCGCCCGCCCCGGCGAGCGCCGACCTCGTGCGCGCCACCGCCGAGATCGTCTGGCCGACCGTCCCCGCCGCCTACGACCACGCCGTCCGGCTGGCCGGGCTCCCGCTGGACGAGCTGCTCGGCGTGCTGGTCCACCCGCCGCTGCCGCGCGAGGACGACCTCGGCCGCGCGCTGCTCGCCCACCAGCCCGAGCTGTGGGTGCGCGCCGTCCAGGCCTTCGCCTGCCTCGGCATCGCCCACCACCGCACCGACCAGCCCTGGGAGGGCTCCGAACGGCGCCGGGTGCTGCGCGACCTGCTGCTCGGCCCGGAGGACTGGGTGGTCGAGGCGGCCGGCTTCGCCCTGGTCGCGATCGGCTGGACCCACCCCGCCGCCCGCACCGACGTCGCCGCACTGCTGCGGCAGCGGCTGCACTACAGCGCCCGGGCGAGCCGCAGCCGGGTGGTGACGATCCTGCGCTCGTACTGCGCCCTGGTGCTGGCCGCGCCGTGGGTGGAGCGGTCCGACCGCGAACTCGCCCGGCAGCTGCTGGCCGAGGCCGATGCCCGGGACGGTGAGGAGGCCGAGGACGCGAAGGGACCGGAGGACGCCGAGGGTCCTGAGGCTGGCGAGGGTCCTGAGGCTGCTGAGCGACCCGGGGACGCCGACGCGCCCGGCCCGGCGGTGCCCGAACCCCCGCAGCGGCAGCGGCAGCGGCAACGGCAACGGTCGGCGGAGCCGGGGCGGTCCCGCCCCGGTCTGCTCCGCCGCCTCTTCGGCCGCTCCTAGCGCCGGTCCTCGGCCCGTCACGGGTCCCGGCCGGCGCCCTACACGCCCGGCAGGGTCTCCTGCTCCACGTCGAACCGGGCGACCCGCTCCGCCGGGTCCCGGCACTCCGGCCCGAGCCGGAGCATCCGCGACTCCGGGTCGTGCAGCGGCCGGTGGCAGCGCCGGCAGGTGACCCGGGGGCGGAGGACCTGGGTGGTGTCCGTGCCGGGAAGCGGCTGAGGGCTGGTCATGGGGGAGACGGTAGCCGCCGCCTCCCGTGGGCGGAGCGCCACCCGGTGGCGGCCAGGGTCGGCGCCGCGGCGGGCGCGGCGCACGGCGGCGCGTACGACCCGGACCACGCGTACGCCTTCGGCCTGGCCCGGGTGCTGGACGGGCTGGAGGCCCTGATCAGGGAGCGGTAGCCCGCCCGTCGTACTCCTCGCGCGCCGCGACCACGGCCGCCACCCGCCGCTCCGACCAGTGGGCGAGCGCCGCGACCAGCTCCGCCGCCTCCCGCCCGAGCGGGGTGAGGCTGTAGTCGACCCTGGGCGGGATCACCGGGTGCGCCTCGCGCAGCACGAAGCCGTCCCGCTCCAGCGTCTGCAGGGTCTGGGCGAGCATCTTCTCGCTGACCCCGGAGACCTGCCGCCGCAGTTCGCTGAACCGGTAGCCGCGCTCGCGCAGCGCGCCGAGGACGAGCACGCCCCAGCGGCTGGTGACGTGCTCCAGCACGCCCCGGGACGGGCACATCCGGTCGAAGACGTTCGCCGGGGGCGGCACCGCGTCGACCGGCTCCCCGCCCACCATCCGCATGCTGCTCACCTTCATGTCAGTACCCTACTTCGAAGTGCGTACTTTCGAAAGGTTAGTGCCAGTCCTAGGGTGAGTGTCGAGGTCAGAACCCGTCCAGAGGAGCACCCCATGTACGTCGTCACCGGAGCCACCGGCCAGCTCGGCCGCCTTGTCGTCGAAGGCCTGCTGGCTCAGGTCCCCGCGGGCGAGGTGGCGGTCGCCGTCCGCTCCGCCGGGAAGGCGGCCGACCTGGCCGCGCGCGGGGTCGACGTCCGGGTGGTCGACTACGACCGGCCGGAGAGCCTGGCCGACGCCTTCGCCGCCGGGGACCGGGTGCTGCTGATCTCGGGCAGCGAGGTCGGCCGCCGGATCCCGCAGCACCGGGCCGTGGTCGAGGCCGCGCGGGCGGCCGGGGTCGCCCTGCTCGCCTACACCAGCATCCCGGCCGCGGCCACCTTCCGGCTGGCCGACGAGCACCGGGCCACCGAGGAGCTGATCCTCGCCTCCGGCCTCCCGTACGCCTTCCTGCGCAACGGCTGGTACACCGAGAACTACCTGGGCGACGCGGCCGGCACGGTCGGGCGCGGGGTGGTGCTCGGCAGCGCCGGGGAGGGCCGGGTGGCCACCGCCCCGCGCCGGGACTACGCCGACGCGGCGGTCGCCGTGCTGCTGGGCGGGGGTGGGAGCGACGGCGCAGGTGAGGGGGCGGGCGGGCGGGGCCGGGTGTACGAGCTGAGCGGCGACACCGCCTGGAGCCTGCCCGAGCTGGCCGCCGAGCTGGCGCAGGCCTCCGGCAAGCCGGTCGTGCACCGCGACGTCACCCCGGCCGAACACCTGGCGGCCCTGGTCGGCGCGGGCCTGCCGCAGGGCTTCGCGGAGGCGCTGGTCGACGTGGACGCGGGCATCGCGCGCGGCGAGCTGGCCGGTACCCCGGGCGACCTGGCCCGGCTGATCGGCCGCCCGACCACCCCGCTGGCGCGGTCCGTCCGCGAGGCGCTGGCCGCCCCGTCGGCCGGCGCCTGACCAGCGCGGCGATCGGCGCCTGACCAGCGCGGTCGCCGGAGCCGTCCAGCATTCAAGCAATGTCATGACCAAAATCCGGAAACGGAGATGACAGTCTGCCCTCCCGCCCGCTACCGTCGCATGGATATTCGCGCGCGCGGGAGGGCACTCGGCCATGCCACAGACGACCCAGCAGAACAGCGGCCGAGGCCTCTGGTACGGCATGGCGGCCTACGGGATCTGGGGGATCTTCCCCCTGTTCTGGCCGCTGCTGGAGCCCGGCGCCGCCGACGACATCCTCGCCAACCGGATGGTCTGGTCGCTGGTCGCGGTGGTGCTGATGCTGGTCGCCCAGCGGCACTGGAGCTGGATACGCCCGCTGCTGCGCCAGCCCCGCCGGCTCGCCATGCTGGCCGGTGCGGCCACCGTGATCTCCGTCAACTGGGGCGTCTACATCTGGGCCGTCAACAACGGCCACGTGGTGGAGACCAGCCTCGGCTACTTCATCAACCCCCTGGTCACCATCGGCTTCGGCGTCCTGGTGCTCAAGGAACGGCTGCGCACCGTGCAGTGGACGGCCGTCGGCATCGGAGCCGCCGCCGTCGCGGTGCTCACCGCCGCCTACGGCCAGCTGCCCTGGGTCGCGCTCACCCTGGCGCTCTCCTTCGCCACCTACGGCCTGTTGAAGAAGCAGGTCGGGCTGAGCGGGCTGGAGAGCCTGGCCGCGGAGAGCGCCTTCATGTTCCCCTTCGCCCTCGGCTACCTCGTCTACCTGGAGCTCAGCGGGCGCGGCACCTTCGGCCACACCGTGGCCGGCTCGTACGGCTGGGGGCACTCGGCGCTGCTGGTGGTCAGCGGGGTGATCACCGCCGTCCCGCTGCTGTTCTTCGGCGCGGCCGCCGTCCGGGTGCCGCTGACGGTGCTCGGCCTGCTGCAGTACCTGGCGCCGGTGTTCCAGTTCCTGATCGGCGTCGCGGTGTTCCACGAGTCGATGCCGCCCGCGCGCTGGGCCGGCTTCGCCCTGGTGTGGGCCGCGCTCGCGCTGCTCACCTGGGACGCGCTGCGCCAGGTGCGGGCGGACCGGGCCGGGCGGACCGCGACCGTGCCGCGGCCCGCCCCGGCGGGGGCGGCCAAGGAACCCGTCAGGCGCTGATGTCGCGGCTGGTGAACCGGGCCCAGGCCGCCGAGCCGAACACGGCGACGTAGGCGGCCTGGAGGCCGAGGTCCTTCCACACGCCGTCCCAGTACATCGGCTCGCGCAGCAGGTCCGAGAAGCTCATCCAGTAGTGGGTGAACAGGAACGGCCGGACCGCGTCCAGCTGCGGGAAGGCGTCCAGGATCTGCACCGTGATCACCAGCCCGACGGTCGCGGCCATCGCCGCGATGCCGCTGCCGGTGAGGGTGGAGACGAACAGCCCGATCGCCACCAGCCCGGCCAGCGAGGCGGCGACCACCCCGGCCACCAGCACCGCCCGCAGCAGGGCGTCACCGAAGCCGATGGTGTCCCCGGAGATCAGAGTGACCTCGCCGAGCGGGAACAGAGTGGCGCCGGTGGCCAGCGCCGTCACAGCGACCGCCGCGGTGGCGGCCAGGCAGAACACCAGCCCGGCGGTGAACTTGGCGGCCAGCAGCCTGGTCCGCCCGGCGGGGGCGACCAGCAGGTAGCGCAGCGTCCCGGTGGCCGCCTCGCCCGCCACCGAGTCCCCGGCGACCACGCCGACCGTCATCGGCAGGAAGACCGGCAGCGCCACCGCCAGCGCGGTGAACACCAGGAACAGGCCGTTCTGGGTGGTCTGCGCGATGAAGCTCGGCGCACCGCCGCCACCGCCGCGCGGACTGTCGGTGTTGAGCTTGACGATCACCCCGATCAGGACCGGCAGCGCCGCCAGGATGCCCAGCAGCACCTTGGTGCGCATCCGGCGGAAGGTCAGGTGCAGCTCGTTGCGGAACAGCGCCAGGAAGCCGGACGCGGTCTGCGGCCGCCGTCCGGCGAGCAGCACCGTCCCGGCCGGGGCCGCTCCGTCCGCCGCCGTCCCGTCCGCTGTTGTCCCGTCCGCCGTCGTCCCGTCCGCTGTTGTCCCGTCCGTGGCCGTCCCGGCCGCCGAAGCCTCAGCCCGCGACATCGAAGCCCTCCCCGGTCAGCGCCACGAAGGCGTCCTCCAACGTGCCCCGCTCCAGCCCGAACCCGTGCACCCGGACCCCGGCCTCGACCAGCGCCGCACACAGCTTGGGCAGCGCCTCGTCGTCGCTCGCGCCCAGCTCGCCGTCGACCCGGCCCTCGCCGGGCACCAGCGCGCCCACCTGGTGGGCGGCCAGCACCTCGGCGGCCTGCGCCACGTCGGGGGTGCGGACCACCAGTCGGCCCTGGGCCCGGGCGGCCAGCTCGGCCACGGTGCCCTGGACGACCAGCCGGCCCCGGGACATCACGGCCGCGTGGGTGCAGACCTGCTCGATCTCGTCCAGCAGGTGCGAGGAGAGGAACACGGTGGTGCCCTCCGCCGCGACCTCCCGCACCAGTGCCCGGATCTCCCGCATGCCCTGCGGGTCCAGCCCGTTGGTCGGCTCGTCCAGCACCAGCAGCTCGCGCGGCTGCAACAGCGCCGAGGCCAGGCCCAGCCGCTGCTTCATGCCGAGCGAGTAGGCGCGGGCCTTCTTCCCGGCGGCGGCGCTCAGGCCGACCCGCTCCAGCGCGG
This sequence comes from Kitasatospora sp. NPDC028055, assembly GCF_040637885.1. Classification (NCBI taxonomy): domain Bacteria; kingdom Bacillati; phylum Actinomycetota; class Actinomycetes; order Kitasatosporales; family Streptomycetaceae; genus Kitasatospora; species Kitasatospora sp. NPDC028055. The sequence continues at coordinate 14,048 of NZ_JBEZXE010000084.1, read as the reverse complement.
TCTCCACCCGCTGCCGGCGGGTGCGCGGGTCGGCGGTCGGGTCGGCCGCGTCGAAGCGGACCAGGTTGTCCCGGCCGGAGAGGAAGCCGTACAGCGCCGGGCCCTCGATCAGCGCGCCCACGCGGGGCAGCACGGTGGCGACGGACTGCGGCATCGACTCGCCGAGCACGGTGGCCGCGCCTGAGGTGGGGGCGATCAGGCCCATCAGCATCCGGATGGTGGTGGTCTTGCCGGAGCCGTTGGGGCCGAGGAAGCCGAACACGGAGCCGCGCGGCACGGCCAGGTCCAGGCCGTCGACGGCGAGTTGGCCGCCGCGGAAGCGCTTGGTCAGGCCGCGGGTCCTGATCACATCGTCGGTGCGGTCGGTGCGGTCGGTGCGGTCGGTGCCGTCGGTGCGATCGCTGCGGTCAGTGCGGGAGGCCGGAGGAGCGGAAGGAACGGGGGCCGGGCGCGACGCGGCGCCCGGACCCCCGGCCGACTCCGTAACGTCCCCCGTTACGGGAGCGTCGGTCATCCGTCAGTTCACCCCGGCGGCGTGCTGGAGGACCGACAGGGTCACCGCACCGGCGAAGACCCGGCCGTCGTCGGTGAGTAGGACGTTGACGACCTTGGTGCTGATCAGGGTGCCGCCGCCGACCGGCTTGCCGAGCGACTTCACCAGCGCCTGCGGGTTCACCGACCGGCTCTGGTGCTTGCCCTGCCGCCCGTCGGCGTTCGGCGCCGCGGCGGGCGCCCCGACGGCGGCGGGCAGCTGGGTGGAGACCACGGCCGTCCAGCCCTCGCCGATCACGTTCACGCCGTCGTGGCCCTTGGCCTGCTCGCCCGCCGAGCCCTGGACGTCCTGGGCGCCCTGGTCGCGGGAGCCGTGCGCGCTCTTCGCCGCCGCGTCCGCCTTCCGCTCCGTCACCTTGGCGCCCTTGGGCACGGTGAAGTCGAAGGTCTTGGCGGCCGGCTTGGCGAAGGACACGTCGGTGAAGTGCACGTCCAGCACGGTGGAGCCGTCGGTGGACTTCACCACCACCGCGAGCGGCACCCCGTTGTCGGCCGCCACCGAGATCCGCACCTCGGAGATCGTCGAGCCGGACTGGGTCGGCTTGACGCTCAGCCGGTAGGCCTTCTGCCCGGCCACGTTGGCCGTCCCGTCGACCGTGACGGAGGTGGTGCCGGCGCTTCCGGTCAGGAACTGCTTCGCGGCCTCCTGCGGGGTGGTCGGCACCCCGGTCAGCGGGGCCTTCGGCTTCCCGGCGTGATCGGCGTGACCGGCGTGGTCGGCCGGACGCCCGGTCAGGTGCAGGGCGGTGTTGGTCGAGCTGTCCCAGGCCCAGCTCTGGTCCCCGTTGCGGACCAGGGTGTAGCCCGCCATGTTCTCCATCAGGTCGACCCGCTGACGGTCCGGGCCGTCCACCGCGACCCGCAGCGTCCGGTCGCCGCCGAGCAGGCCGAGCAGCTTGGCCTGCGGGTCCGCGCCCGCGCCGCCCCCGTCGTTCCCGCTGCCGTGTCCGGCCGCCGCGCCGAGGCCGCCCGCGGCCGCGCCCAGCAGCTGGCTGGGCACCCCGAGGTCGGTGGAGACGGAGACCGTCCCGGACAGGGTCTGGGCGTCCGAGCCGAGCACCTTGGCCACCACCTGCTCGGCGGACAGCTGCGGCAGGTCCGGCGGCGAGTCGGCGGCCAGCGCCGGCACCAGCCCGACCCCGGCGGCGATCACCGCGACCACCGCCACCGGCACCCCGACCCGCACCATGGTGCGCCGCCGTGAGCGGTACGGCACCCCGCCGTCCGAACGGTCTTCCCCTGCCGTCCCATTGGTCATGGCGACCTCAACTCCTCTACGAACCCGTGCGATTGGCCGTGCTCCTCCATTAGAGGCCGGTGCCGCCGCCACGTCATCGCCCTGCAGGGGCACTTCGAGGTGAACCTGACGGGTACGCCGACCCTGAGACGGCCTCAGGGTTGGGTCATCCTGCCGTACCACCCTGGCGTAGGGTCGCGCCATGGACGGAACCGCAACGGACGCAAGCAACCCTCCGACCGCGAACGCCATGCGGCGCGCCCTGCGCCGCGCCCGGGACGGCGTGGCCCTCGACCCGACCGAGGCCGCCGTACTGCTCCAGGCCAGAGGCGAGGACCTGCGCGACCTGTGCGCGAGCGCCGCCCGGGTGCGCGACGCCGGCCTGGAGGCGGCCGGCCGCCCCGGCGTCATCACCTACTCCAAGAGCGTGTTCATCCCGCTCACCCGGCTCTGCCGCGACAAGTGCCACTACTGCACCTTCGCCACCGTCCCCGGCAAGCTGCGCCGGGCCGGGCACGGGATGTTCATGTCCCCGGACGAGGTGCTGGAGGTGGCCCGGCGCGGAGCCGAACTCGGTTGCAAGGAAGCCCTGATCACCCTCGGCGACAAGCCCGAGGACCGTTGGCCCGAGGCCCGCGAGTGGCTGGACGCGCACGGCTACGACGACACCGTCGCCTACGTCCGGGCCATGTCCATCCGCATCCTGGAGGAGACCGGCCTGCTGCCGCACCTCAACCCCGGGGTGCTGAGCTGGACGGACTTCCAGCGCCTCAAGCCCGTCTCCGCCTCGATGGGCATGATGCTGGAGACCACCGCCACCCGGCTGTGGAGCGAGCCCGGCGGCCCGCACTTCGGCTCCCCGGACAAGGAGCCCGCCGTCCGGCTGCGGGTGCTGGAGGACGCGGGCCGCAGCTCCGTCCCCTTCACCAGCGGCCTGCTGATCGGGATCGGCGAGACCTACCAGGAGCGCGCCGAGTCGCTGTTCGCGCTGCGCAAGGTCTCCCGGGCCTACCACGGCATCCAGGAACTGATCCTGCAGAACTTCCGCGCCAAGCCGGACACCGCGATGCGCGGCATGCCCGACGCCGAACTGGACGAACTGGTCGCCACGGTGGCCGTCGCCCGGCACCTGCTCGGCCCGACCGCCTGCCTCCAGGCGCCGCCGAACCTGGTCGACGGCGAGTACGAGCGGCTGATCGCCGCGGGCATCGACGACTGGGGCGGCGTCTCCCCGCTCACCCCGGACCACGTCAACCCCGAGCGCCCCTGGCCGCAGATCGACCGCCTCGCCGAGCGCTCCGCCGCGGCCGGCTTCGAACTGCGCGAGCGCCTCGCCGTCTACCCCGAGTACGTGCTGCGCGGCGAACCCTGGCTGGACCCGCGGGTGCTGCCGCACGTCCGCGCCCTGGCCGACCCGGCCACCGGCCTGGCCAACCCGGACGCGACCGTCCTGGGCCGCCCCTGGCAGGAGCCCGAGGACCTGCCGGAGTCGTACGGCCGGACCGACCTGCACACCGCCGTCGACACCGAGGGCCGCACCGGCGACCGCCGGGCCGACTTCGAGGACGTGTACGGCGACTGGGAGGTGCTGCGCGAGCAGGTGCTGGCCAAGGGCGCACCCGAGCGCCTCGCCGGGGACCTGCGCGAGGCGCTGGCGGTGGCCGCCGACGACCCGACGAAGCTCACCGACGACCACGCGCTGGCGCTCTTCCACGCGGACGGCCCGGCCCTGGACGCCCTGTGCCGGATCGCCGACGACGTCCGCCGGTCGGCGGTCGGCGAGGAGGTCACCTACTGCGTCACCCGGAACATCAACTTCACCAACGTCTGCTACACCGGCTGCCGCTTCTGCGCCTTCGCCCAGCGCCGCACCGACGCCGACGCCTACACCCTCTCCCTGGAGCAGGTCGCCGAACGGGCCGCCCAGGCCTGGGAGGTGGGCGCCACCGAGGTGTGCATGCAGGGCGGCATCCACCCGGACCTGCCCGGCACCGCCTACTTCGACATCGCCCGCGCGGTGAAGGAGAAGGTCCCCGGCATCCACGTGCACGCCTTCTCCCCGATGGAGGTGGTCAACGGGGCCACCAGGACGGGCCTGTCGATCCGCGACTGGCTGCAGCGGGCCAAGGAGTCCGGCCTGGACACCATCCCCGGCACCGCCGCCGAGATCCTCGACGACGAGGTCCGCTGGGTGCTCACCAAGGGCAAGCTGCCGGCCGCGACCTGGGTCGAGGTGGTCACCACCGCGCACGAGCTGGGCATCCGCTCCTCGTCCACCATGATGTACGGGCACGTGGACACCCCCGCGCACTGGCTCGGGCACCTGCGGCTGCTCGCCGAGATCCAGCAACGCTCGCTCGAATCCAACAGCAGCGGCGGCTTCACCGAGTTCGTCACCCTCCCGTTCATCCACACCAACGCCCCGGTCTACCTGGCCGGCATCGCCCGCCCCGGCCCGACCGCCCGGGACAACCGCGCCGTGGTCGCGATGGCCCGGCTGCTGCTGCACCCGCACATCCCCAACATCCAGACCAGCTGGGTCAAGCTGGGCGCCGAGGGCGCGGCCGAGATGCTCCGCTCCGGCGCCAACGACCTCGGCGGCACGCTGATGGAGGAGACCATCTCGCGGATGGCCGGCTCGGCGTACGGCAGCTACAAGTCGGTGCGCGACCTCCAGGCGATCGCCGAGGCCGCCGGCCGCCCGCACCGCCAGCGCACCACCGTCTACGGCGAGGTGTCCGCCGAGCGGCGGGCGGCGGCGCTCGCCTCGGACGGGCACCTGCCGGAGCTGCTGCCGGTCCTGGACTGAGGCGCCGGGCGTCCGGCCCGCCGCACCGTCGGCGGGCCGGACGCGGGCCGGACGTGGCCGGGCGCGGGCCGGCCGTGTGGGCGCGCGGGGTGCGGTCGGCGGGCCGGGCGCGGGGGCACGTGGGGGTGCGGTGGGCGGGCCGGCACCGGAGTGCGAGGGATCCCGTCGATCCGTTCGAACCTTCGAAGTACAGTGCCAGGGCGCGTCGGCGGCCGTGGTGTCGCACGCGGCCCCCGACCCCGACGAAAGGCGCCCCGTCGTGATGCCACTGTGGTCACGAGCCCAGCAGCAGGACTTCCGCAGCCGGGTGCGCGGCTGCCTGCTCGGCGGTGCCATCGGTGACGCGCTCGGCGCCGGCGTCGAGTTCGAGCCGCTGGAGAAGATCCGGGCCCAGCACGGCCCGCAGGGCGTCACCGGCTACCTCCCCGCCCACGGGCGCACCGGCGCCGTCACCGACGACACCCAGCTCAGCCTGTTCACCGTGGACGGCCTGATCCGCGCCCACATCCGGCGCGACACCGGCAGCTGGCACCCGCCCACCGACCTGCACCTGGCCTACCTGCGCTGGGCCGCCACCCAGCGCGACTGGGGCCCGGACGAGCGCCGCCCCGACCTCGGCTGGCTCGGCCGCGAGGAGTGGCTGTACGCCCGGCGCGCCCCCGGCCAGGGCTGCCTGACCGGCCTCACCGGCCCGGACGGCGAGCGCCTCGGCACCCTGGACCGGCCCAAGAACCCGCACTCCAAGGGCTGCGGCACGGTGGTGCGGGCGGCGCCCTTCGGGCTGCTCACCACCTGGGAGCCGGGCCTGGTGTTCCAGCTCGCGGTGGAGTGCTCGGTGCTCACCCACGGCCACCCGACCGGCTACCTCGCGGCGGGCGCCTTCGCGGTGATCGTCCAGGCCGTCGCCCGCGGCGGCACCCTGGAGGAGGGCGTGCACCTGGCGCTGGCCCTGCTCTCCGAACGGCACGCGCACGAGGAGACCACCGCCGCGCTGCGCGCCGCGCTGGACGCGGTCCGGGCCGGCGAGCCGTCCGCCGAACGGGTCGAGGCCCTGGGGGAGGGCTGGGTCGCCGAGGAGGCGCTCGCCATCGGGGTCTACTGCGCGCTGGTCGCCCACGACGTCCGCTCCGGCCTGCTGCTGGCCGTCAACCACTCCGGGGACAGCGACTCCACCGGCTCGATATGCGGCAACCTGCTCGGGGTGCTGCACGGCGACACCGCGCTGCCGCCGGGTCTGGTGGCGGGGCTGGAGGGGCGCGGAGCGATCCTCGAACTCGCAGACGACTTCACCCTGGAGCTGATGCACGGCACCGAACTGCACGACCCGCAGAGCCCGGAGGGGGCCGGCTGGGCCACCCGCTACCCGGTGGCGCACTGAACGGCGGGGCACTGAACGGCGGCGCGCGGGCCGCTTTCGTACAGGCCGCTCCCGTACGGGCGGCTGTCGTACGGGTGGCTTTCGTACGGGCCGCCGGCCGTACGGACGAGGGCCCCCGGAACGACAGTTGCCCGTAGCTCCGACCGCCGCCGCTCGGGGCGACGGACAGCGCTACGGGCAACTGGGCCGAGCACGGATCCCGTTCAGACCTCGCCGAAGGCCCCCGCCGCCGCGGCGGACGCGAAGGCGTTCCAGGCCTGGGTGGAGAAGCGCAGCTGCGGACCCGCCGGGTCCTTGGAGTCCCGGACCGCGACCGCACCCGCGGCCGGTCCGGCGATCTCCACGCAGGCGCCCTGGCCTCCACTGTGACTGCTCTTGCGCCAACGGGTTCCGTGCTCGGCGGCGGTGCTCATTCGTGGTATCCCTCTTCGATGTCGGCTATCAGCGACCGGCTCTCCGCGACACCGAGTGCGGCCGCTCTCAGGTAGTCGTACAGACCGGTATAGCGGCGCACATCGGCCTCCTTCTCCAGGTAGAGATCGCTCGTCACACCTTCGAAGTAGACAACCGTGGAATCGGCTGACTCCGGGAACTCCAGCAGGGAGAATGTCCCGGTCATGCCGGGGTGGGCGCCGTGCGAGAACGGGATCACCTGGATGGTGATGTTCGGGCGCAGGCTCAGCTCCAGCATCTGCCGCAGCTGGCGGGCCATGATCTCGCGACTGCCGACCTCGCGGCGCAGCGCCGCCTCGTCTATGACGGTCCACAGGCTGCCGAGCTGGTTGTCGCCGTGGACGCGCTCCTGGCGCTTCATCCGCACCTGGACCCGGCGCTGCACCGCGATCGCGTCGGTGTCCGGCTGGGTGCCCTCGACCACCGCCTGGGCGTACTGCTCGGTCTGCAACAGGCCGGGGATGAAGGAGGACTCGTACGCGCGGATCGAGGAGGCCTCGGCCTCCAGCCCGATGTAGACGCTGTACGGGGTCGGCATGTCGTTGAAGTCGTGCCACCAGCCGCGCTGGCGGGACTCCTTGGCCATCTCCATCAGGCTGCCGCGCATCTGCTCGTCCGCCACGTTGTACACGTCGCAGAGATCGCGCACGTCGCGCTGGCTGATGCTGCGGCGGCCGTTCTCCAGCCGACTGATCTTCGACTGGGAGACCATCAGACGGCCGGCCACCTCCTCCGCCGTCATGCCCAGGCCCTCGCGGAGTTTGCGCAGCTCGGAGCCGAGGCGTCGGCGGCGCACGGTGGGATTGATGTTCGCGGACACGTCGACCTCCGGCCGAACCTCTGGTGATCGTTGGAACGGCAGCCCTCGGAACACTTCGGACATTGGGACCAACCCCCCTGACTTGGAGCAGCATGTCACCTTGGGCCAGGTCGGCGCCGGGGAATCACAGCAGCGCAGTAGAACAGATCATCGGAAAAGCGCGTCTGTGAGACAGCGAAAGCCCCCAGGTGGTAATGCGGCTCGGCGACTCGAACCGGTAGTTGCGGTGGGCCCCGACGGGCCTGCGGGAACGGCAGAGGGGCGGTCGCCGGGCGACTTGCGTCGCGGGGCGACCGCCCCTCTGTGCTCCTGGTGCTTCTCGTACTTCTCGTGCTTCCGGTGTTCCCGGTGCTTCCGGTGTTCCCGGTGCCTCCGGCGGTGCCGGTGGCGCCGGTGGTACCGGTCGTCCTGGTGGTGCGGAGATGTGCGGAAGGTCGTTCAGCGCCGCCGAGGGGCGCGAACGGTGCGCCGCGCGCTGCCGGGCGTTCCGTCGGACGACCTGTCGGACGTATGGTTCGGGTCGTCGCCCGGTACGGGGCCGGGGGTCCGGGTCAGCGCACCCCGACCCGCGGTGCGGGGACCCGCCCGCCCGGGGCCCGGCCCGTGACACGGGCACCGGAGCGCCCGGAACCGGCTCCGGCTGTGGCCCCGGAACCCTGGGATGAACGGTTCTGCTGCGCCGGCAGGCCGTTCTGCACGTCCATCACGGCGTGCGCGACCATCCCGCCCAACGGGTCGTACCGGATCAGATCGCGCAGCCGCGACCGTGAGGACCGGCCCTCGTTGCCCGGGTACAGGTGCTTGCCCAGCCCCACCGAGTGGGCGAGGGCCGCGAGCGCGGCCGTCCGCGGGTCCGGCGGCACGCCGGTGCGGATCGCGGTGTCCAGTCGCTGCTTGATCGCGGCGTTGGTGCAGTCGTCGGACGCCTGGTACCGGGTCGTCGGCAGCACCCCGCACACCTGTCCCGGCACGGCCGTGACCATGCCGCAGCGCTCCAGGTGCGCCAGGTACGTCTGTCGCAGCCCCAGCCGGGGCCCGCCGATCCAGTGCGCCGCGCGGACCGGACTGCCGCGTCGGCGCAGCAGTTCCAGTGCGTGGTCGAGGGTCGGGTCGCCGGTCGGCCGTGCGAGCACGACGGCGATCCGGTCACCCTCCGGTACGATCCGTCCGGCCAGGGACAGCTCGACGAGCTGGGCCCCGGCGAGTCCGAGGTCGAGGGTCTGCGGCTGCGCCGTGGTACCCGTGGTCGGGTCCAAAGCGAGCAGCAAGAGTTCCTCGGGAACAGTTCTGCGGCTCTTGCCCATCCAAGCCTCCCCGCGTGGATGAGAGACAGGGTGACGCCTCTCACACGGGCTTGTCGAGTACGCCTCCGAATCGTGACCTTGCGGTGAAGGCGCGGAACCGGCGGCCTCGGGCCCGGCGTCTGACCCTCGAACAGACCGCGTTGCGGCCGTGCGGCGGCAATAAGCGCCGGTCGGGCGGGGTGTGCGCGGCCGGACGGCCGTCGGTGGCGGAGACTGTACAGGTACACGGGGCGGGGCGTCGGCTTCCCGAAATCGGGTCTGCCGGTGCCCCGCCGGGCGTTGAGGAGGCTGGGATACGTGGGCGAGTCCCCCGACAGGGTGCTGAGGGACGGCGAGCGGGAGCGGGACCGCGAGCGCGAACGGGCGGGCGCGGCGGCTGCCGGGGAGTCAGCCGGGGAGTCAGCCGGGGAGTCAGCCGGGGCTGTTCGGCCCTCGGCCGACGCCTCGACCGAGGTTGCTGCCGACGCGTCCGCTGACGCCTCGCCCGCTGCCGACACCGCTACCGACACCTCTGCCGACACCGCTGCCGGCTCCTCTGTCGACGCGCCGAAGGCGGGCGCCAAGGGCGGCCCGACGGTGGAGCTCCGTGTCCGGGATGTGGACAGCCGGACGACCACGCTGCGGCTGCCGACGGATGACCGAACCACCGCCCTGCGGCTGCCGACGGACGACCGGACCACCGCCCTGCGGCTGCCGGTGGACAACCGGACCACCGCGCTGCGACTGCCGGACGAGCTGCGCAAGCCCGCGGACAAGGGCGGCTCCGACGACGGCGCACAGAAGGAGAAGGACGCGCCGGAGGCCGACCGCGAGCAGGGGAGCGCCGAGCGGCCGCCCGCCGCCGACCCGCGTCTCGCCATCCGGACCGCCGCGGCGGCGGCGTCGGCCGACGGTGAAACCGACGAAGCCGACCGGCCCGATGAGGCGGCGAAGGCCGCGAAGGCCGCGAAGCCCGCAGGATCCGAGAAGCCGGAGAGCGCGAAGCGGGCGGAGGCCGGGAAGGCCGACACGCCCGACGACGCCACCGCCTCCGCCGCCGGGAAGGCCGACGCGCCCGGGACCCTCGGAACCTCCGAGACCCCCGACGCCTCCGACACCCCCGACACCACCGCGCCCGTCGCACTGACCGGGAACGGGCAGCCCGGTCAGCGGCCGGGCGGGGCTGGGCAGTCGGGCCGGTCCGGGAAGCTGGAGAAGCCCGCGCCGCTCCGTACTCCCGCGGCCCCGGCGGCGGCGCCCACCGCCGGTACCGTCCCCGAGCCCCCGGAGCCCGCTCCGCTGCCGGAGCCGGACCCGGCCCCCGAACCGCTGCCCCGGCCCGCCCCGAAGCCGGCCCCCACCCCCACCCCTCCGCCGACACCGCTGCCCGAACCGGACCGGCGCCCGGTGCCGCCCGTCCCGCCGCTGCCCCGGCCCGAGCCGCTGCCCTCCCAGCAGGTGCCGCCGCGGCCGGCGCCCCGGCCGGAGCCCGAGCCGGAGCCCCAGCCCCAGCCGCTGCCCTCGCCGGAGAACACCGCCGAGGCGATGGAGGTGCTCGCCACCCTCAACGCCCGCCCGGTCTCGCCGCTGCGCCGCGCACTCAAGCGGATCACCATCTGGACGGCCTTCCTGGCCGTGGTGCTCGGCGTGCTCGTGGTGGCCCAGCTGCTGCGCCCGCTGCCGGACCCGAAGATGCGGATGACGACCGCGGGCAGTTTCAGCTTCGCCGGTGACCAGTTGGACCTCGCCTGGCCGGCCAAGGGCCAGTCCGCCGCCGAGGTGGTCGGCGTCGGCAGCCTGGGCAGCTCGGGACAGGAGACGCCGGCCCCGATCGCCAGCGTCACCAAGGTGATGAACGCCTACCTGATCCTGCAGAAGTACCCGCTCAAGAAGGGGGAGAGCGGCCCCAAGATCAAGGTCGACAAGCAGGCCGCGCAGGAGTCCGGCAACGCCGACGAGTCCCGGGTGACCCTCGTCGAGAACCAGGAGCTCACCGAGTACCAGGCGCTGGAACTGCTGATGCTGCCGTCCGCCAACAACGTGGCCCGGCTGCTCGCCCGTTTCCACTCCGGCTCCGAGGACGCGTTCGTCAAGCAGATGAACGACACCGCGGCCAAGTTCGGCATGACCAACACCACCTACGCCGACCCGGCGGGCTTCAACGCGGATACCAAGTCCACCGCGAAGGACCAGCTCAAGCTGGCCGAGCAGGTCATGCAGGACGAGATCTTCCGGCAGATCGTCTCCACCCCGGACACCACGTTCAACAACGTGAAGATCCCCAACACCAACAACCTGATCAACCCGAAGACCGGCGTCATCGGCGTCAAGACCGGCTCCAGCACCCCGGCCGGCGGCTGCCTGATGTGGGCCGCGTACAAGGAGATCGGCGGCGTGAAGCGGCTGATCCTCGGCGTCACCCTGGGCCAGCAGGCCACCGGCCCGAACGTCGGCGACGGCATCCTGCCGACCGTGCTCAAGGTCAGCGGCAAGCAGATCCAGGCCGCGCAGAACGGGCTGACCGGCCAGACCGTGGTGAAGAAGGGCGACGTGGTCGGCAGCGTGGACGACGGCCTCGGCGGCAAGGTCGCGGTCGTCGCCACCAACGACCTCGTGGTGCCCGGCTTCCCGGGCGTCACCGGCACCGTCACCCTGGACCCGTCCGCACTGGGCCACAACGAGAAGGCGGGCAAGGAGGTCGGCACGCTGCGCGTGGGCGCGGGCGACAGCCGGACGGAGGTCCGGGTGGCCCTCCAGAGCGACCTGAACCCGCCGTCCATCGAGTCCCGCCTGCTGCGCCTGCTCTGACCCTCCCGGCGCGGGGGGAGCCGGGCCCGCCCGACTCCCCCCGCGCTGTCCCCCCGTCAGACCCCGGCATCCCCTCCTCCCGGTCCGCCACCCCCGGCCGACCCCAGATCCGGTACGCTGTGAACGGCCTGGTCACCGACCGGCCACGCCTCAGTAGCTCAGGGGATAGAGCACGGCTCTCCTAAAGCCGGTGTCGCAGGTTCGATTCCTGTCTGGGGCACATACAGAACCGCAGTTCGCAGGCCCTCCGCCCACCCCGGGCGGAGGGCCTGCGGCGTTCCCGCGCCCTCCGTACCCTCGGTCCTCCGGCGCTGCCCGCCAGGGGGCAGATCAGCGGACCGGACCGTCCAACTCACTGTCCTCCAGCGGCCCGTCGGCCTGCGGCGCCCGGACGGACGGCACGATGACCCGCTGGACCCTGGGCCTGGTGCGCCAGTTGACCCGGCGGACGTCCCGGGCCAGGGCGCCCGGCCGCCAGATTTCGATCACGGCCGTCACGGCGCCGAGCACGGCGCCGGCGGCCAGCCAGCCGGCCAGCACGTCGCTGGGCCAGTGCACCCCGAGGGCGGTCCTGGTCCAGCCGATGGTCAGCACCGTCACCGCGGCCACCACGCAGGCGGCGGTCCGGCCGCGTCGGCCGACCCGGTACCAGAGCAGGCCGACCAGGACGGCACAGGAGATCGCCGAGGCCATGGCGTGCCCGGAGGGGAAGGCCGGACCGCCCGCGTGCGACACCGGGTCGGAGAAGGCGGGCCGCTGCCGGCCGACGGCCAGCTTGAGTGCCCACTGGGCCGCCCAGCCGACCAGTGCCTGGGCGGCCACCCAGCCGGCCAGCACCCGGGCGCCGATCAGCAGGAGCCAGGCGGCCGCGCAGCCCAGCAGGATACGCATCGTGACGGGGCCGCCGATGTCGGAGAGGGTCTGCACCGCGGCGGTCCAGATCCGGTGATCGCGGGCGTAGGAGTGCAGTCCGTCGATCCAGTCCTGGTCGAACTCGTGCAGGGGGCTCCAGTGGCCCGTCACCAGTGTCGCCAGAAGGCCGAACAGCGCGGCGCAGCCCAGCGCGACCGACGCGTCCCGAAGGAGGCGGCGATGACGCACGGTGACGGGTCTCGTGCTGTTGGTCAGGTGCATGCCTGACACCTTCCCAGTGCGCTGCGCCGATCGGGAGCTGGAGTGATAGCGATTCGGCATCATTTGTGCGGAGGACCTGCGTGCGCCGGGGGGCGGGCGCGGGCGGAAGCCGGGGGCGCGCGGGAACGTCCACGAGCGTTCGCCTGTTCAACCAATGGGCGACGGTTGCGTGTGCGGGCGGTGAAGAAGCGCTCCACGAGCGGTCGCGAACGGGCACCCGAGGTGCCCGGGCGGTCACCGAGTGTCCAGAACCGGGGTGAAAACCGGCAGGATACTGCATCCCGAGGAAGAATCTGAACGACTTGGGAATGTTGTCCGGAATCTGTTCGTTGGATCGTTACGTGTGAGCCCCTGGGGGCCCGCACTTCTTGCCCTCCAGGGGGCAGGCAGGCAGACCTCGGCAACACCAGCAAAGGGAGCAAGCATGGCCACCCGTGCCGTCGTTCGCGACAGGGCCGACCGGACTCGCGCGGCCCGCCCGACCAACCTTGAGGCCGACCGCGACCTGGTCGGTATGTACCTCGACGAGATCGCCAGGACGCCCCTGCTCGATGCCGCCGAGGAGGTCGAGCTCTCGCTGCGGATCGAGGCCGGTGTGTACGCCCAGCACCTGCTGGAGGAGAGCGAACTCCCCGACGGTCAACTCCCCGACGGCGTCACGCGCGAGGAGCTGGAGGTGATAGCCGCCGACGCCGAGCGCGCCAAGGACGTCTTCATCCGCTCGAACCTCCGTCTGGTGGTGGCCGTCGCCCGGCGCTACCCGCGCAGCGGCCTGCCCCTGCTGGACCTCATCCAGGAGGGCAACGCCGGCCTGGTGCGCGCCGTCGAGAAGTTCGACTACGCCAAGGGCTTCAAGTTCTCCACCTATGCGACGTGGTGGATCCGGCAGGCGATCACCCGCTCGATCGCCGACCAGTCCCGGACCATCCGGCTGCCCGTGCACCTGGTCGAGGAACTCGGCCGGATCCGCCGGGTGCAGCGGGAGAAGTCCAAGGAGCTGGGCCGCGAGGCGGAGCCGGCCGAGATCGCGGCCGAGCTGGACACCACCGAGGCCCGGATCAAGGACGTGCTGGACTGGGCGCGCGACCCGGTCAGCCTCAACATGTCGGTCGACGACGAGGGCGAGACCCAGTTCGGTGACCTGGTGGAGGACACCGGGGCGACGTCCCCCGAGGACGCCGTGATGGTCATGCTCCGCCGTGAGGAACTGGACGACCTGATCGGGCGGCTGGACGACCGCACCGCCTCGATCATCCGCTCCCGGTACGGCATGGAGGACGGCCGCGAGCGCACCCTCACCGAGGTGGGCAAGCAGCACGGCCTCACCCGCGAGCGGATCCGGCAGATCGAGAAGCACGCCCTGGCCGAACTGAAGAAGATCGCCGACCATGCGGGCTTCGAAGCCGCCTGACGGCCGGCGGCCGAGGTCGACCACCCGGGCCCGGGGGGGGGGGGGGCCGCCCCCCGGGCGGGGGGGGGGGGCCGGGGCCGGACGCGGCGTGGTCGCCGTGAGGGCCCGCCCGGCCGGGAGCAGGGGGGGGGCCGGCAAGGGCGGGGCCGGACCCGCACCCGCG
>NZ_JBEZXE010000083.1:0-21309 GCF_040637885.1 Kitasatospora sp. NPDC028055 | reverse complement strand
GTCCCCCTCGGCCCCGGCGACGACATCGGCATCCGCCACACCGGCGGCACCACCGGCATCCCCAAGGGCATCCTCAGCCTCCACGGCCCCTACCGCAGGGCCTTCGACTTCCCCTTCGCCGACCCCCGCCCCGCCGGCGAGAAACCCCGGCTGCTCGCCGCCACCCCCCTCTCCCACCTGGCCGGCGTCCTCGCCGACCTGACCCTGCACCACGGCGGCTCGGTCGTCCTGCAACGCGCTTTCGACCCCGGCGAGGTCCTCGCCGCGATCGAACGCGAACGCATCACCGACCTGTTCGTCCTGCCCCCGCTGCTGTACCGGCTGCTCGACCACTCGGCCCTGGCCCGCACCGACCTGTCCAGCCTGCGCCGACTCTCCTACGGCGGCTGCGCCGCCTCCCCGGCCCGGATCCGCGAGGCCCTCAAGGCGTTCGGGCCCGTCCTGGTCGGCGGCTACGGCATGTCCGAGGCGCAGAACATCGCCGTCCTGGGCCCGCACGAGCACGACCGCACCGGCCACGGCGGCCAGGTGCCGGTGGGCCGCCCCCTGCCGGGCGTCCAGGTGCAGATCCGCGCCGCCGACGGCACCGTGCTGCCCGCCGGGGAGCAGGGCGAGGTCCACGTCCGCTCCGGGACGCTGATGGCCGGCTACTGGAAGCAGCCCGAGCTCACCGCCAAGGTGCTGCGCGGGGGTTGGCTCGACACCGGCGACATCGGCTACTTCGACGCCGACGGCTACCTCTACCTCGCCGACCGCCTCAAGGACCTCATCATCGTCGTTGGCGGCCACGTCTACCCCACCGAGGTCGAGGAACTCCTCCTCACCCACCCGGCCATCGCCCAGTGCGCCGTCTACGGCGTCCGCGACGCCCAGCAGGCCGAACACGTCCACGCCGCCGTCGTCCCCACCCCCGGCCGACAGCCCGACCTCGACGACGTCCGCGCCTTCGTCACCGCCAACAAGGGCCGCCTCTACGCCCCCGAGGCCCTCCACCTGGTCGACGCCATCCCGCTCACCGCCGTCGGCAAGCCCGACAAGAAACGCCTGCGCGAGGACGCCGCATCCCGCTGACACCACCCGCTCTGCCCCGCCCGGCCGTCGGACGGTTCGCCTACCGTACGAGCCGTCCGGGCAGGCGGGCGGGCGATCGAGAGGACCGTGGCCTGGCTCAACGGCTTGCGCCGCCTTCACCGCCGCTATGAGTACCAGGCCGACCACTTCGCCGCGTTCGCCGGCATTGCCGCAGCTCTCATCGGCTGTCGCCGTCTCGCACGGCAGGCGTGACGTCGGCATGACGCTACGGGACGTTCCAGGCGGAGATGACCGGCTGCCCGTGCTCAATGGCCAGGAAACTCAGAGAGCCCGGGTGCGGGTGGCCGAGCAGCCGGGCGGCGGACGCATCGAGCCCGAGCCAGCGCACGGTGATCACTCGCGCCAGATGGCCATGAGCGACCACGGCGACATCGCCCCCGCTCAGCAACGGTCGAATCCGGTCCAGCACCGCATCCGTTCGCGCGGCCACCTGCTGGAGCTGCTCGCCAGGGTGGGAGGCATCCCCGGGAATGACGCCGTCCCGCCACAGGTCCCATCCCGGCCTGGACTCCTGGATCTGCTCGGCGGTCAGGCCCTCGTAGCCGCCGTAGTCCCACTCCACCAGATCCGGATCAGGCCTGACATCAGCCAGGCCCGCAAGCTCCGCCGTCCGCATCGCGCGGCCCAGTGGGCTGCTGAACACCGCGATCAGGCGGCGTCGGGCCAGCCTCGGCGCAAGCGCCCTGGCGGCGGCCTCACCCGCATCGGTCAGCGCGACGTCGGTGCGGCCGGCGTGCTGGCCCGACAGGCTCCATTCGGTCTGGCCGTGCCGGACAACTATCAACTCTCCCATGGCCGTGCACCATAACTGACGGCCTGTCGGCCTGCTCCGGAGGCCGGTTCCTGAGGAGCACGATCCGGAATGGGCGGAGCCTGACGTGGCCGGAACCCGTCCCCGCCAACCAACCAAATGAGATGTCCTCAGCTACGGGGCGGTGAACCCCAACGGCGAATGCGGACTCAACCCCCAGGCCCGCACCCGCCCCAGCGGCTGGCCGCAGCCTCCGTACGGGAAGCAGGACGGGGGCACCGGGCGCTCAGGGGCGGGCGAAGGCGGTGATGTCCGCGAGTGGCGGGTGGTAGCCGTCGGTGGTGTCCACGTGCAGCTGTGGCACGGGGAGGGAGAGCGGGGTGAAGTCGTCGATCAGGTTGCCCGGGCCGGGTGGGGTGGCGAGCAGGGCGTGGTCGGCGTGGGCGGCGCGGTGGCCGCCGGCGGCCAGGCGTTCGGCGATGCGGCGCCGGGCCAGGGCGGGGGCGACCCGGCAGTGCACGACGCGCAGGTCGGTGCGGGCGGCGAGCGGGGTCAGGCCCGGGCGCCACAGGTGGTCCTGGTAGGCGGCCTCGGCGACCACGCTGATCCCGGCGTCCACCAGCACGCCCAGCACGCCGAAGAACGCGTCGCGCACCGCCAGATCGGGTGTGGGCGTACGGGTGCCCGCGTGCACGAGGCCCTCCTTGAGCTCGTCGCGTACGACCGCCGGGCAGCCCAGGGCGTGGGCCAGGGAGTGCGCCAGCGTCGTCTTTCCGCTGCCCGGCCCGCCGCTCACCACGACCAGCAACTCCCGCCTCCCGTCCAGCCGGCCCGCTCGTCAATTCGGTAAGTCCGCATGTCCGTAAGTCCGTTGGGACTCTGTGCCCGAAACCTCCACCGTCCCGGGCTCGTTGGAACCGGTGGACGAACCGACCGGCCCGGGCGGCGTCTCGACGGCGCGCGCGGGCCCGTACACGACGGAGGGGACCATCATGACCCAGGCAGGAGACGCAGTGCGCGGCGGCAGCCCGGACTCGGCGGTCGACCGGGTGGCCGACTTCTACGGCGCCTACATCGACGCCGTCTCCGACGGCACCGACAACCTGTCGGAAGAACTGCGCGCCCACTACCTCACCGAGGACCTCCGCCAGCGCCTGGCGGCCTGGGAGGAGGCCAACCAAGCCGACGGCGTGCTGCGCGCCCAGGACGTGCCCACGGCCTGGGAGGTGCGCTACCACGACTCGGGTGCCGGGCACCTCTTCACCACCGTCACGCTCACCTGGGGCACCGGCCCCGACGCCGGGCACACCCGGCTGGCGGTGCAGAGCGATCTGAGCACCAAGCTGATCTCGGACATCGAGGACGCCCCCGCCGGAGGCCAGCGGGAGGCGGCGGGGCGGCCCGCCGCCCAGGCCTGAGCCCGCCCGGACGGGCTGAGGTCCCGGCGGCGGTCAGGCCAGGGCGGCGGTCAGCCGCGCGGGCAGGGTGTCGTAGGGGCGGCAGTCGACCACCGGCAGGCCCGCGGCGCGGGCCCGGTCGGCGAGCCAGTGGGAATAGCGGGCGCTGACGTGGGCGCGGGCGTCCTGGGGGCCGGCGTCGGGTTCGCGGTCGGCGTAGTTGGCGGTGATGCGCCGCGGGTCGCCCTCGTGGAGGAAGACGGCGCGCAGGCGTCGGCCGAGGACGGCGGCCTCGGCGCCGGCGCGTACGGCGGCCGCGGGGGTGAGGTAGTCGCCCTCGACGACGGCCGGCACGTCCACGCTCAGGCGGTTGCGCACGACGCCGAGCAGGGCCTCGTCCAGGGCGTGGGCGGTGGCGATCTGCAGGTCCAGGACCCGGTCGGCGCCCAGCTCCTGCTCGGGGTCCCGGTAGGGGGCGAAGTGGTGCAGTCCCGGGTGGGTGGCCGGGGTGGTGGCGGCCTGCAGGGCGGCGACGACGTCGTCGAACTCGACCGTGAACGCGCCGTGGTCGGCGGCCAGGCGCTCGGCGGCGCGGCTCTTGCCGAGGCCGGAGGCGCCGCCGATCAGCAGGACGTCCCAGGAACGGTGGTCGGTGTGCATACCGTCACATTAGAGGAGACCGGTAATCGGTTTCGGGCGCCGGTGGGCTCTGTGGGGTGGGGAAGGCGGGGCGCGCGGTGAGCGGCGCCCCGCGGCCAGGCCCCCGGCGTCCGGAAGCCGGCCCACGGTCTGGTCCCGGTGCCGCCGCCCGCCCGCCCGGATCCGTTACGGGAGCGCGGGCGGCGGCCAACGGGGTCGGCGGCCGACGGGAGGCCCGACGGCCACCGGGGCCGGGGCGGCCCGGGTGAGGCCGTCGGGGCCCCTCAGGGCCGCTCGCGGCTGGTGGCGCGGCGCAACGCCCAGGGCAGGGCGAACCAGAGGGTGGCGAAGATCAGCGCGATGACGGCGGAAATGGCCACGGCCGGCGCGGGGCCGAGGACGACGTCCAGGACCAGCAGCACGGCGCCGGTCAGGGCGCTGGCGAGCAGCAGCAGGCCGTACTGGGCGATGCGGGCGGAGACGTCGACGATGCGGGCCTTGCCGGGGTGGCGGTAGAGGCCGCGGTGCAGGGCGACGGGGGTGGCCAGGGTGGCGGCGGCGACGACGGTCAGCAGCAGGGTGGTGACGTAGATGTCCTGCTGGGCGTCGGAGAGTTCGGCGAAGCGCGGGGTGAAGGCGACGCCGAGCAGGAACGCGAAGACGATCTGGACGCCGGTCTGCAACACCCGCAGTTCCTGGAGCAGTTCGACCAGGCGGCGGTCCGCCCGCACGGCCGGGTTCTCCCAGCCCGGCGGCGGTGAGGACTCGTCGGGGCGGTCGGGGTCGGGGTCGGAGCCGGGCGGGGGAGGGGTGCTCATGCGTCACATTCTGCGCGGTCAGGGCCCGTGCCGGGGCCGTTGCCGGTGGCGGGGCCTTTGCCGGTGGCGGTACTGGCGGCGGTGGGAGTGGCCGTGGCGCGGCCCGGCTCCCCGGGGCCCGGCGTCCCGGGGGCGTCCAGGCGCCGGTGCCAGGCAGTGAGCAGGGCCTGGAGGGCGGCGGCCTCCTCGGGGGCGAGGTGGGCGAGCAGGCGGTGCTCGTTGCGCAGATGGGCGGTGAACGCCTCGTCGATCAGGCGCACCCCGGCGTCGGTGAGGGCGACCACGCGCCCGCGCCGGTCGTCCTCGGCGGGGCGGCGGGTGACCAGGCCGGCGCGTTCCAGGCGGTCGATCCGCTTGGTCATCGCGCCGGTGGTGACCATGGTGTGGGCGGCGAGCTCGCCGGGGGCGCGTTCGTAGGGGGCGCCGGCGCGGCGCAGCGCGGCGAGCACGTCGAACTCGCCCTCGCTGAGGCCGTAGCGCTGGTAGACGAGGGTGAGTTCGGCGGTGAGGCGGTCGGCGAGGCGGTGCAGGCGCCCGATCACGGCCAGCGGGGAGACGTCCAGGTCGGGGCGTTCGCGGTGCCACTCGGCCTGGATGAGGGCGACGTGGTCGGCGGGGGCGGCGTCCGGCCGGTGAGCGTGCTGCTGGTGGTGGTCCGTGGGGTCCATGGGCCCCATTCTAGCCTGGTAGCTTCCAGGGAAGCTATATTGTCTTCCATGGAAGCCAATGCCCGGTGGGTCCTGCTGACCGCCCTCGCCCCCCTCGCCTGGGGCGCCAACTACTGGGTCACCCACGCCTACCTGCCCGCCGACCACCCCCTGTGGGGCGCCGCCCTGCGTGCCCTGCCCGCCGGACTGCTGCTGCTCGCCCTCGCCCGCCGCCGCCCCCACGGCCCCTGGTGGTGGCGCAGCGCCCTGCTCGGCCTGCTCAACACCGCCGTCTTCTTCGTCCTGCTCTACCTCGCCTCCCAGCTGCTGCCCACCAGCACCGCAGCGACCGTCATGGCCGCCTCCCCGCTGGCCATGCTGCTCACCGCCTGGGTGCTGGCCGGCCAGCACCCGCACCGCGCCCACCTGGCCGGGGCGGTGATCGGCCTGGGCGGAGTGGCGCTCACCGTCCTCGGCGGCGCCGGGGTTCCCGACGGGAGGGGGCTGGCGGCCTCGGCGGGCGCGATGCTGGTCTCCTCCGTCGGGTACGTCCTGGCCGCCCGCTGGCGCGAGGGCGCCGACCCGCTGGCCGCCACCGCCTGGCAGCTGACCGCCGGGGGCCTGCTGCTGCTCCCGCCGGCCGTCCTCGCCGAGGGCGCCCCGCCGCCGCTTGCGGGCCGTACTTTGCTGGCCTTCGGCTACGTCACCCTGGTGGCCACGGCGCTGGCCTTCGCCTGCTGGTTCGCGGGGCTGCGGCACCTGCCGGCCGGTACCGTCGGCCTGCTCGGGCTGCTCAACCCGCTGGCCGGGGTGCTGCTGGGCACCGCGCTGGACGGCGATGCGCTGGGGCCGCGCCAGGGGGCGGGGCTGGTGCTGGTGGCCGCCGGGATCGTGCTCGGGCGCCCCCGCGCCCGCGCGGCCGTACCGGACGTGGCCGCGCCTGCCGACCCCGCCGCGGTTGCCGCGCCTGGCACCCCCGCCGCGGCGGGCGGCAGTGCCGACCCCACGGCACCGGCGGAGACGGGCTTGCCGCGGCGCCGTGGCACGTGATCGGATGGCGGGCAGCATCGCGTGTCGGTGGCGGACCGCGCCAGGCATGGAGGTGCGCGACCGAAGGGACCGCCCGCTCGTGGCCTCCCCGTACCCGCACGGCCGAACGGCCGCTCTCAGTCTCCAACTCTCCCAGGCGCACAACGAATTGCGCCGCCGCCTGGTCAACCTCCGCGCGGGCCTGGGCCGCCGGACCCTGCCCGACGACTCCCTGGGCGCCCACTGCCTCGCCTTCTGTTCGGTCCTGACCAACCATCACCAGGGCGAGGACCAGGGCTTGTTCACGGCCCTGGTGCGCGAGCGGCCGGACCTCGCGCCCACTGTCGCCAAGCTCGTCGAGGACCACGGGTTCATCACCCACATCCTCGCCCGGGTCCGCGACCTCGCCGAACAGGCCGTCCGGGCCGCGGACGGGCCCGGCGCGGGGGCCGGCGCACAGCCCGGCGTACAGCCCGGCGCACAGCCCGGCGCGCGGCGGGCCGCGGACCTGGAGGCCATCGGACGCGAACTCGACGGCCTGGCCGCCATCATGGAGTCCCACTTCGCCTACGAGGAACGCGCCATCGGCGCCGCCCTGGACGCCGGAGTCGCCGGCCGCGAGAACTGGTCGGAGGCGGTCCTGCGCTTCCGAGCACCGTAAAACCCCTCGCCGACGCGAGCCCGTCCTCCCTAGACTCGCCCCGCGGCCGCGCCCTGAGTGCGCGGTCGACCATGACGACGACGGCAAGCGGAGAGGGGGCAGGGCGGCCATGCCGAAGCACAGCGCCGCCGCCCCCTCTCCCGCCTCGCGGTACGAGGTGATCCTGGTGTCCCCGTCCTTCCGGTGCCCGCTGCGCGGCCGGCACCGGAACAGTGCCGCCACCGTCTGAACCAGCCCTGCGCGAACTCCGTAAGGGCCTACTCCCGTCAGTGATCTGACGGAGTATCAGAAACCGTCGGCAGTACTGTGCCAATCGCGCGTCCCCCCGTAGCACCGCCTCGAAAGGCACCGGGCCATGCGCACCGACACCACCACCAGCACCACTGTCACCACCACCACGGCTGCCGCGATCGCGGCCGTCCGCAACCTCGGCATCCTCGCCCATGTCGATGCAGGCAAGACCACTCTCACCGAGCGGATCCTCTACCTCACCGGCACCACCCACAAGCGCGGCGAGGTCCACAACGGCACCACCGTCACCGACTTTGACCCCCAGGAACGCGACCGTGGCATCACCATCTTCGCCGCCGCCGTCAGCTGCACCTGGGCCGGGCACCGGATCAATCTCATCGACACCCCCGGCCACGTCGACTTCGCCGACGAGGTCGAACGCAGCCTGCGCGTCCTGGACGGCGCCGTCGCGGTCTTCGACGCCGTCGCCGGTGTCGAGCCGCAGAGCGAGTCGGTGTGGCGCCAGGCCGAGCGCCACGGCGTGCCCCGGATCGCCTTCGTCAACAAGCTCGACCGCGCCGGAGCCGACCTCGACGCCGCCGTCGCCTCCATCCGCGAACGCCTGCACCCCCACCCGCTCGCCGTCCACCTGCCCATCGGCACGGAAGACGCCTTCACCGGCCTCGTCGACCTCGTCCGCCTTCGCGCCCTCACCTGGGACGCGGACGGAACCCTCGCCGAGGGCCCCGTCCCCGACCACCTCGCGGCCGAAACCGCCGCCCGCCGCCGCACCCTGGAGGAAGCCGTGGCCGAACTCGACCCCCGGGCCCTGGAGGAGTTCTGCACCGAGGGCGCCCTCGGCACCGACACCCTCACCACCGCCCTGCGCGACCTCACCCGCACTGGGGAGGCCGTGGTCGTCCTGGCCGGCTCCGCCTACCGCAACCGCGGCATCGAACCCCTTCTGGACGCCGCCCTCGCCTACCTCCCCTCACCCCTGGACACCCCACCCGTGCGGGCCGCCGACGGCGACCAGCAGCGCCACCCCGACCCCGGGCAGCCCCTCACCGCCCTGGCGTTCAAGGTCACCACCGCCCCCACCGGCCGCCTCACCTACCTGCGCCTGTACGCCGGCACCCTGCGCAAGGGCGACACCCTGCTCGACGCCGCCACGGGCCGCACCGAGCGCATCGCCCGCATCCTGCGGGTCCAGGCCGACCGCCACACCGAGACCGACCACGCCCTGGCCGGCGACATCGTCGCCGTCATCGGCCCCAAGAACGCCCGCGTCGGCGCCACCCTGTGCGACCCCGACCACCCGATCCTCCTGGAGGCACCCGTGAGCGCCGAACCCGTCGTCACCGTCGCCGTCGAGGCCCGCCGCACCGGCGACACCGACAAGCTCACCGCAGCCCTGGCCCGCCTCACCGACGAGGACCCCTCGCTGCGCCTGGCCACCGACCCCGAAAGCGGCCAGCGCACCCTGTCCGGCCTGGGCGAACTGCACCTGGAGGTCGCCGTGGAGAAGGTACGCCGGGACGCCGGGGTGGAGGCCGTCGTCGGCCGCCCCCGCGTCGCGCTGCGCGAGGCCCTGCTCGAAGGCGTCACCGGTTTCACCCACCGGCACGCCAAACAGGACGGCGGCTCCGGCCAGTTCGCCCACGTCGTCCTGGACGTGGCCCCCGCCGACGGCGCCTTCACGTTCACCTCCACCGTCACCGGCGGCCGCGTGCCGCGCGAGTACGTGCAGGCCGTGGAGGCCGGCTGCCGTGACGCCCTCGCCGAGGGCCCGCTCGGCGGCCACCCCGTCACCGGCCTCGCCGTCACCCTCACTGACGGCCTCACCCACCCCAAGGACTCCTCCGAACTCGCCTTCCGTACCGCCGCACGTCAGGGCCTGCGCGAGGCCCTGCGCGCATCCCGCCTCCAGCTGCTCGAACCCCTCGCGCAGGTGAGCGTCACCGTGCCCGAGGACGCGCTCGGCGCCGTCCTGGGGGACCTTGCCGCCCGCCGTGCCAGCGTTCAGGGCACCCGGCCCGGCCCGGGCGCCACTGCCGAGGTCAGCGCCCTCGTGCCGTTGGCCGAACTCTTCGGCTACGCGGGCCGCCTGCGCGGGCGCACGCAGGGGCGCGGCACCTTCACCACCCGGCCGGCCGGCTACGCCCCGGCTCCCGCGGCCCCCGCGGCCGGCCGGGCGGCCCGCTGAGGTGCGGCCCGGCCCTCCCCTCCCGGGGGAGGGCCGGGCCTCCGGCCTGCCTGCCCTGCCCGCTTCGCCCGCTTTGCCTGTCCGTCCGCTTGCCTGTCGGCTTGCCCGTCCGGCCGTCAAAATCGCTGGCCCGTGCCCCGGGGCGGTGATAGACATCCGGGGTGCAAACGACCTTGGACCTCCCCGACCTGCTGCGTCTGATCGACGAGCGCTCCGGCGCCTTCCGCGCCGCGATCGCCGCCGCCCCCGACCTCGACGCCACCGTCCCCAGCTGCCCCGAGTGGACGCTCTTCGACCTGGCGCAGCACCTGGGCGGCGGGGACCGCTTCTGGGCCGCGATCGTCGCCGCCGGCCCCGCCGACGCGCCGCCCGCCGAGGCGGTCGCCGCGCGCGCCGCCCTCACCCCGCCCCGCGAACGTGAGGCCCTGGTGGCCTGGCTGGCCGCCTCGACGCGGCACCTGCTGGACGCCCTGAGCGCCGCCGGCGCCGAGGCCGGCTGCTGGACGTGGTGGGGCAACTCGCAGTCCCCGCAGACCGCCGGGGCCGTCGCCCGCCACCGGGTCCAGGAGACCGCGGTGCACACCTACGACGCCCAACTCGCCATGGGGGCGCCCGAACTGCTTCCCCAGGAGGTCGCCCTCGACGGCGCCGAGGAGTTCCTGCTCTCCTGCTGCGCCACGACCTTCCCCTGGCCGCACACCGACGCGGTCGTCGACTACCACGCCACCGAGGGCCACTCCTGGCGCCTGCACCTGGACGCCGACGGAGCCCGGGCCGAGACCCTGGCCGAAGACGCCGCCGCCGTCACCGTCGCGCACGCGTCCGCGCGCGGCGGCGCCTCCGAGATCGTCCTCTTCTACTACGGCCGCCTCACGATGGAGGACCTGGCCATCGACGGCGACCCCAAGATCTTCCAGCAGCTCATCGACTGGAAGCCGGGCGCGTAACCGCTGTTCGGCCCGGGCCGGAGGCGCCCGCGCCGCGGGTGGCCGGGCGGGCGCGCCCGCGCCGGGGTCGGCCGGCCGAGGGCGCGGTTACAGCGCCCCGGCCTGCGCCGCCGCCCACGCGGACGGGAACAGCGGACGCCACCCCAGGTCCCGGCGGGCAGCCGCGGTCGACACCTGCCCCTCCCACGGGTCGAACTCCGCCTCCGGGGCCGACGTGCCCGGGTGGGTACGGCTGTTGAGGACGTGCAGGTCCCAGGCGGTCAGCGGCGCGTCGTCCGACACGTTGTAGGTGCGGCCCTCGATCCCCGGGGTCACCACCGCCCGCCACAGCGCCTGCGCCACGTCCGCGTGGTGCACCACCGCCAGCCGCTGGTGGGCCGGCCAGGACGCGGCCCAGTGCAGCGACTGCGCCAGGTGCGGATCGCCCTCCCCGTAGACGAACGCCAACCGGGCCACCACCAGCGGCAGTTCGCCGCCCAGCTCGCGCAGTCCCGCCTCGGCCTGCGCCTTGGACTGCGCGTAAACGCCCCACGCCGGATCGGGCGCGAGCCGGTCCTCCTCGACGGCCGGGCGGCCCAGCCCCCGCCCGTACACCAGGTTGGTGCTGGTGTGCACGAACCGGGCCACCCCCGCCTTCGCGGCCTCCCGGCCCAGCGCGATCGCCGCGTCCCGGTTCACCGCCCACGCCTGCTCGTCCGGCACCCCGCGCAGCGCGGCCGCCACGTTCAGCACCACGTCGGCGCCTGCCAACGCCCGCGCCCGGTCGGCGGGTTCGCACACGTCCCCGACCACCGTCTCCACCCCGTCCAGCCCCAGGCCCAGCGCCTGCGCCTTGGCCGCGTCCCGCACCAGCACCCGCACCGAACCGCCCTCGGCCCCGGCCCACCGCGCCAGGCGCGGCACCAGGCGCCGCCCCACCGAACCGGTCGCCCCCGTCACCAGGATCTTCGTCATGCTTGCTTCCCCTCACAGGAGTTGTGCTCTCCGACATCCACCAGCCTGCCCGCCGGCCCCCGCCGCCGACAGAGACCCGCCGATCCAGGGACTCCCGATCCCTGGCTGAGCGCCCGCACCAGGGATCACGGACCTCGTACGGCCGGTAATCGAGCTGCCGCGGCCGGGGTTGCCGCGTACCCTGCACGGCTGTGGACATGGAACGCAGTGCTCGCCGGCTTCGGCTGGTCGGCGAGACGGTAGAGATCGCGAAGGGCAGATGATGCCGGTTCGGGTGCCGGGCCGGTTTGTCGACGGCACTGTCCACGCGGGCCACAGGGAACAGGACAGCCTGATCCGTCGCTACACCAGCCGGCGGAACAAGCACGCCGCCGAT
Source organism: Kitasatospora sp. NPDC028055 (assembly GCF_040637885.1). Taxonomy (NCBI): domain Bacteria; kingdom Bacillati; phylum Actinomycetota; class Actinomycetes; order Kitasatosporales; family Streptomycetaceae; genus Kitasatospora; species Kitasatospora sp. NPDC028055. The sequence goes on along the minus strand of NZ_JBEZXE010000083.1, from coordinate 9,561 downwards.
GAACGCCTACGCGCGGCCGTCGACAGGGCGAACGTTGCCTGATGCGGCCCCTAGACGGCGCGCAGCAGGAGGCGGCCGTGGCGGAAGCGTTCGCCTTCGGTGGGTTCGCGCAGCAGGCGGGCGCTCTCGGTGAGGCCGGCCTCCCGCGCCAGGTCGGTGAGGTGGTCGATGGGCCAGCGGTAGGCGGTGGTCACCTTGTGGTCGAAGGCCGTCACCGGGGCGCCCTCGGACTCGAAGAAGCCGAGCAGCGCGTACCCGCCCGGCGCCAGGACGCGGCGGAACTCCGCGAGGTAGGAGGGCAGTTGCTGGGGCGGGGTGTGGATCAGCGAGTACCAGGACACCACGCCGGCCAGTTCCCCGTCACCCGCCTCCAGCGCGCCCATCGAGCCGACCTCGAAGCGCAGCCCGGGGTAGCTGCGGCGGGCGATGGCGACGAGGGCGGGGGAGAGGTCGACGCCGAACGCGTCCAGGCCCTGCTCCCGCAGCGCCGCCGTCAGGTAGCCCGGCCCGCAGCCGAGGTCCGCGACCACCGGCGCGGGCGCCGGGGCGCGGCCGGGGTTTGAGACGGGGGCGCCCTCGCGCACCAGGTCGGCGAAGGCGGCGACGAAGGAGCGGTCCAGCGGCTGGCGGGCCAGACCGTCCTTGACGTGGTCGGCGTAGCGCTCGGCCAGGGCGTCGTAGGCGTCGGCGGTCGTGCTCAGGTACGACGAGCACGACGGGGATGACACGGATGACAGGGATGACAGGGATTCGGTCACGGGGACGACCCTAGCGCCTGTCGAAAAGGGGTGCTCAGACCCTGATTGCCTTGGCCCTCTTCACCGGATCCGCCAGCCACCTGACGCCGCCACACCCCCGGTCCTCTCGGATCCCCCTGGTCCCCTCGGATCCCTCCGGGCCCGCGGCCCGCCGGGTTCCAGCGGACCACCGACAGCGGCCCGTAACCCGGGACCGGTACTCCCTGGCTACCGCCCCCCGGCGCCCGTCATGCTGGACCTCATGATCGACCGCCCTGCCCTCGCCGACTTCCTCAGCCGCTCCCGCGCCCGCCTGACCCCCGCCGACGTCGGCCTGCCGCCCGGGGCCCGGCGCCGCACCCCCGGGCTGCGCCGGGAGGAGGTGGCGCAGCTGGCCGGCCTGTCGGTGGACTACTACGCCCGCCTGGAGCAGCGCCGCGGCCCGCAGCCCTCGCCGCAGCTGCTGGCTGCGCTGGCCCGGGCGCTGCGCCTGAGCGAGGACGAGCGCGACCACCTGTTCCATCTGGTCGGCCACGAGCCGCCGCGCCGGCACGCGCTGCTCGCGCATGTGCGCCCCGGGCTGCTGCTGATCCTGGACCGTCTGCACGACACGCCCGCCCAGGTGGTCTCCGACCTGGGGGACGTGCTGGCGCAGAACGCGATGGCCGCCGCGGTGTTCGGGGACGCCACCGCGTCGGGGCGGCGCAACCTGCTTCTGCGCTGGTTCACCGACCCGGCCGCTCGCGCGCTGTTCCCGCCCGAGGACCACGAGGAACTGGCCCGCGCCCACGTGGCGGGCCTGCGCGCCGCGCACGCGGCCCGCCCGGGCGATCGGCGGGTGGCCGAGCTGCTCGCCGAACTCCTCGCCACCGGGGAGGAGTTCGCCGCGTACTGGCAGCGCCACGAGGTGGCACTGCGGCGCAGCGGTCGCAAGCGGGTGCGCCACCCGGTGGTGGGGGAGCTGGACCTGGAGTGCGAGGTGCTGGCCGCCGGCGGGCAGGACCAGCTGCTGCTGGTGCACACCGCCGCAGCGGGTAGTGAGAGCGCCTCCCGGCTGGAACTGCTGCGTGTGGTCGGCGCCGCCGTGTGACGTCCCTCGCGTGGCCGAGAAGGCTGCCGTCCGTCGGGGCCCGCTGCCCGTAGGCTGAGCGGGCCGCACGGGGCGCAGAACGTCACCAACGCGACACACCGACACACCGACGTACCGACACACCGACGTATCGGCACGGCGGCATACCGACAGATCGACAGAAGCGGGCAGGCAGGGGCACATGCAGTTCGACGACGACGGCGACCTCGACACCTCACAGGTGGACGACCGGCGCGGCATCCCGGGCGGGAAGGTCGCCATCGGCGGCGGGGCGGTGGGCCTGATCGCGGTGCTGTTCGCGGTCATCCTCGGGGTCGACCCCCAACTGCTGGGCCTGTCCGACGGCGGCGGCAGCAGCTCCTCCTCCACCACCGGGGTGCGCACCGACAGCGAGGTGCGCCAGTCCTGCAAGAAGGGCGTGGACGCCAACAAGCGCCAGGACTGCCGGATCACCGCCGTCACCAACAGCCTCCAGGAGTTCTGGAGCGCCGAGCTGCCGCGCCGTACCAAGGTCGCCTACAAACCGGCCCAGACGGTGCTGTTCACCAACCGGGTCTCCACCGCCTGCGGCCCGGCGACCTCCGCAGTCGGCCCGTTCTACTGCCCCGGCGACCAGATGGCCTACTTCGACCTCGGTTTCTTCGACGAACTGTCCACCCGCTTCGGCGCCAAGGGCGGCCCGTTCGCCGAGTCCTACGTCGTCGCCCACGAGTACGGCCACCACCTGCAGAACCTGCTGGGCACCATGCAGAAGGTCGGCGGCGACCGCCAGGGCGCCGACAGCGCCTCGGTTCGCCTGGAACTCCAGGCCGACTGCTACGCCGGAGTGTGGGCGCACCACGCCACCACCACCCCGCAGCCCTCCACCGGCCGCCCGCTGATCTCGGTCCTCACCGACCAGGACATCGCCCAGGGCCTGGACGCGGCGGCGGCCGTCGGTGACGACCGGATCCAGAAGCAGGCCACCGGCAGGATCAACCCGGAGGCGTGGACCCACGGCTCCTCCGCCCAGCGCAAGGCCTGGTTCACCACCGGCTACCGCAGCGGCGACCTGACCCAGTGCGACACCTTCTCCGGCAAGATCTGACGCACCGCCGCCACTTGACCACCCCCCGTTCGGCGAGCTCCTCCTCGGGGAGCTATTCGCGAATGCCGTCCAGCACTCCGGTACGCCCGACGACCGGTTGATCGAGATCCGCCTCGCCGTCAGCGGCGACCTTTCCGACCCGGGGTGCGTGATGCGGGGGTCGGGCGACCCTGTGTCCGGTCCGCCACGCCGGGCGAGGGGTGCGGGCGTGGGTTGTTCGTGGTCAACGGGTCGGCCAGGTGGTGGGGTTGCTGCCCTTTCTTTCCCGGGCGTGCTCTCGGTCGGGGCCTTCGTGGTTGGCGCTCTGCTCCCGCGCGCCGCTGGCTGCCGGGCGGGCGGTGGGTGTGACCTTGGACGTTCTGGCTTCGTTCACCTCTAGGGACAGCGATTGTTCGCGAGTTCGGGCAGTGGTTGGTGATCACTGGGCGGGCGGATGTTCACGAGTTTTGACAGCGGTGCCGCCGTGAGGAGCTGCCGCAGAGGCTGATTCTTGATCGTCTCGGCAGGCCGTGGCGTGGCATTCTGTGCGAGCTGCCTTGGCTGTTCGAGGGGGGAACGCATGAGCTATGACCTGGAGTGGGTGGAGCTGCCCGAAGCTGTGGCGGAAGCGCGGAATCAGTGGGAGTCCTGCATCGATCGTGGTCTGCGATGTGACCACGTCCCGCGATGCTCGGAGTCGTACTTCTCGCTCGCGGGGCCGTTCCAGTTCCATCTGAACGTCGCCGGGATGGCGGTTTGCCGGGACGGGCTGCGTCGTTCCGGCATGACCTATCAGGCAGAGCACCAGCTCTTCCCCGCCTGGCCGTTCAAGGACATCGAGGACTGGCAGTCGGCTGACCGGGCCCGCAGGGATGCGTTCGACGTGGCCGAGCGGGCCGACTCCGCCCAGACTGTCCCGGGGAAGGTTGGGATTCCGGAGGTCAAGCTGCTGAGCAATGGCCCGTGGCTGGTCGGCGCCGAAGAGATCGCGCAGGCTCTGGACCTCTATGAGGAGGCATCGGCTGCCGTGCGTTCCGAGCTGGAGACCGATGGTCTGTGGCGGGACTGGCTCGGGTGGCTGCGCGAGACGGCTGTCCATGGAGGCTTCACGGTCAGCTGAGGATGCCAGCGGTGTGCGGCCCGCTCCTGTGGGTTAGCGGCCCGCAGGGCAGGTCAGCTGGCAGCGGCGTTCTCGGCGCGGGCTCGGGTGGTGGCGAGTCGGTAGGAGTCGGTGCCGGTCTCGATGATGGTGCCGCTGAAGGTGAGGCGGTCGACGATGGCTGCGCAGAGGCGGGGGTCGGTGAAGGTCTTGGTCCACCCATCTGGGCCTGGCACTTGTTCGCTGGCTCGGGTTCCTGCTGCCACCTGGCCGTATCTCCCTCCTGGTGTCCTCCTTGAATCTCAGTAGCCGTTGCTCTATCGATCTTGGCGATCGTGAGTTCGAGTCTGCCGACTCGCTCGGGTGATCTTCTGGTCAGCCCGACATGAAAGTGGGGCCTCCCGCACAGCTCGTGGGTGTCGAATCTAGCCGAGCAACAGGAGGCCCCTGGTGCCGCAGGCTTCCGTCTCCGTGGCGTTGCCTTCCAACTCCGCATCCCTGTCGTGTGATTGCCTCGCTCACCGGCGCGGGAACGCCGGGGACCGGCCGCACAGGCGTCCGAGGTACCCCTCGGACATGACCGACGCGGAGTGGGCAGTGGTCCGCATACGCCGCCAGGAGGAGGGGCCGGGAGGACGGGGGATCTACGTCCCTGGCGCCCCGTCGTCCTCGACGGCGATGACTGCCCTCTCGACCGCGTGATGTCGTGGAAACGGCGCCGGGAGACCCTGGCGCGCATCCCGCATCGCATGTACCAGCAGAGGTGACATTCCGTGAACTCTCAAACGACACGACGGTTCTGCTCGTCGCGCCGCACGGCGACGACCGTCGCCATCGCCGTGGCCGCCAACGCCCTCGCGGTCGGCGCGCTCGCCCCGTCCGCCGTCGCCGCCCCGGGGGCCGCCAAGCCGGACGCCGTCCAGCAGCGCCTGAACGCGCTGGTCGACCCTGACCGCGTGCCCGGCGCGCTGGCCGCCGTCCGTGACGGGGCCGGTCGCATCCGTACCTACACCGCGGGGGTCGGGGACCGGGACACCGGTGCGAAGCTGCCCAGGGACGGCCAGGTGCGGATCGGCAGCGTCACCAAGACGTTCACCGCGGTGGTTGTGCTGCAACTGGTCGGTGAGGGCGAGATAGGCCTCGACGACCCGGTCGAGAAGTACCTGCCCGGTCTCGTGCGCGGGAAGGGCATCGACGGGCGCGACATCACGGTGCGTCAACTCCTGCAGCACACCGCCGGACTCCCCGAGTACGAGCCGGACGTCACCGAGTCCATCCTCCGGGGCCGCTACGTCTCGCCCCGCGACGCCCTGGACATCGCGCTCCGGCACGAAGCGGCCTTCCGTCCGGGCACGGCCTGGGGGTACAGCAGCACGAACTACTTGGTGGCCGGCCTGGTCGTGGAGAAGGTCACCGGCCGTCCCCTCGCCGAGACTGTCGACAGGCGCGTCATCCAGCCCATCGGGCTGCGCCACACCTACTTTCCCGCCCCTGGCGAGACCACCTTCCGGGAGCGCCACCCCCGGGGCTACCGCACGGACGGCCCGGGCGGATCGCTGCGTGACGTCACCGAGATCGACCCCTCCGCGGCCTGGGCGGGCGGCGCGATGGTGTCCACCGACTCCGACCTCGCCACGTTCTTCTCCGAGCTCATGCGCGGCCACCGCCTCCTCGATGACCCCCAGCTCCAGCAGATGCGCGCCACCGTCGATACGGGGCACCCCGGCTTCCGCATCGGACTGGGGATCGTGCCGGCGACGCTGTCCTGCGGCACGACCGTGTGGTTCCACAACGGCGGCATCCCGGGCTACGGCACCTGGAGTGCCGCCACCGAGGACGGACGCGCCGCCAGCGTCACGCTGACCGTCGAGCCGACCGGCGCCAGCGACCTGGCTCCCGCCCTCGGCGCCGTCGACGCGGCCCTGTGCCCCTGAGAAGCCGTTGCCGTAACGATTTTGATGGACGCGGGTTCGACTGGTGTGGCTCGGTCGGGTGATCTCGCTGCTTACCGGGCATGAGAAGCCGTTGCCGTACCGATCATGGTGAGCATCGGTTCGAATGCGGCGACCCGGTCGGGTGATCTCCAACTGGTGCGCGCATGAAGGCAGGGCCTCCTGTTCAGTTCGAGGTTGTCGACGCCCGAAGCACCACAGGATGCCCTGTGCCGCAGTCTGTCGCTGTCATGCCGGTTGAGTCCAACTCGGCTGCCCGATCGTGTGATTGCCTCGCTCACCGCTTCGGGAACGCGGGCGACCGTCCAGACCGTGTGCGCCGCTACGAATCGGACATGACGGACACGGAGTGGGACGTTGTGCGGGACGCGATGCCCGTGCCGCCGTGGCTGGAAGGACGGGGCGGGCAGCCGGAGGGTTACTGCCACCGGCAGCTGCTGGACGCGGTCCGCTACCTGGTCGACAACGGGATCAAGTGGCGGGCGATGCCGGCTGACTTCCCTGCCTGGGACCGCGTTTACGCCTTCGTGCGGCGGTGGCGGGCGCGGAGCCTGCTGGCCGAGTTGCACGACCGGCTGCGGGGCCTGGTGCGCGAGGACACCGGCCGGGACCCGGAGCCGACCGCGGCGGTGATCGACGCACAGTCGCTGCGGTCGGCGGCCACGGTCCCGGCGTCCTCACGCGGGTACGACGGGGCGAAGAAGGTGCCGGGGCGCAAGCGTCACATCGTGGTCGACTGCCTCGGACTGCTGCTGGCCGTGCTGGTCACCGCCGCGAACGTGACGGACCGGGACGCCGCGATGCCCTGCTAGAGCATGTGCGGGCCCGTTACCGGAAGATCGTCCTGCTCTGGGCCGACGGTGGCTACGCGGGCCGCTTGGTCACCTGGGCGAATCAGGCACTGCGACTGACCCTTGAGATCGCCAGGCGAAGCGACGACGCGTCCGGCTTCGTGGTGCTGCCGAGGCGCTGGGTGGTCGAACGCACGCTGAGCTGGCTGATGCGCTCGCGGCGCCTGGTGCGTGACTACGAGACGCTGCCCGCCGTCCACGAGCAGATGGTGCTCTGGTCGATGACGATGCTCATGACGAGGCGCCTGGCCCGGCGGCGAGCGTGAACCTGCCCGGGGACGGCTCGACGGCCCAGCCTCGGTCCGCCAGCCGCTTCATCTTCGACCGCACGCCCTCCACGCTCGCCGGGGCCGGGGCCAACCCCAGGACGGCGGCAACTTCCTGACAGGTCATCACCCTGTCTCCATCCGCCCTGCGTTCGGCCAGAACAGAAAGGATGCGCTGGTAGTCCACAGCCAGCACGTCTGCCACCAACGCGGGCCGCCACACCGGGACGATCGAGCCCGCACGAGCCGCCCTCGGCGGGCGGACCTAGGCCGGCGTGTCCGGAACGGGTTCCGGCTCCGACGCGGAGGGCTCTTCAGGTTCCGGGCCGGCCGCACCGGCATCCCGGGGATGCGGTGCGGACAGGACCTCGCCGACCCGCTGGCGGGCGATCAGCCACTCCTGCCAATCCGTCTCCGCCTCCGCGAGTTCAGCGAGCACCCGGTCCGCCGCCTCCCGCAGCCCCTCGACGCGCTCTCGCGCAGCCAGTTCCCGCTCCTCCAGCAGACCCACGACCGACGCCATCCCGGCACCTCCACCGACGAGAAAACCCGATGCCCCGAGCCTGCCTCGCCCATGTCGAAGTCATGCCTGAGCTGCGGAAACACGCCGATCTAGTTCGGTACGACAACGGCTTCTCATGGCAGCACTCGTCTTTTCCAGGTGGTGCCATGACGGTTCAGGCGCGAGGAAGGTGTGCCGGTGGGTGAGGCGAGACTGCAGGTCATCGCGGGCGGTGCAGGCCCGTAAACAAGCCACCCCAGTGATCCAATCGATGAAATACTCGGTGATCATGAGTGACTGGTTCCTGCAGCAAGAGCACGGCGTCCGATTCGATTGGGGCCCCACCGGTGCCCAGCAACTGGCCGAGAACGCCGCCTGCCTGGTAGTGGTCGACGTGCTGTCGTTCACGACATCGGTAACCGTCGCCGTCGAGGCAGGGACCCAGGTCTTTCCCTATGCCTGGCGCGATGAGACGGCGTCCGCCTTTGCCCGGGCGAGGACGGCGGTGCTGGCCGTTGGGCGGCGAGCCGCCACCTCGACCTCGCCGTGGTCCCTGTCGCCGGCGGCACTGCGGCAAGCCCCGTTCACCCCCCGACTCGTGCTGCCCTCACCCAACGGATCCGCCATCGCCGCGGCGGCAGGCGATTCCACGGTGGTGGCGGGCTGTCTGCGTAATGCCACAGCTGTTGGACGATGGCTGGCCCGGCACGGCTATGGGACTGCGGAACGTCCTGTGGTGGTGATCGCTTCTGGTGAGCGGTGGCCGGACGGAAGCCTGCGGCCTGCGCTGGAGGACCTGCTGGGCGCCGGGGCGATCATCGCCGAACTGGCCTCGCAAGGCGTGGGCCCGCTGTCCCCTGAGGCAGCCGCCGCCAGGGCCTGCTTCACGCAGACTTCCGATGTCGGCGCCGCCGTGGCGGCCTGTTCCTCAGGCATCGAACTGATCCGGAGCGGGTTCGCCGACGACGTGGCCGTCGCCACTGAACTCGACGCGAGTACGGTCGTGCCCGTCCTCACCGACGGAGCCTTCAGCCACCGCGCCGATGCCGCGCCGCAGCCGAAGCTGTGACGTTTCGGCGCTGCCTGGCACGGGTTCCGCCGGAACATGTGCACTTTGCCGAAGGACTCGTTGGAGGCGATGGCGACGCTGTTCTTCTACTCGCGTTCGGTGAGGACTTGGAAGAGCAGTTCGGCGCCGTGGCGGTCGAGTTCCATGTAGCCGAGTTCGTCGATGCAGAGCAGGTCGACGCGGCCGTAGCGGGCGATGGTCGTGTTGAGCTGCTTCTCGTCGGCGGCCTCGACCAGTTCGTTCACGGGGTTGGTGGCGAGGGTGCAGCGGACCCTGTAGCCCTGCAATGGCGGCCTCGGTGCCCAGGGCGATCAGCAGGTGGGGCTTGCCGGTGCCGGAGTTTCCGATCAGGCAGAGCGGCCGGCTCTTCTCGATCCACTCGCAGCCGGCGAGGGTGTGGATCGTCGCGGGGTCGATGTTGGGGTTGGCGTCGAAGTCGAAGGCCCGCAGGGACTTGTCCTCGGGAAACCGGCGGCCTTGATTCGCCGCTCGGAGCGGCGTCGGGCTTGGTCGTCGGACTCGGCCATCAGCAGTTCGGCGAGGAAGCCGCGGTAGGTCATCTGGTCCTTGACCGCGCCGGCGGCGATGTCGGCGAACTCCGCGCGGATGGTCGGCAGCCTCAGCAGGCGGCAGGCGGAGTCGACGGCCGCGTCGGCGGCCTGCTCGGTCAGTCCGCGCCGGCGGGGCAGGGTCACTGGGCTTCTCCCTCACGGTGGGCGGTGCCGGCGCTGGCGCGGCGGCCTGGGAGTAACTGGTCGTAGTGGGCCACCGAGGGCGGCGGCCTGGTGCCCGGCGGCAGATGGGCGAGTCAGTCGTGTAACAGGAAGTCGGCCGGGCGACTCTGCTGGCGAAGTCGGTTGGGGTGGTTGTGGGACAGTAAGTGCCTGTTGATTTGGGTGGGTTGGCTGACTGTGGGGGTGGGTCGTGCT
>NZ_JBEZXE010000082.1:0-23846 GCF_040637885.1 Kitasatospora sp. NPDC028055 | reverse complement strand
GGCCAGGGCGGTCAGGGCGGCCGGGGCGGCCAGGACCGGCGCGGGGGCGGCTCCGGCTCCGGCGGCAACGCCCCGCTGGCCAACAGCGCCCTGCTCAGCGCCGTCCGGAGCGCCGGTCCTTCGGGGCGCCGTCGCCGCCACCACCGGTCAGACCGGCCCGGCGCAGCGCGTCCGCCATGGCGCTGTTGGCCAGCGGGGCGTTGCCGCCGGAGCCGGAGCCGCCCCCGCGCCGGTCCTGGCCGCCCCGGCCGCCCTGACCGCCCTGGCCTGCGCCCCGGTCGCCGCCACGGTCGCCGCCCCGGCGCTCCTGGCGCGGCGGGCGGGCCTGCCGCTCGCCCCGGTCGCCACCGCGGTCGCCCCGGTCGCCGCCCCGCTCCCGGCCGACCTCGTCGTCCAGCCGCAGGGTCAGCCCGATCCGCTTGCGCGGCACGTCCACCGTGAGCACCCGGACCTTGACGATGTCGCCGGGCTTGACCACCTCGCGCGGGTCCTTGACGAAGTTCCTGGACAGCGCCGAGACGTGCACCAGCCCGTCCTGGTGGACGCCCACGTCGACGAAGGCGCCGAAGGCGGCCACGTTGGTGACCACGCCCTCCAGCACCATGCCGACCTCCAGGTCGCCGATCTTGTCGACGCCCTCCTTGAACACCGCGGTGCGGAAGGCCGGGCGCGGGTCACGGCCCGGCTTGTCCAGCTCGCCCAGGATGTCGGTGACGGTCGGGACGCCGAAGGTGTCGTCGGCGAAGTCGGCCGGGCGCAGCGCCCGCAGCCGCTCCCCGTTGCCGATCAGCTCGCGCAGCTCGCCCCCGGTGGCGGCGAGGATCCGGCGCACCACCGGGTAGGCCTCGGGGTGCACGCTGGAGGCGTCCAGCGGGTCCTCACCGCCGGGGATCCGCAGGAAGCCCGCGCACTGCTCGAAGGCCTTGGGGCCCAGCCGGGAGACGTCCTTGAGCTGCCTGCGGGTGCGGAACGGGCCGTTGGCGTCGCGGTGCGCCACGATGTTGTCGGCCAGCGTGGCGGTGATGCCGGAGACCCGGGTGAGCAGCGGCGCCGAGGCGGTGTTGACGTCCACGCCGACGGCGTTGACGCAGTCCTCGACCACGGCGTCCAGCGAGCGCGAGAGCTTCACCTCGCTCAGGTCGTGCTGGTACTGGCCGACGCCGATCGACTTGGGGTCGATCTTGACCAGTTCGGCCAGCGGGTCCTGGAGCCGGCGGGCGATCGACACCGCGCCGCGGATCGACACGTCGAGCTCCGGCAGCTCCTGCGAGGCGAACGCGGAGGCCGAGTAGACGGAGGCGCCGGCCTCGCTGACCATCGCCTTGGTGAGCCCCAGCTCGGGGTGGCGCTTGAGCAGGTCCTCGGCGAGCTTGTCGGTCTCCCGGGAGGCGGTGCCGTTGCCGATCGCCACCAGGTCGACGTCGTGCTTCTTCGCCAGCGCGGCGAGGGTGTTCAGCGCCGCGTCCCACTTGTTGGCGGGCTGGTGCGGGTAGATGGTCTCGTACGCGACCACCTTGCCGGTGGCGTCCACCACGGCGACCTTCACCCCGGTGCGGAAGCCCGGGTCCAGGCCCATGGTGGCGCGGGTGCCGGCCGGGGCGGCGAGCAGCAGGTCGCGCAGGTTGGCGGCGAAGACCCGCACCGCCTCGTCCTCGGCCTCGGCGCGCAGCCGGCCCCGCAGGTCGATGCCGAGCCGCACCAGGATCCGGGTGCGCCAGGCCCAACGGACCGTGTCGACCAGCCACTTGTCGGCCGGGCGGCCGCGGTCGGCGATACCGAAGCGGGCCGCGATGCGCTGCTCGTAGTCGCTCTCGCCGGGCAGGTCGCCCTCGGACTCGCCGTCGTAGGGGGAGAGTTCGAGGTCCAGCACCTCCTCCTTCTCGCCGCGCAGCATCGCCAGGATGCGGTGCGAGGGGAGCTTGGTGAACGGCTCGGAGAAGTCGAAGTAGTCGGCGAACTTGGCGCCGTCGCCCTCCTTGCCGTCCCGGACCCTCGCCACCAGCCGGCCGCGGCCCCACATCCGCTCGCGCAGCGAGCCGACCAGGTCCGCGTCCTCGCCGAAGCGCTCGACCAGGATCGACCTGGCGCCCTCCAGCGCGGCCGCGGCGTCCGCCACCGACTCGTTCAGGTACTGCGCGGCGAGCGCCGCCGGGTCCTGCGTCGGGTCGGCGAGCAGGGTGTCGGCCAGCGGCTCCAGCCCGGCCTCCCGGGCGATCTGCGCCTTGGTGCGCCGCTTGGGCTTGAACGGCAGGTAGATGTCCTCCAGCCGTGCCTTGGAGTCGGCGGCCAGCACCTGGGCGCGCAGCGCGTCGTCCAGCTTGCCCTGGGAGTCGATCGACTCCAGGACGGCCGCCCGGCGCTCCTCCAACTCGCGCAGGTAGCGCAGCCGCTCCTCCAGGGTGCGCAGCTGGGCGTCGTCCAGCGAGCCGGTGACCTCCTTGCGGTAGCGGGCCACGAACGGCACGGTCGCGCCGCCGTCGAGCAACTCGACGGCGGACGTCACCTGCCCCTCGCGAACGCCCAGTTCCTCGGCGATCTTGCGCTCGATCGCCTGCTGGGCCTGCCGGGCCACCTGTTCGACTGGCGTGGTCACGAAGCCGGTCACCTTCTCCTTCAGTGCTTTCGCCGTACCCCCCGCATTCTGGCAGGTGCCGGTGACACCGCACGGCCGCACCCGGGGCGGCGGGCGTGGCGCGCGGGCGAGCGGGCCGCGCGGGGGCGGCGCGGGGGCGGGCGGCGCGCGGTCAGGCCGGTGCCCCGGCAGTTCGCCGATCCGCCTGTCGGGCGGCGGTCCGCGCTGTACGCTGCCGGGCATGTGCGCTGCCGCCCGGATGCACCCCGATGAACCGGTCGTCGACGCGGCCCTGGTACGGCGGTTGCTCTCCGCCCAGTTCCCGCAGTGGGTGGGACTTCCGGTCACGCCCGTCGGGCCCGCCGGGACGGACAACGCCATGTTCCGGCTCGGGCCCGAACTCGCCGTCCGGCTGCCCCGGGTGGAGTGGGCCGCCGGGGACGTCCGGCGCGAGCACCAGTGGCTGCCCCGGCTGGCACCGCAGTTGCCGCTGCCCGTCCCCGCCCCGCTGGCCGTCGGCCGCCCCGCCGCCGGCTACCCCTGGCAGTGGTCGGTGCTGCGCTGGCTCGACGGCGTCAACCCGGCGGTCGGCGCGCTCGCCGCACCCGAGGGCCTCGCCCGCGACCTGGCCGGCTTCGTCAACGCCCTGCGCGAGCTCGATCCGGCCGGTGCCCCGGCCGGCCAGCGCAGCATGCCGCTCACCTCCCGGGACGGCGCCACCCGCGCGGCGATCGCCCAACTCACCGGCGCGATCGACACCGCCGCCGCAACCGCCCTGTGGGACAAGGCACTCCGCCTCCCCGAGTACGCCGGACCGCCGGCCTGGATGCACGGCGACCTCACCCCCGGGAACCTGCTGGTGGACGGCTCCGGGCGGCTCACCGCCGTCATCGACTTCGCCCTGATGGGCGTCGGCGACCCCACCGCCGACCTGATGCCCGCCTGGAACCTGCTGCCCGCCGCCGCCAGACCCGCCTTCCGCGCCGCCCTGGGCGCCGACGACGCCATGTGGGCCCGCGGCCGCGCCTGGGCCCTCTCCATAGCCCTGGTGACGATCCCCTACTACCGCCACACCGACCCGGCCCGGACCGCCAACGCCCGTCACGTCGTCCGCGAGGTACTCGCCGACCGCAGCGTCTGAGCCGACTGCGGCGTCTGAGCCGGCCGCGGCGCTTGAGCCGCCCCTGGCGTCAGAGCCGACGCAACGTCCGAGCCGACGCAGCGTCCGAGCAGGCCGCAGCGTCTACGAGGTGCCGTCCGGCCCGACGATCGCCAGCAGCCGGTGCACCAGCGGGCTGCCGTCGTCGGCCCGCCAGGCCACCGCGACCCGGGTGCGGGCCGCGCCGGGGTCGATCCGGCGGAAGGCGACGCCGCGCAGCCGGATCCGCCGGATGCCGGCCGGGGCCAGCGAGACCCCGAGGCCCGCCCCCACCAGGGCGCACACCGTCTGCCACTCCACCGCCTGCTGCCCGATCCGCGGGCTGAAACCCGCCTCCGCGCACAGGCCGGTGATCCGGTCGTACAGCTGCGGCCCCTCCTCGCGGGGCAGCAGCACGAACGGCTCCGCCGCCAACTGCCCGAGCCGGACGACCCGTTGGGCGGCGAGCGGATGGCCCGCCGGGAGCACGGCGACGAAGGGCTCGCTGAGCACCGTCCGGAACCGCAGCCCCGGGTCGTCGGCGGGCGGCTCACGCAGCAGGCCGACGTCGATGCCCCGGTCGTGCAGGGCGGCGAGCTGGGGCGCGCTGGTCATCTCCCGGACGTCCAGCCGCACCCCCGGGTGGCGCTCCCGGAAGGCGTGCAGCAGCCCGGGCAGGACGGTCAGGGCGAGCGAGGCGGAGAAGCCGATCCGCAGCCGCCCCGCCTCCCCGTCGCCCACCGCCCGGGCGGCCGCCAGCCCGTCCGCGAGCTCGGCCAGCACCCGGCGCGCGACCGGCAGCAGCTCCTGCCCGGCCGGGGTCAGCGTGACGCCGCCCGGCTCGCGCCGGAACAGCGGGTGGCCGACCTTCTCCTCCAGCCGGCGGATCTGCTGGGACAGCGGCGGCTGGGCGATACCGAGGCGGGCGGCGGCCCGGCCGAAGTGCAGTTCCCCGGCGAGCACGGTGAAGGCGTGCAGCTGCGGGAGGGGGAGTTCGGGGCGGTGCTCCATAGCTCCAGGGATATCAGATCGGCTCCGTAGCAGTATTGGACGTATCCCCGCAGGCCACCTAGCGTTCGGCGCATGACAGAGCGATCCGAGCGACGCGCCGTGCTGAGCGGCTCCACCTTCGAGGAACAGATCGGCTACGCCCGCGCCGTGGTGGACGGCGACTGGGTGCACGTGTCCGGGACGACCGGGTTCGACTACGCCACGATGACCATCTCCCCGGACGTGGTGGAGCAGGCCGAGCAGTGCCTGCGCAACATCGCGGCCGCCCTGGCCGAGGCCGGCTCCGGCTTCGCGGACGTGGTGCGGGTGCGCTACCTGCTGCCCGAGCGCGCGGACTTCGAGCCCTGCTGGCCGGTGCTGCGGCGCTGCTTCGGCGAGGTCCGACCGGCCGCGACGATGCAGGTGTGCGGCCTGGCCGACCCCCGGATGCGGATCGAGATCGAGGTGACCGCCCGGCGCCCGGCCGGGTGAGGGGCCGCTGATCCACCGCCAGCGTTCGCGCTGTCCGCGGCCGTTGCTATGGTTCTCCCCGCCACTACGGGTAGGGGGATCGGACTTGGCACGTAGCATGATCGACGTCAGCGTGAGTCGGCGGGTGCTGTGGGTCGGCGGCGACGCCTACCCACTGGGCAACATCGCCCGGGCACGGCAGTTCATGGTCGTACCGAGACGGTCGTTCGCGATCCGCAGGTTCCTCCGGGCCCTGGGCTCCCTGTTCGCCCTCCTCCTGGCGATCAGCTTCGTCAGCGAGGCGCAGAAGAACGACTCCGTCAAGGCCGTCGGCGGCTGGGTCGTGATCGCCTTGTTCGCCCTCAGCGTCTACCGGCTGGTCCAGCGGCTCCGCATGAAGCCGCTCTACAAGCTGATCATCGAGACGTCCAGCTCCTCGAACACGGCCGTGGTGAGCCATGACTCCGCCGAGGTGAGCACGCTCATCAGGCTGATCATGGACGCGATCGACAACCCCCAGGCCGAGTTCGCGCTCCAGGTCGAGAACATCCACATCGGCGACCGGATCAACCAGTACGGCGACCACAACACGGGGAAGATGGTCCACTCATGAGCAACTCCTTCCACTTCGGCGACTCGGTCACCCAGCACGGCGACCACAACATCGGCATCGTCAAGAACCAGGGCCCGGTCGACCCGCAGGCCGCGCTGCGCGAACTCGCGGCCGCCGTCCAGCAGTTGCGCGACCACGTGCCGGCCGAGGACCGCGAGGTGCTGGACGAGTCGCTGGAGGCCATCGGCGACGGCGCCGGCGACGGGGCATCGCCGTCCGCCCTGCGCCGGGCGCTGCGCAACATCTCCGGGGTGGCCTCGCTGGTGCGGGCGGGTGCGCCGGTGGTGGAGTCGGTCCGCCGGATCCTGGACTCGCTCGACTCCTGACGGTCGGGCCACTATTTTCGTACCGGGTCAGAAAACTGCCCCGGTCAATCCCGGCTGCTAGCCTGGACCGCATGACTGGACTGCGGGAGCGCAAGAAGGAACGGACCCGGCGGGCCATCTCCGAGGCGGCCATCACGCTCTTCCTGGAGCACGGCTTCGACCAGGTCTCGGTGGCCGACGTCGCCGCCGCCGCCGAGGTCTCCAAGCCCACCCTGTTCAGCTACTTCGCCAGCAAGGAGGACCTGGTCGTCCACCGCTTCGCCGACCACCAGGAGCAGGCGGCGGACGTGGTCCGCAACCGGGCCGGGGACGAGACCCTGCTGGACGCCCTGCACCGGGACTTCCTGGACGGCCTCGCCCGGCGCGACCCGGTCACCGGCCTCAACGACCACCCCCAGGTGCTGGCCTTCACCGCCCTCGTCCAGGGCACCCCCAGCCTGGCCGCCCGGGTCGGCGCGTACGTCGCCCGCGCCGAGCAGTCCCTCGCCGAGGCGCTGCGCGAGGCCCCCGACCTCGCCCCGCCGCACGAGCTCACCGCCCCGCTGCTCGCCGCCCAGGTCACCGCCACCCAGCGGGTCCTGGCCCTGCACAACTGGCAGCTCCTCCGGGACGGCGGCCGCACCGCCGACGACCTCCACCCCGAGGCCGTCGCCCACGCCGACCGCGCCTTCGAACTGCTCGCCCGGGGCTACACCGACGCCTGACACCGTGGTTGGATTGCCGCCCATGACGACCCGCCACCTCGACTTCGACGCCCTGCACAACTTCCGTGACCTGGGCGGCTATCCGGCCGCCGGCGGACGGACCGTCCGGTGGGGCCTGCTCTACCGCTCCGACTCGCTCGGCAAGATCTCCACCGCCGCCGACCTCGAACGGCTCCGGGCCCTCGGCGTCCGGACCGTGATCGACCTGCGCTACGACTGGGAGATCGCCGCCAAGGGGCGGGTCCCCGACTTCGACGGCCTGGACTTCCGCAACCACTCGATCGAGCACCGCCCGTATGACCAGGCCGCGATCGACCCGGCACTCGACCCGTGGCGCTACCTCGCCGACCGCTTCGCCGAGGTCGCCGAGGACGGCGTCAAGGAGATCCGCCAGACCCTGGACGCGATCACCGACGCCGAGGCCCCGGTGGTCTTCCACTGCATGTCCGGCAAGGACCGCACCGGCCTGATCGCCGCCCTGGTGCTCACCCTGCTCGGCGTCTCCGAGGACGACATCGCCGCGGACTTCGCCCTCACCGAGCTCGCCACCCCGCACCTGGTCGCCGACTGGCACGCCGCCCACCCCGGCGAAACCCTCCGCTGGCCCGGCTACGGCCGCGCCCCGGAGACCGTCATCCGCCTCACCCTCGCCGACCTCGCCACCCGCTACGGCTCCGTCGAGGCCTACCTCACCGGCACCGTCGGCATCGACCGCGCCCGGATCGACGCCCTGCGGTCACGACTGCTCACACCCTGACCACTGGTGGCGGTTGCCGAGTGGCGGGCGCCCTAGCGGCGGCGCGGCCTGCCGGAGCGGTTACCGGAGCGGTCGGCGGACTGCGGCCGGGAGCCGCCGCGGGGCTTGCGGTCGCCGGTGGCCGGGCCTGCCGGGGCCGTCTCGGGCCAGTGGGTGGGGCGGGTGAGGGTGGCCGGGAGGCGGGTGGTGGCGTCGCCGCGGGCGGCGTTGAGCTGGGCCTGGGTGAGGAAGAGGGCGGTGCTGAGGTCGGCGCCGGCGAGGTTGGCGTCGCGGAGGTCGGCGCCGATCAGGTCGGCGAGGCGCAGGTCGGCGCCGGAGAGGTCGGCGGCGACCAGGAGGGCGCCGCGCAGGTTGGCGCCCTGGAGGTCGGCGCCGCGCAGGCGGGCACCGAAGAGGTCGGCGCCGCGGTGTTCGCGGCGGCGGGGAACGGCGGCCCGGACGAGTTCACCGGCCCGCAGCAGCAGCTCGCTGATCCGCCCGCGGTGGGCCGCGACGTCGACGGCCATGAGTTCCTCGGGGGTGCCGGCGGCGAGGCGGTCGGTCTCCTCCAGGGCCTGCCGCAGCTCGGCGTGGACGGGCCGGGCGGGGGCGAAGGTGAGCGCCTCGGTGAGGTACCAGAGCAGTTCGTGGAGCTGCCGGACGATCGGGAAGACGTCGAACATCGGCTTGGCGGTGGCGGGTTCCTCCCGCCAGCTGACCCCGCCGAAGGTGACCTGGGAGACCCGCTGACCGGCGCCGAAGCAGTCGTAGACGGTGCAGCCCTGGAAGCCGCTGTCGCGGAGCCGGGCGTGGATCCCGCAGGTGAAGTCCGTCTGCAGGTTGCGGCAGGGGGTGCCGGCGGCCTTGTCGACCGCGAAGTCGGCGGTGGCCGCGAAGGGCAGGGCGACGCAGCACAGCCCGAAGCAGCTGCCGCAGTCGGAGCGGAGCGGGGTCGGCGCGGCCGCCGTGGGGTCCTGCGGCGACTCGGTCTCGCTCACGTCCGGGGTCCTTCCGAAGCTGCTGGGCACCGGCGGGAGCCGGCGCGTCGAACCCGTCAAGATTACTGGGCAGGCCACCCTCCCCCCGGGTAAGGTATCCAGGCAAGCAGAGACCATTACATGCGGGGGATCCGAACGATGCCGGAGTCGAACGTGACCGAGCTGGTCCGGATGTGGATCAGCGGCTGGACCGTCTCCCGGGGCGCCGCCGACCCGGTGGAGCGGCCCTGGGGCTGGAGCATCGACGTCGGCGCGCCGGCCGGGGAGGTGGGGCGGTACGTGCTGCCCGAGCCGACCGAGGAGGCCGTCCGCGAGCTCGCCGGGGCGACCACCGCGCCGACCACCTGGCTCAAGCTGTTCGCCGAGGACGGGACGGTACGGCCCTGGCTGGGCCCGCAGTGGCGGCTGGACCGTCCGGGCTTCCTGATGACCGCCGCGCTCACCCCCGAGCGGGCGCAGCCGCCGTCCGGCTACACCCTGACCACCTGGAGCAGGGGCGGTGTGCTGCGCGCCCTGGTGCGCAGCACGGACGGGCACCTCGCCGCCCGCGGCCAGGTGGGCCTGGCCGGCCCGGTGGCCGTACCGGACCAGATCGCCACCGCCCCCGAGCACCGCCGCCGGGGCCTGGGCTCGGTGGTGATGCGGGCCCTGCTGTCCGGCGCGTACGAGGCGGGCGCCCGCACCGGCGTCCTGGTCGGCACGGCGGACGGCCAGGGGCTCTACCGGGCCCTCGGCTGGACCACCCACGCCCCGATGGCGAGCCTGGTCCTGGAGGCGGAGAAGCCCGGCCCCAGCTGGGTGGATTAGCTGGGACGGCCGGGGCTAGGGGAACGGCAGCAGCTCCGGGCGCTTCGGCGGGCGGCCGTCGCCGGAGGAGCGGCCGGTGAGGCGGCGGCCGATCCAGGGGCCGAGGTGGGTGCCCAGCCAGCGGGCGTCGGAGCGCAGCCGCTCGGCGCGGCCGGGCGGGGCGACGGCGGGCAGCGGGGCGCGCCAGTCGAAGGCCGCCGGGCGGCCGAGGGCCTCCAGGACGCCTTCGGCGACCCGGCGGTGGCCCTGGGGCGACAGGTGCAGCCGGTCCTCGGCCCAGAGCCGGCGGTCGTCGAAGCAGGGCGCGGAGAACAGGTCGACGACGGCGTAGCCGTCCTGCCGCCCGAGTTCCTGGACGAAGGCCTTCATCCGCAGGATGGCGGGCAGCAGCCGGGCGCCGCCGGCCATCCTGCGGCTGGGGTCGGTGCTGGTGAACAGGACGACGGTGGCGCCGGTGGCGCGCAGCTCGGCGGCGCAGCGGCCGAGCTGCCGCTCGACCCGGTCGATGTCGCAGCCGGGGCGCAGCACGTCGTTGAAGCCGCCGGCCAGCGTGACGAGGTCGGCGCCCATCCCGGCGGCGGCGGGGAGCTGCTCGTCGTGGATCTGGCCGATGAGCTTGCCGCGGACGGCGAGGTTGGCGTACCGGAAGCCGTCGGCCCCGCCCTCGGCGGCGAGCGCGGAGGCGACCCGGTCGGCCCAGCCGCGGTAGTGGCCGTCCGGCTGGAGGTCGTCGCACATGCCCTCGGTGAAGGAGTCCCCGATGGCGACGTAGCTGGTGTAACTGCGGCTGGTGGTGGGCACGGGCTGCCTCCGCTCTCCTGAGATGGCTCCGCGATCCGACGATCGTACGTGTGCACTTGCCAACCAGTGTCACGGGGGCCCGGCCGCTCATTCGGCGTCCACTGTTCGTTTATCGCCCTGCGCCATCCTGGGTCCACGGGGCGGCGGCCGGCGACGGGGGCCTTGCCGCCGCCCCCGCTCCACCCCGTCCGGCGAGGCGCTCAGCCCGCGACGGCCGCTTCCGCCTCGACGCCCGCTTCCGCCCCCGCGCCCACCTCGACGCCCGCGCCCGGAGCCGTGAACCAGTGCTCGCGCACCGCGTCCGTGGGCCGCTGGTCGCCGAGGGCGCCGAGCCCCCACTCCCCCAGGGCCTCGATCACCGGTCGCAGTTCGCGCCCGCGGTCGGTCAGCTCGTACACCGTGGCGTTGGCGGGCCGTTCCAGTCGCCGCCGTTCCGCGAGCCCCTCGCCCTCCAACTGCTTGAGCCGGGCGGCCAGGATGTCGGTGGAGACGCCGGGCAGGTCGGCATGGAGGTCGGTGTAGCGGCGCGGGCCGCGCAGGAGTTCACGGACGATCAGGAGGCTCCAGCGCTCCCCCACCGCGTCCAGGGCGCGGGCGACGGCGCAGTACTGGTCGTAGCTTCGGCGTGACATGTGGATCAGCATAGCCAAAAGGTTGGACTTTCCAAGTGCCTACTTGGTAGAACAAAGCGGAAGCAACGGCGCGGTGGTGACGGTCGGGAGGCCGCAGATGGAGTTTCGGCAGTCCAGCAAGCTGAACGACGTGTGCTACGAGATCCGGGGCCCGGTGGTCGACCAGGCCAACGCCCTGGAGGAGGCCGGGCACAGCGTGCTGCGGTTGAACACCGGCAACCCGGCGCCGTTCGGTTTCGAGGCGCCCGAGGAGATCATCCAGGACATCATCCGCAACCTGCCCTCTGCTCACGGCTACAGCGACTCGCGCGGCATCCTGCCGGCCCGCCGCGCCGTGGTGCAGTACTACCAGCAGCGCGGGGTCCAGGGCGTCGGCGTCAACGACGTCTACCTCGGCAACGGCGTCTCCGAGCTGATCCAGATGGCGATCACCGCCCTGGTGGACGACGGCGACGAGGTGCTCGTCCCGATGCCGGACTACCCGCTGTGGACGGCCTCCGTCCGGCTGGCCGGCGGCAAGGCCGTGCACTACCTGTGCGACGAGGCGGCCGAGTGGTACCCGGACCTCGACGACATCGCCGCCAAGATCACCGCCCGCACCAAGGCGATCGTCGTCATCAACCCCAACAACCCGACCGGCGCGGTCTACCCGAAGGAACTGCTGGAGGGGATCCTCGACCTGGCCCGCCGCCACCAGCTGATGGTGCTGGCCGACGAGATCTACGACAAGATCCTCTACGACGGCACCGAGCACCACTGCCTGGCCGCGCTCGCCGACGACGTGCTCACCCTCACCTTCAACGGCCTCTCCAAGGCCTACCGGGTGGCCGGCTTCCGCAGCGGCTGGCTGGTCGTCTCCGGCCCCAAGCAGCACGCCACCGACTACCTGGAGGGCCTGACCATGCTCTCCGGCATGCGGCTGTGCCCCAACGTGCCCGCGCAGTACGCCGTCCAGGCCGCGCTCGGCGGCCACCAGTCCATCAACGACCTGGTCCTGCCGAACGGCCGGCTCACCGAGCAGCGCGACATCGCGGTCAAGGCGCTCAACGAGATCCCCGGGGTCAGCTGCGTCAAGCCCAAGGGCGCGCTCTACGCCTTCGCCAAGCTCGACCCGGCGGTGCACCGGATCGTCGACGACGAGCGCTTCGTGCTGGACCTGCTGCTGCGCGAGAAGATCCACGTCGTCCAGGGCACCGGCTTCAACTGGCCCCGCCCGGACCACTTCCGCTTCGTCACCCTGCCGCGCGCCGACGACCTGGAGACGGCGATCAACCGGATCGGGCGCTTCCTGGCCACGTACCGGCAGGTCTGACCCCGTACGCTCACGGACCATGACCGTTCTGCGCTCCGTCGTCCTGTTCGCCCTCGCGGCCGTCGCCGAGATCGGCGGCTGCTGGCTGGTCTGGCAGAGCGTGCGGGAGCAACGGCCTTGGTGGCTGGCCGGGTTGGGCGTGGTGGCGCTGGGCGTGTACGGCTTCGTGGCGGCGCTGCAGCCGGACGCCGAGTTCGGCCGGGTGCTGGCCGCCTACGGCGGGGTGTTCGTGGCCGGCTCGTTGCTGTGGGGCATGGCCGTGGACGGCTTCCGGCCGACCCGCTACGACGTGCTGGGCGCGCTGATCTGCCTGGCCGGGGTCGGCGTGATCATGTACGGGCCCCGGCGTTGAGCTCTTCGCTCCTCAACACCGGGGCCCGGTACGGGGGTTCGGCGACTACCAGCCCCAGCCGCCGCCCTGGCCGTCGTCGTCGCTGTTGGAGTCCCAGCCCTCGCCGACCTTGCGCAGGATCGTGTAGTGGTCGATCTGGGTGCCGTTCTCGGCCAGCGCGGTGACCTTCATGGACGACTTCTGGCCCAGGTGGGCCGGGGTGACGTCGACCTTGATGAAGGAGTAGCCGGTGTAGCGGACCCGCGACCACTGGATGGTCTCGGGGGTCTTCACCCGGCCCTTGCTCCAGTAGTAGCTCTGCACCTCGTCCTGGTGGTTCTCGTGCCCCTCGTAGGTGTCCGGCACGTCGAACTTGTACAGGCTGCGGCCGGCCGCGCCCGCGGTCACGTAGACCACGCCGTCCTTGGCCGGCTCGATGGTGGCGCCGCTCGGCACCTGCTTCGAGACCTTGTTGCCGAGGATGGCGTCGGTGCGCTCGTAGATGTGGTTGTGGCCGTTGATGACCAGGTCCACCCGGTACTTCTCGAACAGCGGCACCCAGGCCTCGCGGACGCCGCCCTCGGAGGCGTGGGCGACGGTGGTGGAGAAGGCACAGTGGTGGAAGAAGACCACGACGAAGTCGACGGTCTCGTCGCCCCGCAGGTCCTTGAGGGTGCGCTCCAGCCACTTGGTCTGCTTGTTCGCCGAGATGCCCAGGTTGGCCGGGATCTCGTAGGAGACGTCGTTGGCGTCCAGCGAGATGACGCCGACGTTCTTGTACCGGAAGGTGTAGACGCCGGGGACCTGACGCGGGTCCGGGCCGTTGTCCGGCAGGAAGAAGCGGGCGTTCTCGCCGCCGTAGCCGTTCGGCGAGTACCAGGCCTCGACGTCGTGGTTGCCGTACGCGACCATCCACGGGATGTCGGCGGCGACCGTCTCGGTCTGGACCAGGAAGTCGTCCCAGGTCCTGGCGTTGAAGACGGACTTGTCCGGGTCGGTGCCGGAACCGGCCGGGTCGGCGTAGCAGATGTCCCCGGCGTGCAGGTGGAAGGCCGGCTTCTGGGCCTTGATGATGTTGTCGTTGCCGGCCGCGTGGG
Source organism: Kitasatospora sp. NPDC028055 (assembly GCF_040637885.1). Classification (NCBI taxonomy): domain Bacteria; kingdom Bacillati; phylum Actinomycetota; class Actinomycetes; order Kitasatosporales; family Streptomycetaceae; genus Kitasatospora; species Kitasatospora sp. NPDC028055. The sequence continues at coordinate 10,318 of NZ_JBEZXE010000082.1, read as the reverse complement.
CGCTGACGCCCTGGTCACCGAAGGCGGTGAAGGTGAACGGCTCGTACACCTTGCCCCAGCGGTGGTCGCGGGAGGGCGCGGTACGGAAGGTGTGCAGGGTGGAGATCTGCTGCTGCGAAGCCGGGTCGAAGCCCTCGTGGCCGACACCGTAGTAGTAGGTGGTGTCGGGCTGGAGGTCCTCCAGCGCCACGTGCAGGTAGTACTGGTCCACCGGCTTGCCGGTCGGGGTCAGCGCCGGGGTGTGCAGCGCGCGGACCTCGGCCTGGATCTTGTGGCTCAGCTCCCACGGGTGCCTGCCGAAGCGCAGGAACGGCTTCTTGACCGGCGCCGGGACCTGCCAGGAGATGCGGAACTGGGTGTCCGGCTCGGCGCCGAACTGGAGGTGACGCCCGACCGGCGCGACCAGCGCGCCGTCGATGCCGGCCGTCGTGGCACCCGTCAGGAGCTGGGGGCTCGCCGGGGCGGCGAAGGCCGGCGCGCTGCCCAGTGCACCGCCGACGGCGACGGCGCCCACGGTGACGGCACCGGCGCGCAGCATCCGGCGGCGGGAGAAGCGGGCCCGCAGGTACTCGTGCTGCTCGGCCGTGCTCATGCGGTCGGCAAGCTTGGCCGGCACGCCCATCTTGGGGATATCCATGCGCGGGACTCTGTCACCGGCGCGTTGACCGCGCGCGGCCTCCCGGTGAACGGGGGTCAGCGCATCGGCCACTCGAACACCAACGTTCGACCATGGTTGGGCAAAGAGCATGTCCACATCGAAGTGATGTCGGATCATCGGCCCCGGTCGGGCGGGTGGTTCAGGCGCGGGTGGTTCAGGCGCGGGTGGTTCAGGCGCGGGTGGTTCAGGAGGACGACTCAGGAGGGTGGTTAAGGGGGGCGGTTCAGGAGGACGGTTCGTCCCAGAGGTTCGCGGACCGGTTGCCGGTGCCGTCGCAGGTGCGGCAGATCTCGTCCCGGTACGCCTGCTTGGCGCCGGTCGCGTCCACCCGGTAGCGCACGTACACCCCGGTGCCGTCGCAGAGGAAGCAGTTGCCGCCCCCGCCGCCCACCTCGGTGGTGCCGGTGCCCTGGCAGGTGCGGCAGTTGAGGCCGGCGGTCCGGCCGGTGCCCGCGCAGATGCGGCAGACCGTCGTCATCGTCTTCCTCCCGTTGCACGGAACCGCTCGACGCCACCGGTCATGGTAGTGGGCCGACCCGGGGACCGCGCCGGGCCGCAGAGCTGACGCATCGTCAGCACTTCGCGCGCCCCGTCGCCCCCGCGGTCCCCGCGGTCCCAGCGGTCCCGGCGGTCCCCGCCGTCACTCCGGCAGGCCCTCGCGGACCCGGCGGGAGACCGAGATCAGCTGGAGGTCGAGCAGCCCCGGCGGATCGGCGAGACCCGGCCCGCCCGCCCGCACCCAGGCGGCTATGTCGTCGATCATCTCGTCCATCAGCACGAAGCCGAGCCAGACCGGGCGACCGCCCGCCGCCCGCCCCTCAGAGGACGGCCCGACCACCACCACGTTGGACTGGGAGCAGACGTCCAGGCACTTGACCGCCCGGACCCGGCCCGCCGGACCGACCGCCGTCCGCAGCCGCTCGTACTGCCCCGCGTGGTCCACCCCGGGGTGCTTCGTCTCGGCGCCGCAGCAGCAGCCCCGACAGACGGTCACGGTCACCGGGGAGCCGGCACCCCGCTTGCCGTCGCGGTCGCGGTCACGCTCTCGGCGGCTCATCCGCGCTGGTCCCCCTCCTGGTCGGCGGCCCGGTTCGACGGCACGCTCTGCACCGGAACTGTACCTGTCAGCCCACCGGGCATCGCGGGCGGCCGGGGGCGCCGAGGCCCCGGCCGGCCTGAACTAGGATCCGGCCGACGGTCCGAGCCGCGGAGCGGGCGGGGAAAGGGGACGGGCGGATGCCGAAGCGGAGGGCCCGCGGCCTGTGGTTCGCGGTGGCCGTGGCGGTGCTCGGCCTGCTGTGCGGGGCGCTCGGGCTCTCGGTGGTCCTGACCGGCGGCTACTCCCTGCACCGCATGGACGGCACCGCGATGGAGCCGGGACTCCGGCCGGGCGACCGGATGCTGACCGACCGGGTCGCGGCCGCGGACGTGCGGCGCGGCGAGCTCTACATCGCCGACGCGCCCTGGGGCCCCGACCGCTCCCCCGTGTTCCGGGTGATGGCGCTCGGCGGCCAGCGCATCAGCTGCACCGGCGGGCGGCTCAGCCTCGACGGCAGGCCGCTGGACGAGCCGGCCGACCGACAGGACGGCACCTGCGCCCACGACTTCGACGTCACCGTCTCCCCCGGCCGGGCCTTCCTGATGGGCGATCGGCGCGACACCGCGGTCGACTCCCGGCAGCACGTCGAGGACGACCGGCAGGGGACGGTCGACCTGGCCCGGCTGACCGGCCACCGGGTGGTCTGGCACTCCGGCGGCGACTCCCCCGTCCTGCCCGGCAAGCTGATCGGCGCCGCGGCGCTGATGGTGCTCGGGGCCCTGGTCACCGTGTTCGGGGTGCTCGCGGCGGTCGTCATCGCCTCCTTCGCCGCTGCCCGGCGGCGCACCCCGGCCGGCCCCGCCGAGTGAACCGAATTCCCCTCCCGCACGTATCGGCGGCAATTCCGAAACGCGGTGGAGCGGAATTCGAAATGGCACCCGGTGTCATCTGACGGGATTTCCGGAAATTCCGCCGTAACCTATGGACGGCCGCGAAACCTGGAAGTAACTTACCTGCGAGTAGTACGAGTAGCAGCTGTGGCCCGGCTCGGCACGACCCCCCACCCGTCGTTTCTCTCCCCCAGGAGGAACCGTGCTCCGCCCTGCCCGGAATTCCCGGCGACTCCGCAATTCCAGCGCCCTCGCGGCCGTCGCCGTCGGCGCCGCCCTCGCGCTCACCTCCACCACCGCCCAGGCGGCCACCCCCGCGCCCAAGCACTACGTGGCCCTCGGCGACTCCTACGCCGCCGGCGCCGGCGTCCCCGGCCAGTCGGCCGGCCTGTGCCTGCGCTCCGACCACAACTACGGCCACCTGGTCGCCGCCTCGCTCAAGGCCGGCGCGTACACCGACGTCACCTGCGCGGCCGCCAAGGTCAAGGCCATGACGCAGCCCCAGTACGACGCCTTCATCCGGGTCAACGACCCGCAGCTGGACTCGGTGAGCGCCGACACCGACCTGGTCACCCTCGGGATCGGCGGCAACGACCTCGCCAGCAGCGACCTCGGCCTCGGCGAACTCGTCGCCACCTGCGTCGCCGGCGCGGTCGTCAACCCGCTCGGCACGCCCTGCAAGGACGTCTACCACCACGGCTACTTCGACTGGCAGACGTGGTCCTGGCAGTACGGCAACGACGACCTGGCCGAGCGGATCACCACCACCATCGCCCCGCAGATCGCCGGCACGCTCCAGCAGATCCACAGCAAGGCCCCCAAGGCCCGGGTGCTGCTGGTCGGTTACCCGTCCGTGCTGCCCGCCGACGGCTCGACCTGCGTCCTGCGCCAGCCGGTGACCCCGGGCGACGTGGAGTACATGCACGGCGTGCTCGACAAGCTCAACGCCGCCCTGAAATCCACCGCGGCCGCCAACGGCGCGACCTACGTGGACACCGCGACACCGACCCGCGGGCACGACGTCTGCTCGGACGACCGCTGGATCGAGGGCGCCCTGCCCGGCTCGCCCGCCGTACCGTTCCACCCGAACGCGACCGGCGAGAAGGTGATGGCGGACGCGGTGCTCGCCGCGCTGAGGTAGCCGCCCGTGCGGCGGCGTGCCCGCCTCCCGCACCCACCCGCTTGCCATGGAAAGGCACGAGGGGCCGGTGACCCACGGTCTGGTCACCGACCCCTCGGCACGCCCTCGGCCCGTGCTCGGCACTTCCTCGGCCCGCCTGCGGGCGGCGCGCTACTCCGCGTCGGCCGCGGAGCCCGCCGCCAGGCCCGCCGACCACTTCTCCTCGACCCGGCCGAACTTCCAGAACGCGATCGCCCCGGCCCAGGTCAGCACGAACAGGCCGACGATCGCGTAGCCGACGAAGTTGAGGTCCAGCCCGCCGATCCAGGCGATCGGCCCGCTGGTGATGTCCAGCTTCTCGCCGATCAGGCCGATCAGCTCGACCAGGCCGATGACCAGCGCGACCAGCACCGACAGGCCGGTGACCGTCAGGTTGTAGTAGATCTTGCGGACCGGCTTGGAGAACGCCCACTCGTAGGCGAAGTTCATGAACGAGCCGTCGATGGTGTCCAGCAGGCTCATCCCGGCCGCGAACAGGATCGGCAGCGTCAGCAGCGCGTACCAGGGCAGCGAGAACGCCGCCGCGCCGCCGGCCAGCACCAGCAGGGACACCTCGGTCGCGGTGTCGAAGCCCAGCCCGAACAGCAGGCCCACCGGGTACATGTGCCAGGGCTTGGTGACCGCCCGGGTGACCTTGCCGAGGATCCGGTTCATCAGCCCGCGCCGCTCCAACTGGCGCTCCAGCTCCGCCTCGTCGTACTCGCCGACGCGCATCCGGCGGAACACCTTGAGGATGCCGTTGAAGGCGCCCAGGTTGATCAGGCCGAGCAGCAGCAGGAAGGTGCCGGAGACCGTGGTGCCGATCAGGCCGGTCATCCGGTGCAGGGTCGAGTCGTCCGCCTCGACCTGGTCCGCGAGCGTGCGGATGCCGAAGGCCAGCAGCGCGCAGAGGCCGAAGACGATCGAGGAGTGCCCGAGCGAGAACCAGAAGCCGACCGACAGCGGCCGCTTGCCCTGGCCCATCAGCTTGCGGGTGGTGTTGTCGATCGCCGCGATGTGGTCCGCGTCGAAGGCGTGCCGCATGCCGAGGGTGTAGGCGGTCAGGCCCATGCCCGCGCCGAAGACCTGGCCGCCGACGTCGTAGTGCTCGGGCGCCACCAGCGCGAGCAGCGTGAACCAGCCGATGACGTGCAGCGCGAGGATGAAGCCGCCCATCCCGGCCAGCCGGATCCACTCCTCGCGGGTGAGCCGGTCGCGCCATCTGACGGCTGGGGCACCTGCCGGGGCTGCTGTGGCGGCGCTGGGCATCGTGGGGTCCTTTCGGGGGCGGGCGGGCTCGGACGGGTCCGGGCCGGTCGGGACTGGGACGGCCCGGTCCAGGACGGTCCGGGCACGGGCTGGGACCGTCCGGGCACGGGCTGGGACCGTCCGGGCCCGGGCTGAGCTGGGCGAAGCTGGGCCATCTTTCCCCCCTCGGGCGAGCAGTTGCAAGTCATGTGCAAATGCCGGACGGCAGCGAACCGATCCACGACGGCGCAGGCCGGGGGCGCGCGGCACACGGCCGCACGCCTGCGCAGCGTCACCACTGCGGGGCGCTCATCAGGAAATCGCCCGATTCCTCCCCTAGGGTCGGAGGGGCCGAGCCCGCGGCGCGGCCCCCGAACGCGCCGCGGGCCGCTCGGCGCTCACCGGCCCGGGACCCCGATGGGAGCGGCCATGCCGTCGTACCCCTTCCACACCACCCGCGAGGACCTGCGCATCCCGCTGCCCGACGGCACGGAACTCGCCGCCCGACTCTGGCGCCCGGTCAGCGACGAGCCCGTCCCCGTCCTGCTGGAGTACTCGGCCGACCGCCTCGGCGACCGCACCGCCGCCGAGGACGCCCGCCGCCACCCCTGGTACGCGGGCCACGGCTACGCCGCCGTCCGGGTCGACACCCGCGGCCACGGCAACTCCGGCGGCCTGCCCGGCGAACCCGGCGGCGAGCAGGAACTCACCGACGGCGCCGCCGCCGTCGACTGGCTCGCCCGCCGCCCCTGGGCCAACGGCCGGGTCGGGCTGCTCGGCGTCGGCGCAGCCGGCACCACCGCGCTGCGGCTGGCCGCCCGGGTGCCCGAGACCGTCGGCGCGGCCGTCACCGCCTGCCCCGAGGGCGGCCACCGGCTCGGCGGCGCCGTCCTCGCCGCCGACCTGCACACCCGGCTCACCACCCTGATCTCCGACGCCGCGCTCCCCCCGGACCCGAGCCGGCTCGGCGACGCCTGGCGGCCCGGCTGGCTGGCCCGGCTCGAATCCCTGGAACCCCCCGTCGACACCTGGCTCGCCGCCGGGGACACCACCGTGCCGGTCTCCGTCCCGGTCCTCGCCGTGGCCGGCTGGGGCGACCCGTCCTGCTCCTTCGTACTGCGCCTGCTCGCCGAGTCCCCCACCGCGCACGCCCTGCTCGGCCCCTGGCCGCACGGCCTGCCCGAGGCCGCGCTGCCCGAGACCCTGCGCTGGTGGGACCACTGGCTGCGCGGCATCGACACCGGCGCCGTCAAGGAACCTGCCCTGCGCAGCTGGATCAGCACCCGCTGGACCGGCGAGGACGTCTGGCCCTCCCCCGACGTCCGGGAGATCCACTACGACCTCGACGGCCAGCTGCGCACCGCCGGCACCGCTTCCCAGGACCGGTACGTCCCCGTCCGCTCCCCGCAGCACACCGGCCTCAACGCCGGCGCCTACGTCCCGTACGGCCGCCCCGCCGACCTACCGCCGGACCAGCGCGAGGAGGACGGCCGCTCGGTCTGCTTCGACTCCCAGCCGCTGCCCGAACCCGTCGAACTGCTCGGCGCACCCACCGCCCGGCTGCGGCTGCGCCCCGGCGGCGGGCCCGCCCAGGTGGTCGCCCGGCTGTGCGCGGTGGGCCCCGACGGCACCTCCACCCTGCTCACCCGCGGTGTGCGGGCCGCCGCCGGCCCGGACGTCGAGGTCGAACTCGCCGCCTTCGCGGCCACCGTCCCGGCCGGGCACCGGCTGCGGCTCGCGCTCTCCTCCGTCTACTGGCCCTGGGTGTGGCCGAGCGCGGACGACACCGGGTACGCCGTCGACCCGTCCCACTCCACCCTCGTCCTGCCGGTCCGCCACCTCGCCGCGGACGCCGGCGCCGCACCCGTCACCCTCGCGGCCCCCACCCTGCCCGACCCGCTGGACGTCCACCTCACCGAACCGCTCACCGCCCGGCCCGAGCACGTCACCGTGCACGACATCGGCCGCCACGAGTGGCGCAGCGAACTCTCCCCCGCCACCGACGGCACCCGCACCTACCCCGACGGCCTGGTCCGCGACGAGCACACCGTCACCGCCTACCGCATCCTCACCGGCGCCCCGCTCAGCGCCCAGGCCCGCACCGACCGCACCGTACGGCTGGAGCGGCCGGACATCGGCTGGGACGTGACCGTCCAGACCCGCGCCCAACTGCGGTGCGACGCCGGGCACTTCATCAGCGTGGTGCAGGTGCGGGCGCTGGAGGCGGGGTCGGTGGTGTTCGCCCGGGAATGGCAGCACCGGGTGGCACGGGAGGGCACCTCAAAGTAATCCTTATGCAATTGATTTCCTTCTCTCTTCCGGCTTATAACTGGCCCCATGAAAACCCTCGGCCTTATCGGCGGCATGAGCTGGGAATCCACCGCCGAGTACTACCGCACCCTCAACGAACTCACCCGCGACCGCCTAGGCGGCCTCCACTCCGCCCGACTGGTGCTCCATTCCGTCGACTTCGCCGACATCGAAGGGCTCCAGGCCGCCGGGCGCTGGGAGGAAGCCGGGGCGGTCCTCGCCGACGCCGCCCGCGGCCTGGAAGCCGCCGGCGCCGACCTGCTGCTGATCTGCACCAACACCATGCACAAGGTCGCCGACCAGGTCGCGGCGGCCGTCTCCATCCCCCTGCTGCACCTCGCCGACGCCACCGCCGACGCCGTCCGCGCGGCCGGCCTGCGCCGGGTCGGCCTGCTGGGCACGGCCTTCACCATGGAGCAGGACTTCTACCGCGGCCGCCTCACCGCCGGCGGCCTGGACGTCCTCGTCCCGGGGCCCGACTCCCGCGCCCTGGTCCACCAGGTGATCTACCAGGAGCTGTGCCTCGGCCTCGTCCGCGAGGAATCCCGCGCCGCCTACCGCCGGATCATCGCCGACCTGGTCGCCGCCGGCGCCGAAGGCATCATCCTCGGCTGCACCGAGATCGAACTCCTCGTCCACCCCGAGGACAGCCCCGTCCCCCTCTTCCCCACCGCCCGCCTGCATGCGGAGGCCGCCGTCACCGCCGCCCTGGCCGACGACTGACCCACCCGAGCAGGAATCCGGTTTGTGATCACCCGTTTGTGCCGTAGAGTCGGGACTACCGACGCGGGGTGGAGCAGCTCGGTAGCTCGCTGGGCTCATAACCCAGAGGTCGCAGGTTCAAATCCTGTCCCCGCTACTCAGCTTGAACTCGCGATCCCGGCCGTCTGCACAAAGCAGCGCAAGCCGCCCTGCAGTTCGCGACTGCTCCGGAGGCCTTTCGGGCCGCCACCGAAAACCCCACACTCATGCGGTGCAGCACATGGCAAGCTGGTGTTGATGCGCGAGGAACGGCCGTACTGGAACACCAATGTGGCGCGGCACCCCGGAATCCTGCGGGCGGTGCCGCCCGGGTGCGGGGCCGCGCTGGATGTCGGGTGCGGGGACGGATTGTTGGCGGCGAAGCTCGCGCTGCGGTGCGGGCGGGTGGTCGGGGTGGACAGCGACCCGGGGATGGTCGCGCAGGCGCGGGCGGCCTACCGTGAAGTCACTTTTCTGGAAGGGGACTTCCTCACCCTCGATCTACCGGACGGCGGCTTCGACTTCGTCTGCTCGGTGACGGCCGTGCACCACATGGACTTCACCGCCGCCCTCGCCCGGATGCGTGAACTGCTGCGCCCCGGCGGCGTGTTGGTGGTGGTCGGCCTGGCCCGCGAGGAGACGCCGGCGGACTGGGCCCGCTGGGCCGCGGCCGCCCCGCTGGTGCGCGCCGTGAAGGCGCTGCGCCGGGCGTCCGGCCCCGAGGGCATGCCGACGGCCGCGCCCGTGATGAGCTACCGGGAGGTGCGGGAGGCAGCCGGGCAGGTGCTGCCCGGGGTGCGCTACCGGTGGCACGTCCTGCGGCGCTACTCGCTGACCTGGCAGAAGCCCTGAGCCCTCACGCCCAAGTCCCTTGCCGTGGTGGACGGGTACTGCTGAGGACCGAGACCGGTCAGCGCTGGGCGATCGCTGCGGCCAGCAGCATCGCGGCGGGGAGGGGCGCGATCGTGATGAGGATGAGGCCGAGCAGCCGGGCTCCGGAGGCGTACCACCGGGTCGGTTCGAGGCCCAGGAGCGCCTTGGCCCACGGTGAGACGTAGCCCGCGCCGTGACGGCGCACCGCGTCGGTGACGAGGTGGGTGTCCTCGTCGGCGACGGTCAGGATCACCCACCCGCCGGAGCGGTCGGAGAGGGAGACCAGTGTCGCCGAGCCCGTCCTCGTCATCACCTCCCAGGCGCGCACCGTCCTGAGTTCCGTCAGGTCGACCTCCCGCGCACCCGACCAGGTGCGGGCCCGGGCCACCCCGCCGGCCACCCGCCAGCCCGTCCGCCGTGCAGTGCCCGCGTCCATCAGGATCGCGGGGCCGATCGTGGCGACCAGTCCGGGCACGACCAGCGCCCCCGGGCGGGCGAAGGCCGGCCCGACCACGAGCGGCGGCACGACGATCGCCAGCAGGAGCACGGCCCAGCCGACGGCGAAGAACGCGCGCCGTCTTCGGACGGCACCGGTCGAAGTACTCACCGCACCAACGTAGACCCCCAACCACTCCAGCACCATGGGCCGTTGCGACCACGCCCGCCGCTTCCGAAGGAAAACGCGTTGGGCCGCTGCCGGCCCGCCCGGTACGTTCGACGACGATCGGGGAGGTGCGGGATGGTGCGGCCGGCGCTGCTGGTGGACGTGGACGGGCCGTTGAACCCCGATGCGGCGAAGCCGTACCGGCGGCCGGAGGGTTACCGGACCCACCGGCTGATGACCCCGCGCTGGGAGGCTGCCGAGCGGCGGCGGCTCGCGTGGTGGGGCACGCCCCACAAGGCGCCGAAGCCGCTGCGGGTGTGGCTCAACCCGGAGCACGGGCCGGCGCTGGCGGCGCTGCTCTTCGACCTGGTGTGGGCGACGACCTGGGAGGAGGAGGCCAACTCCTTCATCGGCCCCCTGCTGGGGCTGCCCGAACTGCCGTACATCGCCTGGTCCGAGCCCCGGCCGGAGCCGGTCGGCGGGGTGTTCTGGAAGACCCCGGAGATCGTCGCCTGGGCGAAGGGCCGGCCCTTCGCCTGGGTCGACGACGACATCACGGACGCGGACCGCGCCTGGGTCGCGGCCCACCACCCCGGCCCGGCGCTGCTCCACCACGTCGACCCGAAGGTCGGCCTGACCGCGGGCGACTTCGCGCAGCTGGCGGCCTGGGCGGGCTCGCTGGCCTGACGGCATGGGAAGAGCGCACAGGAAGTCGGCCTGGCGACTCTGCTGGCGAAGTATTTGATCTAGGTCAGGCTCAGGCTGCCGTTGCGATGCCGTGTTGGGTGCAGAGTGC
>NZ_JBEZXE010000081.1:23368-24422 GCF_040637885.1 Kitasatospora sp. NPDC028055 | reverse complement strand
ACAAGGCACCACCGACAAACAACTCGGCACCGGCAACACCCTCATGATGGCCATCGCCGCCGCCGTCATCGGCGGCACCAGCCTCTTCGGCGGCCGCGGCAACGCCTGGACCGCCCTCCTCGGCATCCTCGTCATCCAAACCATCACCACCGGCCTCGACATGATCCACGCCACCCAAGCCATCCAATACATGATCACCGGCACCATCCTCCTCACCGCCGTCACCCTCGACTCCCTCACCCGCCACACCCACACCCACCCACAACACCACTAACCCCACCAACCAGAAACCGAAAGCCAAAAGCCGGAAGCCACCAACAACCCCCACCCGAGACCGCACGCCCCCACCACCCGAGACCGCACGCCCCCACCACCCGACCGAAACCCGGACATGCACAAAAAGTCAGCACCGCCGACCTCCTGTTACACGACTGACTCACCCAGGCCACCAGGCACAACAACGGCCTCCATGCGCGAGCGAGAAAGCCGAGCCCAGCCAGCACCACCCACCCCGCCCCAGCTCAGCGAAGAGGCAAGCCCGGTGCTGGGCAGCGGGCGAGCAGCCGCGAGGGATAGGTCTACGACCGCCAGTTCGGTGGCGGTGAGGACCTTAGGGACATCGAAGACGCCGAGGATTTCGAGGCGTTCACCGGCATCGGCCCCCGCGCCCGGGCGAGGACCGACACGGACAGCGCCGTAGCACTCACCGAGACGGATGACGACCCCAGCGAGAGAGACATCCAAGACCAGACACACCGCCCACCCGGCAGCCAGCGGCGTGCGGGAGCAGCGCAGCAGGACCACGAAGGCCCCAGCCGGGGGCCGGACACCAGCCGAGAGCACGCCCGGCGAAGGCGGGCAGCAACCCCACCGCCCAGCCCGCCCGTTCGCCATGGTGAACAGGCCCGGCTCGGGCTCGGTCAGTGCTCCTCGGCTGACCAGGCATTTCAGCTCGCCGCGAGTGTCCTCTGTGTGACGGGTTCGGCGCCGAGGCCGTACCGGGCCCGGCCGGCCGGCCGGCCGGCGCGCCCCGGTGGAGGTGGGCGGCGGGGTG